>NZ_JBHUSE010000003.1:210968-352858 GCF_042674585.1 Arthrobacter sp. NPDC057013
CGGGGGGGTTTGTTTCGCGGGGGGGCTGGTGGTGCCGGCCCCGTAGGGCGCGCCCACCGGGCCCGCCCTCGACCGGTTCGCCGCGTCCGCCGCCGCCGACGGCGCCACGCTGGTGGCCTTCCCGGAGTACGCCACGTACGAGAAGAAGATCGTGGACGCCTCGTTCCCGGCGATGGCCGAGCCGCTTGACGGCCCGGTCTGCCGGGAACTTGCCGCCACCGCCGCCCGCCACGGCATCACGCTGGTGGCGGGCGTGGTGGAAACGTCCGACGAGGAGGGCCGGGCATACAACACCCTGGTGGCCTTCGGGCCTTCCGGTGCACGGCTGGCCGTGTACCGGAAGATCCACCTGTTCGACGCGCAGGGCTTCGGGGAGTCGACCTACATCAAGCCGGGGCCGTCCACCGAGCCCGTGGTATTCGAGGCCGGGGGAGCACGGTTCGGCCTGATGACCTGCTACGACCTGCGGTTCCCGGAGCTGGCCCGGTCCCTGGCCGACGCCGGCGCGCAGGTGCTCCTGGTCTGCTCGTCCTGGGTGCCGGGCACGCACAAGACGGAGCAGTGGCTTTCTTTGAATGCGGCGCGGGCGATCGAGAACAGCGTCTACGTGGCCGGCGTCTGCCAGGCCCCGCCGGTGTCCGTCGGCCGCAGCCTGCTGGTGGATCCGATGGGGTACGTCGAGGCGGACCTTGGTTTGGAGCCGGGGGTGCGGGCGGTGGAGGTTTCTTTGTCGACTGTGGCGCGGGTGCGGGAGCAGTTTCCCATGTTCCGGCAGCGGCGGCTGGGGTAGCGCGGAGGCCACCGGGAGGGTTACGCCGCCTTCACGGGTGTCTTGCCGCTGGATGACGTCGCGGCCAGGTTTTCGCGGGCCAGGAACGCCGAGAGTTCACCGATGGTGCTCATCAGCGGGGCGGGGAAGACGACTGTGGTGTTCTTGTCGACGCCGATTTCCACCAGAGACTGCAGGTTCCTCAGCTGCAGGGCCAGCGGGTGGGCCATCATGGTGTCGGAGGCGTCTCCGAGGGCCGCCGCGGCGATGGCTTCGCCTTCGGCGGCGATGATCTTCGCCCTCTTTTCGCGTTCGGCTTCAGCCTGGCGGGCCATAGCGCGCTTCATGCTGTCGGGCAACTGGATGTCCTTGAGCTCCACCAAGGTGACTTCGACGCCCCATTCGACGGTGAGTACGTCGAGGATTTCACGGATGTCGACGTTGATCCGTTCGGTCTCGGCCAGGGTCTGGTCAAGGGTATGCCGGCCGACAACTTTCCGCAGGGTCGTCTGGGCGATCTGGTCGATGGCCGCGGCCACGTTTTCGATCGCGACGACGGACTTCACCGCGTCGACCACGCGGTAATATGCGACCGCTGAGACATCGACGCTCACGTTGTCCTGGGTGATGATGCCCTGGGACTGGATGGGCATGGTCACGATCCGCAGGCTCACCAGCGGGAGCCGGTCGATGACAGGGATGATCAGCCGCAGGCCGGGATCCTTGACTCCGATGACCCTGCCGAGCCGGAACAGCACGCCCTTCTCATATTGGCGCACGATCCGGATCGACATTTTCGCAACGATGAGCAGCAGTACGACGAGGACGATGACAACGATAGTGGTGGTGGGGTCCATCAGGATCCCCTCCTGGTCTTTTGAGCGGGACGTGCCGGTGCCGGGTCCGGCGCCGTGACAAGTGTCCTTGCTATATTTTCCCATGCAAAGGGTGGAAACGAGGGTCTTGAGCGTATCTGCTGGAGGATCGCAAGCTGGTGCACAGCCTCTTCAAAGGGCTTTTTGTCGTTGCCTTCATGTTCGTGGGTAACGATCAATCAATGGGGCTTTGGAGAAGGGCGGTTGCGCCCGGAACAGCAGCTTTGGCAGTCATTTTCCTGGGCGCGGCCAGCGCGTCGGGCATTGACCAGATGGCAAACGCCAAAATTCATGGTCCGACATCGGCCACCGTGTCCGCCGTCGTGGCTGACGGTCAAACCTCGCTGCATCACGTGGTCCTGCGCGGCCTTGCCAAGGGGGCGCTTCCCGGTGGCTATCCGTACGATGAACCTCGGGACGAAAGGTCGGACGAGGACTATCAGGAGACCCTGCACCAGCACCGCTCGTCGGTGACCCCTGCGGAGTAGTAATGTCCGGCAGAAGCAGGTTGCTCCGCCGCCCACATCTTCACTAGTGCAAAATGGCGCTGATCTCTGCCCTGACCAGCCGCTCGGCCAACTGGCCGAGGTCCAGGTTCAGGACGGCTTTGAGGGCGCGTGCCATGTTGGGGGCTGCGGCCAGGAATTCGGCCAGGCCCGGATCGGCTTCCAACTCCCGCCCGAGGTTGTCTCGAACCTCATCAGCGGTCCAATGGCTGTCGGTGTGCTGACTGCTGAGTACCGTCCTGGCGTTCATGGCCCTGTCCTTCCCCTGGCGGCCTGAGCTGTGGCTTTGATGTAAACCGACTATGCCCGGCTGGACTCAAGAAGCGGTCAAGCATTCAGCCAAATTTGTGCAGGATTTGTTCAGGTTTTTATGGGGACGATGGGCGCCGTGCAGTAGGCGAAATAGGTCGGTCCGCTCTGGGAACTCGCAGCCAATGCGGCCCGCCGCGGGATAACGCGGGTCGTGCGTGGTGAAACGGAGGAGAAGGAGGGCTGGCAATCGCGCTGGTTAGTCGAGAATCAAGAAAAGCGCAAGAAAGCAGCAGGTTTGGCTGAAGTAGGAAGCTGCGGTACACGGCCGCGATTAGACTTTTTGGTGTTGGCGATGTTCCTTCGCGATCCATGAGAAAGAGTCCCGAGAGTTGGAAGAGTTGTACCCGAACGGCAGTTGGGGCCCACCCCTATATCGTGCTCCCCGCCGCTGGCCCTTCATTGTTTCGATCGTCATTCTGGCGCTGGTTGCTGCAGGCTTGGGTGCTGCTTTCGCTTATTCCACGTACTCCGCCCAGGAATGGCGGAGCACCGCTAATAAGACCTCCGATGATCTTGCAAAAAAGTCCGATGACCTTGCAGCGATGACGAAGCAACGGGATAGCTTCAAGAGCGACGCTCAAGACCTGCAAAACCGCCTCGACGACGTAAACAGCCAACTGGCGGAGACGCAGAGCAAGCTCACCGGCGTTACAACTGACTACAACACGGCAACAGAGCGGGTCCGCTCCCTGGCCGACGAAAAGGCCCAGGCGGGGGATGACGCCGCTTACATGGCGACGTTGGTTGCGATGTCGCAGGGGGTGACTGCGGAAATGGACACTTGCATTAGTGACCTGCAAAAACTCCAAACGTATTTGGTGGATTTCTCGTCATATGATCCCGACGCCCTAATCGCATACGCAAGGCAGATCAACGACGGCTGCAATAAGGCCCGGGCCGACAGCGATGCACTCTCCAAGAAGTTGGCGGGTTGAGAACTCGCTCTCGCCTAGCTGGCAGGCTGCTGCTGCTGGTCACGCTCTCATCCCCAGTGCTGGTGGGCTGCGGGCTTGTGCCGGTACCCCCACCCGCTGCAACTTCCGGTTCCGCGCCGGCCGAGTCGGTGAGCGAGACATCACCGGCAGGCAGCGCGCCGGTGACGCACACGATGCCTCCGACCCACTCGGTTGATCAGGTGGAAGCGCATGGCTTTACAGATTACGAGCGGGCGGCCCTGCGCGTGCGCAATGTCGGGTGTGGAGGTGTTGCGAGGGGCTCCGGTTTTGCAATTTCCGACCACGTATTCGTTACTAATCGCCACGTCATAGGTGGCGCGGCTGTCATCCAAGTCAGTACTTATGACGGGCATGACATTGAGGTCGCCACAGCCGGCGCCGCGGTCGTAGCCGACCTAGCCTTGGTCTGGACGAAAGAAGCCTTGCCCGCGACGATTGCTCTAGCCACCGCGAACCCTGATGAGGGGACAAACGTTACCGCAGTTGGCTATCCCCTGGGTGGCCCGCTGACCACGACTCACGGACGGGTCTTGGGGTATGCTCCCGACCCTGTCGGGTGGTCGGCTATTCCCATGCTCGTGAATGATGCCCCGATCGAGCATGGCAGTTCGGGAAGCCCACTCATCAACGATGCTGGGCAGCTGGTTGGTGTCGTCTATGCGTCCGATGGCGACCGATATGCGGTGCCTGTAGAAACTCTGATACAAGTCCTGAACAACCCAGACAACTACGCCAGTTCCGCAAATTGCGATGGCGTTCTTGCCCGGTAGACCCGGAATCGTTTCTCCCGTGGAGTGCTGCCAATGAAGAGAGGGCCCGCTGCACGTAGCAGCGGGCCCTCTCCTCGGCCGATGCCGTGGTCGTCAGGTCGGATGGGCCGATTAGGCAACGAGTTTTGCGAAGACGACGTAGTTGTCGTCGAACAGTCCTGTCGCCGGATCGTAACCGTCACAGGTAATCAGCCGAAGTTCCGGCCCCTCGGTGTTCCCGTAGACGGTCTGTGTCGGGAATGCGTCCTTTGAGTACGCGTCAGCGTGATCAAAAGTGAAAACACTCGTCGTGCCATCCTGACGGGCAACCCTGATGAGGTCACCAGTCTTTAGTTCGCGGAGGTTTGCGAAGACGCCCGGACCGCCGCCGGTTGCGTTTACGTGGCCCAAAAGGACCGCCGGTCCAAGCTCACCAGGTGTCGGAGAGCCGTTGTACCATCCAGCCGGAGCGCCCGGCCCGTCCGGCGGCACTTCCACTGAACCGTCGGCTTTAAGGCCGAGGCTCAGAAGTTCAGAGTCGATGCCGGCAGATGGAACGCTGACGGAAACGGGGTCCGAAGCTGGCAGAACCTTCTGCGGCGCAGAGGTAGGCGATGATGAGGGCGCCGCAGTTTGTGTGGCAGCCGCGGTCTGGACTGGAAATGCTGGCGTAGCAGCGGCTGCCGCTGGCGCGGCGACCGACTGCGCCGAGGTGCCTGTAGCGCAGCCTGTGAGAAGGAGCACGGCGACCGCCGCAGACGCCAGTAGGTGTCTGCGGCGGGCGCTGGTTGAGCTAGTCATACGACGGCGTTGTTTCCGATCCCGCAGCTTACGCGCGGACGGACGCACGGCGGCGTACGATCATCGACCCAGCCACAGCGGCGACGGCGAGGCCGCCAAGGGCAAGGAAGTCAGTGCCCTTGTTGACAGGCTGGGCAGCGCCAGTCGCGGCTCCACCTACGGGCATCTGGGCCACCTGCGCCGGAACCTGGTTTCCCACTACCGGAGCCGGAGCGACATTCGTGGTTCCGCTGCCGGCACCGCCCCGCTCACACGCGACGCCGTCGCTGTTGCCATCGAGGTGCGGAGCATACCCCGGTGCGCCTGCCGGGATATTGACGTAGCCCGCCGCCGCTGCTGCATCGCAGTTCGGGAAGGAAAGGGTCGTTGCGTTGGCCGGGGCAGCTGTCATCGCTGACAGTCCCAGAACCGCTGCTACTGCAAGGGCAGATACACTCTTCTTCATTTTTTTGTCCCCATTCTTCTGCTGCGTCACACGGAGCGAGTGCAGGCCATCAGTGAAGGGGGAAGGCTGCAGCACGCCCCGCGGGCGAGTGATATTGGCATCTGCCTAGCAAGTTATATCAACCAAAATGGTTGAAGTGTCAATGTGACGCGGGCCTCAAAACCCTGTTTGCGCTCCAGTGCTACGCTGAGCGTTTTGCCGTCGAAGTTGTAGACCTGGCTCGGCGATGCGGAAGACTGTTGCCGTGAGCAACTCTCCCCGCACCGGCAACCGCACCGGCCTCGCCGTCGCCGGCCTCAGCCTGGGCACGTCGCTGAACCCGCTGAACTCCTCAATGATCGCTGTCGCGCTCGTGGTGCTGCGCGAGGACTTCCGGCTCGACGTCGCCACCGTGACCTGGGTCATCACCGCCTTCTACATCACTTCCGCAGCGGGCCAGCCGCTGATGGGGCGCCTCGCCGATCGGTTCGGCCCGCGGAAACTCTTCATGCTGGGCATGGCGCTGGTGATCGTGTCCTGCGCGCTGGCGCCCTTCTCGCCCAACTTTGTGTTCGTCTGCATCGCCCGGGCACTCATGGCACTGGGGACGGCGACGGCGTACCCGAGCGCCGTCGTCATGGTCGGCACCCTGGCCAGGATGGCCGACACAACCTCCACCCGTCCCCTCGGACGCATCCAGATGGCCAACACCTCCGGGGCAGCGGTCGGCCCGGTGGTCGGCGGGCTGCTGGTGAGCCTGGTCGGCTGGCAGGCGCTGTTCCTGATCAACGTGCCGCTCGCACTGGCCGCGCTGCTCATCGTCCGGAAGGTCGCCCCGCCAGACGAGCGCAGGGAACAGGGAAAGATCGCCACCCTGCTGCGCGACTCGGACATCCCCGGCATCCTCGCGTTCACGGGCGGCCTGGTGCTGCTGCTTATGGGCCTGCTGAACGCGCTGCCCGGCTACCGTTGGTGGCTGCTTGGCGGAGCGATGGTGCTGGCCGTGCTGTTTGCCTGGCGAGAGCTGCGTTTCGACAGGCCGTTCCTGGACCTGCGGCTGCTCGGCAGGAACCGGCCGCTGCTGCTGGTGTACCTCGGCTTCACGGTGTTCAGCGGCGTGTACTACTTCGCGTTCTTTGGCCTGCCCCAGCTGCTGCAGGAGGCCGCCGGCTACAACCCCGGCGTGGTGGGCGTGCTGATGCTGCCGCTGGCGGCCATGTCGGTGGTGGTCACCCCGCTCGCCGTGCGCGCGATCGACCGGTTCGGCGTGCGGCGGGTGCTGCTGGCCGGCGTCGTGCTTCTGACAGCGGCGGCAGCGGCACTCTGGCTCCTGACAGCGTCGTTCGCCGTCCTGCTGGTGCTGGCGCTGACGGCCCTGATGGGCGTGCCGTACGGCTCCGTGAGCATCGCCGCCAACCAGGGGCTGTACATCTCTGCCGCGGCGGAGGACAGGGGCGTGGCCGCCGGGATTTTCCAGACCTGCCGGTACGTCGGAGCTATCAGTGCCACGGTGATGATTGGCATCTTCTATGGCACCGGCGTGAACCAGGAGAACTGGGGCCGGGTGGTGCTGGTGATGCTGGCGCTGAGCGCGGTGACGTTCGTGGTGTCGCTGCTGTGGCGGGAGCGGAAGGCGGCGTAGGAGAACGACGGCGGAAATCGCCGTCGCCTATTATCTTTAGAGGGTTGTTGGTCCCCACACCGAGCGCGAGGCAGAGGCCCTGGCCGTATTCAGGTAGTTGAGCCGCTTGTAGGTGGCAACAGCCCGGATGAACTTGTCCCGGTCCGCCGCGGTCAGCCGGTAAGTCGACGCCGTTGCTCCTGCGATGGGGCGGCCGTCGCGCTGCCACTGCCAGGTGATTGACGTGGGGGCCGGGTAAGGCAGGGCTGTGGACGCCCTCAAGGTCTGTCCGGCGGTGAAAGACCCCCGGACTGTTACACCGCTAACGACCGGGGTGGGCAGCTTGGTAAACACTGCGAGTGGCCTGATCGCCCGGGAGGTCTGGGTGGCATTGATGGTGCCTGCGCGCTTGAACGTGACCTTGAAAGTGATCTGGTGCAACTGGTCTGCGGCGGTGAGCCGGTAGGACGTACCTGTTGCCGCGGCGATCGGTTTGCCGTCCCGGTACCACTGGTATGCGACGGCAGTGGCTGTGGGACTCGTCGGGCTAGTGCGGGCGCTCACGGTGTAGCCGGTCGCTGCGGTGCCGATGATCAGGGGAGTGGCACCCAGATAGAAGTAACCCGGCGGGGCGACAGCCGCTGAGGCAGGGCTAAGGGCGCGGTCGTAATTGGTCTTTTCATACTGGACGCGAGCGGTGATCTTGTGGCCGGCGTCATCCGTGGTGAGGCGGTAGGTGGGGTCCCCGCTGGGACCACTGATCTGGCCTCCGTCGCGGAACCAGAAATAGGTCACCGCTTCGGGAGCCGGTGAGGGGACCGGGCCGGGGACAGCAGTGAGCAGCTGGCCGGCCAGTGCCGTGCCCTTGATGGTGGGGGCGCTCATGGCGGCAAACTTGCCAAAGGCGAACACCCAGTGTTCGCTCGTCATTGGGGCGCCGACAAAGTTGGCGGAGACCGGAGTGGCGTAGACGCCAATGCGTTTGCCAACGTCCTCGGTTCGCACGGTGTAAGTAGATCCCGTGGCTCCGGGAATGGAGCCTATGCCCCGGGCCCCCTCGGCCTGCCACTGATACACGTAGGTCACAGAGGACGGTGCCGGAGCAAACGGGGTGGGAGCGCTCGTAGTTACCGCCGGCGCCGAGGCCTTCAGCACCTGCCCGGGATAAGCGGCGTAGGGTGTCTGCGTGCCGCTGCCCATCGTGATCATGGGCGCCGAAGCAGGCTGGATGTAGCCGCGGATCACAGTCCCGAAGCTGGCCGATCCGGTCCAGCTGCGGTAGCCCGGCTCGGAAACCGTTGCTTCGGCGGTGATCTCCGCGCCAACATCGGCCTCGGCCACGGTGTAGCGGTTTGCGGCACCGGCGATGGGTGTCCCGTTCCGGAACCAGGTTGTTGTGATCGTGGGGGCGACCAGGGTAGGCCGGGAATAGGTGGTCCAGACTGTCAGACCGAGTTCGGTTCCCAGAACGGGCCTGGTGTTGGGAGCGACTGATCCGGTGATGTAGCCGAGGACAGGCTCCGTCTCCGCGGACGTCAGGGCTACAGGCTCAGAGTCGGCGCTCGTGGCGGTGACCCGGACGGAGATGCGCTTGCCGAAGTCTGCTTCGGCGAGGGTGTAGTACGGCCACGTTTGTGCCGGCACCAGGGCCTCGCCGTCGCGGAGGTACTGGTAGCTCAGGATGCCGGCCAGCCGGATACCAGAGAACACCGCACTTACCCCTCCGCCGACCACCGGGGTGCCCGTCAGAGCCACTGTGGTTGCGGGTGCTGGCGTTTCCACCACCGCGCTGGCCGGCTCGTCGGCGGTGGCCGTCTGGATGGGCGAGATGAAGGTCAGCAGGCCCAGAAGGGCCCATAAAGCCGCCATGGAGCGGCGGCCTGCCCCCGGCAGGCCCGATGAAGATATTGTCACGCGCTGTTCCCCCAGCTCGGTGTGGGCCAAGCTGTGACCGCACGATTTTCCGCTGAGGATATCCGACGGGTGCCCTGTACTCCAATCATGATTGTTTTGTCAGTCGTTGCGTGGCCGGCCATCCGGTCGATTCCTCCAAATTGAAGCAGTACTGGGTGCTGCCGGGCGGCTACTGCGAGGAGCACCGGGACCCGACCAGCCGCACCAGTCGGCTGAACGCAGGATTAAGGCCACCTCGATCAGCACCATCAGCCAGTGCCCCTGGCGATGAACACGACCGCGCCGGTGGGTACCCGGATGCTAGCGAGGGCGAGGGCGTAGACCGCGAATCCGAGGGCCACCCTTGCGCTGCCCACGCCGTGCGGAGGCCAAAACCCTGCGGCAAACGCCAGGCAGTCCCTGGACGCGGTCGGTCATGATGTTTGTGGTTTCGCTGTGTGGCGGGAGCGGAATGAGGCGTAGGCGAACGACGGCGGCAGTCGCCGTGAGTGCCCTGCTCAGCTGAGGGGGGCTGACGCCATTGGGCCCGGATGTCCGAGCTTTCCTGCTCCGAACGTTAAGCACTGAACTCCCTTTGCGACGGGCATTCTCAAGATTGGCTCAAGACTGAATCAGCGTTGGCCCAAGATCAACGCACTTTCCGTTGTCCCGGTGCGGCGAGAAATAGGCTTTGAGTAGCAAGATTTCGGCTTTAGACAAAGGGCCCGGCTATCCGCCGGGCCCTTATTTAATTGGGGAAAACGATGTCGCGGTATGGAATACCTTTCGGGTCACGGGGGCCGGGCGCGGAGCCCGCTTCAGGACGGCCTAAGACGCCACGCGCTTCCACTTTCATTGTTGGAAGCATCACCGCGCTCTTCATGATCGTCGGGGCGTTCAGCGGCGGCCTTGGTGGTGCGCTTGTGTTCCTGGCCACCACGGTGGCCCTCACCGGTCTCTATGTCCTGGCGACCGGCCGCCGTTCATGGGCCTGGCTTCCGGCCAAAAGGAAGGCGGGGGCCATCACCCTCGCAGTCTCCTTTGCCCTGTTTGTCGGCGGCGCAGCCGCATTGCCGCGGACCGCTGCGACGGACATACGGGCCGCTGCATCGGAGGAAACCGCATCGCCAACGTCCGCCGTCGCGGAAGCGACCACAACTGCCACACCGACGCCGACACCGTCGGCCGCTCCAACCGTGCAGGCGACGGGCGCTCCGCTGGACCCTGGTAGCCCCTACCTCGTGGCGCAGGGCGCCAGCGTTGCGGCGCCGAAGTCGCAGCCGGCCTACGCCACCAAGGCGATCGACCTGCTGGCCACCCTTCCCGTCAAGGGCCGCGCTCCCAAGACGGGCTATAGCCGGGCAATGTTCGGGCAGGCGTGGGCTGACGTTGACCGCAACGGCTGCGACACCCGCAATGACATCCTCAAGCGCGACCTTAGGGGCATCAGCTACACCAACAGCGTGCCCTGCAAGGTGCAGTCCGGGACACTGGCGGACCCCTACACCGGCACCGCCATCAACTTTCTGCGGGGGAGTGCCACCAGCAGCGCGGTGCAGATCGACCATGTCGTTGCCCTCAGCGACGCCTGGCAGAAGGGCGCACAGCAGCTGAGCTCGGAACAGCGGACAGCCTTTGCCAACGACCCGCTGAACCTCCAGGCGACGGACGGCCCCACCAACATGAGAAAGGGCGACGGCGACGCCGCCACCTGGCTGCCGCCGAACCGGGCCTTCCGGTGCGAATACGTTGCCCGGCAGATTTCGGTGAAGGCAACGTACACCCTCTGGGTTACGCGGGCGGAACACGATGCCATGGCGCGGATCCTGGCCAACTGCTCGGGGCAAATGGCACCAACAAAGGAGAAGGCGCCAGCGGTGGCGGCACCCGCACCGGCACCCGCCGCCACGAAACCCGCACCTGCTGTGGCCGCTCCTGTCCCGGCAGCACCAGCTCCGGCTGCTGCTGGGCAGGCCCCGGCTCCCGTTGTTCCCGTACCTGTGGTGCCTGCACCGCTTCCTGCTGTGCCGGCACCGGCGGCTGTCTACTACGCCAATTGCTCAGCAGCGAAGGCCGCAGGTGCCGCACCGCTGTACGCGGGCTCACCGGGTTACCGCCCGGCGCTGGACCGCGACTCCGACGGCGTGGCCTGCGAACGCTAGACCCATTCCATCACTCCACCGTTTCAATCTTTTCCAAGGGGAAAAATGAAAAAGACACTCACACTGCTTGTGCTGACCGGCCTCATGCTCACTGGATGCGGCGGCAACCAGGCGGACAAGCAGGCGGCACCGCAGCCGACAGAGACTGCCACGGCCACGGCCACTCCAGAGACGGTCACTGTTCCGGGCGTGGTGAGCCTGACCCTGGACGAGGCCACGGATCAACTGGAAAATCTCGGGTTCGTGGTCGACTCCGTCGACATCATCGACGGCAAAACGATCATCCTGAAGAAGAACTGGCAGGTGATGTCCCAGGACGCCGGGTGTCATTTTCCGAAGCTGAATGCACAAATGTCCGAAGTCACCTGCACTAGGTGCCTGAAGGAATTTTGAGCAAACCTGACGTTCATTGCAGAGGACTACCGGGCAATAGTGATGCCTGTGCACAGGAGTAGTGACAGCCAGAGTTCAGAAGTCACCTGCGCAACCAAGCCCAGGCGTCTTTAACAGCAGCCCCGAGCCTCTGGGCTGTCTCCCTGCGGCTGGTACGACGACCCTCCCCCGTGTCGTCCCGGCTGAAGAAACTACTGCGACACGGTTGGTCGGCCCGCCGGAATGCCGTTTTGCGGCCCCGTCAGCGGACAGCCCACCGGATCGGGCTTACGGAATCCTGTCTCAAGGCGGTAGGAACTTGGACTCGGTAGCCGAGGGTAGCCAACTTCGGTTGGTGGACGCCCTGAGGGTCGGCTTACCGGCAGGCCACTCGCAGATCCATTGACAAGGGAACGAAAGCTCGTCGACAGTGGTCCATGGACACATCGGCCCAGGATAGAAGAATCCGAATCTGTGCGGGGCTGATCATGGTCGGGCTCGCCGCCACGTCGGTGATCATTGTTTTTGCCTCCGCCCCGGACATCCGAACCCAAGTCGTTACGATCATCGTCGCCTGCGTGCAGGCGCTCCTCACATTTGGCCTCGGGGCCTGGCTTGCCTCCGGCAGGCGCGGCACTGCGGCCCTGGTTCTGGTCCCTGGCATCTGGAGGAGAATCTTTCTCCTCATTACTCTTGTGCTCGGCCTTTTGCAGTTTGTGTGGCAGTCAATCGATGATCCCCGCCATGTGATGTTAACCGCGTTCTGGCCCAACTTGGTAGGCATAGGGATCGTCCTCCAGTTCGGGCCCGGCCGACATCACTTCCAGAGCGAGGAGCAATGGATCACTGCTTTGTCCCGTCAAAACACGGTGGACGCTTTGACCCGGGTGTTCGACCAGCCCGGATTGACAACGAAAGTCATGGGTTCGGACGTTTGGGTGGAAATCAGTCGAGAGTGGCAGGGCGATTGGCGCCACCGGGATGCTGCCAAACACCTGAAAGTGCGGCCCCATATCCGTTTCGTGATCGATGCCACCAACAACGGAACGCGGGTCACTGCCTTTAGCCGCGAAATCCGACTGGGGGCGTACGACGTGCTGAAGCTTCAGGAGGAAATGAGCGAATCCGGTGTGGCTCTAGCCAGAGAGGCCACATCATGAATTCCGCTTATTTCGACCGCCCGCGGCGTCGACCTGGCTGATGACCTTTCAGGTCCGGACAATGGAGGGACCTCGTTCTCCTAGCCGGATAGCAACGCCTATGTTCCGTATTAGGTTCCTTGATTAAGGCTCAAGTTGATAGCCCTCCACGTCCTCGCCACCTGTTTGACCGTGTTATGGGGCCCGGAATCGTATTCGAGCTGGACGCTTCGGAGGTCGTTGGCCAGGGCGGTGATTCTGGGCGTGGGTTTTTTGCTGTCGCCGAACCACTTGTGGCAGACGCCGGCGACTACCTCCGGAGTCATGGGTTGACCTTTGGCGATTAGGCGCGTGAAGTCTTCGATTTCAGGGTCGTATTCGTCGGGAGGTGCATCGTCCAAAACCCCGAGCAAGTCGTGGGCATTGACGCACTCAGTGACCGCACGCCGCAGACGTCGGTAGTCCTGCGTTCTGGCGTCCATTCGGTCATTCTAGGGGCAGACAGGTCCGGTGGAGGTTCCCGAATGCACCCAAGAAGGCGAAGTTCTCGTGCTTCCCGCCGCGTTAGCGGCCACTAAAAAGACGCTTGAGCCATGAGGGTCGACGGGCGCCGGCCATTCGCGGCGCCTCAACTACCTCGGCGCCCCACCCGTCATAATCACCGCCATGGCGCTCCACTATGGAGGACACCTCCTGAACGAACTTCTTCACGCTGTCAGGGTCGAGCGGGCTCAAGTGTTGGGCTTCCAAGAGGAAGTAGTCATCCTCTTCGTGGACTTCTGCAGAGTAGCCCAGGGCAGCAAGTTCCTCGGCGGCCTGTGATGCCCCCTTCACATTTGGGAAAACAGCGCTGTGGTCCACCGCGCGTGAACTTTCGAGGTCGTCGCCAATTTCAAGGCGCTGCTCGATTTGTTTTGCGGAAAGCGCTGTTGGGTCGACGAGCTTGTCCAAGGGGTCTGTCATGGACACAGTCTAGGACGTCGAGCAGCCGGCACTTCGCCGTCAGTAAGGGTTCTCGATGGGCGACATGGACTAGACCGGCGAACTGTACCGTGAAGGGTTCCTAATTCCGGCTATGCGGTTCCACGCCGTGATCCAACTGCGCCCAGAGGCGATCACGCGCGGGTCCGGTTACGACGGCTGCGTCGAAGGTTGCTTCCTGGCTGGTTGAAGGATCGGTAGTGACAAAGTGCCCGCGTCGCAGTTCCTCTGCGACATGCCATTCAGGACCGTAGTCCTCTTCGAGATAGTCGTGCTCACCGCTCAGCCAGTGTACTTGCGTCCACATGCGCTCCTCCTTGAGCCAGAGGAAGGGGAACGATCGCATGGGAGCGACCCCGGTAGTCACCCAACCCAGGGGCTCGCCGTTCAGGGACAGTTCCCACGCGGCATCCCTAAACTCGTCCAGGCGCGGGTCCTTTGGCCAATCCGTGTCGTCGAACCACTTATTCAGCCCTCCCATGAATTAGTTGTACCAGCCCACAACGACCCCGAACGACCGATGGCCACGCGAGCTAGCTGATTCCTCAATCCAGCCTGGTGGAGGTGCTGCTCAGTGAGCTGACTTGTCCGTCTTCACTTTTGGAGTAGACCAAGGAAACTGGCCCGGTTGAGGTTCGCCACCTGGGTCGAAGTCCCCTCCTGCCTACGGCTCACGAATGAGAACCGGAAGTCTGGCAGCGGGGGCGCCCGGCCTTCCCATCCGGGTCAGCGCCGTACCCTCCGGGCCTCGAGGATCAGATCGGCGATGATCCCGCCGATGAGCACGAGGGTAAACGGGGACTTGGCTCCTTCAGTGAACATGAACAGCATGAGGGGACGCTGTTCCTCGTCCAAGGGGAGTCCAGATCCAACCGGACTGCCAATGACGACGAAGACCACGAAGATTGTCAGAGCCACGAGACGAGCAGCGGTCGTCCGAATCAGTAGTCGGTGGACCAGAACTGCTGCCACCGCAAGTAGAACGAAGCCCAGGCGCCAGACGTACGGCAACCACTCTCCGGCTACTCCGACCGGACGGAAATTGAAACCAAGAAAACCGCCGGCATAGGCGGCCTGAAGCTGCATGGACAGATACCCCGTGAGGAGAACAGCGAGCACCGAACCGGCCGCCGCTGCGACGACAGAAATTATCGACTCCAGTTCGGGCTTTGAGTCCGGGGAGTTCTTATCCGTGCTGGCCAATTTATCCATAGCAAATCCCCCAATTTGATTGCTATGACTGTAAGCCTCCAGGCGAGATTCGGATAGGGAGCGCCGCCGTGGTTCCTGGGATTTTCTAGACGGCATGTTCGGGGCATCTGGAACTGCTGGTCCACAGAAACGGAGACAGTTCCAATAACTGTTCCGAGGGGAAACATTGGACTAAACCTACCGAACTGTGCCGTGAAGGGTTCGCCACCGTTCCGGCCGCCTGTAGCAAGAGCGCGTATCACCGCCGGCCGGGCACTGAATGGAACAATATGATCGCATGCTAGATCGGAGGCGCGCACAGCAGATGGTAGATCGCCATGATGACCCACAAGGGTGGATTTCGGCATATTTTGCAGCTGCGACCGGTCAATCTGGTTCCCCAGTTCTTTTGGAGTGGACCGATAAGCACACGGGTCTCGTGAAATGGAAGGGAACGGTCTTGGCCGAAACTCGGTTCGTAAATGGCGATACCGACTCGACCGAAGGACCGGGATTCCCGATGCGCTTGACTGTTGAAGTCGAGGGATCGGCCTTTACTTACGCTGTTGCCTTTGACGACGATCTCGCCGCCTTGGATTGGGCCCTTCTTGGCCTTGGTGAAGAAGAAGAGGTTGATGTCGACATATTGCGAGCAAGCCTTAGGAAAGGGTGGGAGAAGAGGACCGATCATTCGCGTTTGTGGCGCGGCGACGGTGTGTTCCCCATGCTTCAGAATTATGCCGAAAGCGTGGCCTCACTACCCGAAAGCAGACTGACTTTCCGGGCGGACCCTCCTTACGAAGTCCGTCTCTCGTACCAAGACAACTTCGTCCGGATGTCGACGTCAGAGCACGATACCGTAAATGTTGAGTTCATGGGCTTGCCGGTCCTTCTTGAGTGCCCAGTTTGGGTCCGTGGCCTGAACTCCTGGGTCGATGACTTTTTCCGACGTCTACGGACCGAGGACCTCTGGCTAGTTAGGACGATGCTTTTAGGGATCCCGGTTCGCAAGGACTTTCTCTTCGAGGAAGACTTGCCAGCGTTGCGCACCTGGGGCCTGGTCACGAAGTCTTCTCAACTCTTCCTGCCGGCAGTCCACAAGGAGCGTTCCAACCCGTAGAAGTTCTCGGCGCCTGAGTGATTCGTTCCGATTGGCCTAGTCCAGCGGAATCATCCCGCTTGGGGTTCGTCTCGGGACGTTTGAATTCCGTCCATGAGCATCGGAGCAGGAGAAGGACGGTAGTTCGCGGCGGATTTGCCGGGCTCTAAAGTGCCCGCCCCCGCCGGTCCCACTCGGCTCTGCGGGCTTCTTCTTCGTCCCAGAAGGGCCTGTCATTCCGGCGTACATAGAGCAGAAATGCGAGCCCGCCCAACCCGACAAGAATCATGGCGAGCCAAAGATAGCTGGCCAATTCCCACGATTTCCCTGCCACCCAAAAGAGGATCAGCACTACCAGCTGAAACAGAGCGGTGGCCGTCCAAACGGCGAATAGGAAGCGAAAACCGCCGCGGGTCATCCTGGGCTGCAACCTCCTGGGCCCCTTAGCCTCGGTCATGAGCTGAGGCTACAGTCCGTGACGATGCTTGGGAACCTGGTTGTCAGCCTCCCCCATCGCCGCATTCATTTTGCCCAGATCTCCTCGTGCTTCTTCACGGTCGGATCTGGTCCGGCTGACGTGGCGGGTTATTTCCGCTGCAGTAACTTCTGGCCGTCGGGTCGTAGTTCCCCCGTTGGTGAGACGTGCCGGTAGAGAGTTTGGCGGGTGATGCCGAGTTCCTTGCAGAGGTCGCCGACCTTGGTTCCGGGCTGACTCATGGAGGCCATGGCCAGGCGGAGTTTGGCGGGGGTCATTTTGTAGGGCCGTCCGCCGCTGCGGCCCCGAGCGCGGGCTGAGGCTAGTCCTGCGGTGGTCCGTTCGGAGATGAGTTCGCGCTCGTATTCTGCGAGGGCGGCGAAGATCCCGAAGACGAGCTTCCCGGAGGCGGTGGTGGTATCGATCGCGGCGCCCTGACCCGTGAGGACCTTCAGTCCGATGCCACGGCTGGTCAGGTCATGAACGATATTGACCAGATGGCGAAGGTCGCGGCCAAGCCGGTCGAGTTTCCAGACGACGAGGGTGTCCCCGTCTCGCAATGCTTTCAGGCAGGCAGCGAGTTCGGGCCGGTCATCCTTCTTCCCCGAGGCTTTGTCTTCGTAGAGGGAGTCCTGCTGCATGCCGGCCGCGAGGAGAGCGTCACGTTGCAGGTCGGTGGTTTGGGATCCGTCAGCCTTGGATACGCGCATGTAGCCGACCAACATGATGGCCCTCCGAAATGTCATTTATACGTTCGTTTAAATGACAAGATGCCCGGATTTAGTTTCGCTGGGCAGCATCGTCACTTTACCCGTTGTGACTGTTAGCCGAAAATGGCGGTTAACTCGTAGGTAAGGATGGCGGTTTCGACGCCAGGTTGCGAAGTCATCGGCATGGAAAGTCCGAAGTCGTCTGCGCCTGGGCAGGTCCGGCGCCGCGGCATTTGAGTCCACAAGGATCCCGCCGGGCCCGGCTTTTGACGGGGGGGTGCAATGCCGGGCCAGGCGGACTGGCCGGAGGGCGCCTCGTCGGCCAGGTAACACAGATCTTTTCGCTACGACCTTGGGGAAACCCGTCCAACCCTATAACCGATACCCCGCCCTCAGAAAGCTCTCGGGCGGCTAATCCCCGAGAGGGCCCTCCACGCCCGTACTCGCACCCCGCACCGTTCCAAGGTCCACAGGGTATTCACCATGAAGTAATGGCAGAGTCCTCAGACAGGACAGGCGGAACGAAGCGGCTCCATGGTGGTCAACATGAACTGCAACACCGCCGGTAGCGAGTGCGTATGGCCCTCGACAGGAGCGGGCGAAAGGACAGGGACGACGATGATGCTTCCCGAACCTCTCCCGTGGGCTATCCACCAGCACACCGGGCCGCCGGCCGGGCATGCCACGGCTCAATCTGTCCCGTCGAGCCCGGCCGGACCGGGCGAGCTCCTGCGGTTTCAGCTCAAGCGCCTGATTGTCGAAATCCTCGCTGCCCCGGACCTTGATCCAATCATGTACGTCTCCTTGCTCGGTCGTCTGGCCGAGTATCCCGGGCATCCCGAGCAGGCTCTGCTGGCCCATCTCGCCGACGTCCAGGGCCCGGAAGACCTGCCACCGTACAAAGCAGGCAAGCGGCCAACGGTGCAGCCGTCTCATCCCTAGTTTGCTTTCCGGGTGGGCTGGCGAAGCCGTGCGGTTCCGAGGCGAACCCGTGTTCCGCCGTATGTCGGCGGCGTAAAGTTGGAACCGGCCGGCGGCGGACCGTCGCGCTGGTGTCCCCCATGCCAGCCGACGCCCAGCTCCGTCGTCGGTCCCACGACTCCCGGCCGCTATCTGCCCTTATTCCGGCATAGTGATGGGCTCCGCGTTGGACGGGGATCAGGTGCTCTGATTCCGGCCGTGTGCGCTCAGGGGCCCAGCAGGGCAGAGCTGATTGACGGCCTCGGTGAGCTGCCGGGGATGGAATGGTTTAGTCAGATACGCTGCGGCCCCCGACGCCATACCGGCCATCTCGTCCTCGAGTTCGGCCCGCGCGGTAATGAACAGCATCGGCGCTTCGGACCTTGCCCGGATGTACCCGGCGACGTCCAGGCCATCTATGTCCGGCAGATTCAGGTCCACCGTTATGAGGTCCGGGTGGTGTTCCCATGCCGCGGCGACACCTTCAACGCCCTTGCCCACGGCATGAACCGCAAAACCCATTTGTGTCAGGATCAGTGTGAGCAGATCTCGAATGTCCTGGTCATCCTCGATGACCAGGCAAAGTCCCCGTGAACCCAAATGTGCCCCCCGGCCTTTAGTTGGTGTGCCCAGTGTAGGCCGGAAACCTCAAGCCCCTCAGGACCGCATGTCGGGGGGCGGGCCGGAACCTGTGCCGGGAGGTTGCCGGAAGAGTGCGCCCGTCAGCTGGCGGTTCGGACGGTGACGGTTCCGATGACCAGTGTGCCCAAGCCCGCGGCGGCGGTGATGTCCAGTGAAGATCCGGTGATGACCAGGTTGTCACCGCCGATGAGCAGGATGCTGCCGTTTCCTGCGGCCCGCAGCCACTCGGCATCGTCCGGACTGTCCGGGTCAAGCTGCTCCCGGTAGATGGTTTCCCCGCCCACGTCAAGGGTGAGCAGGCCCCTGCGGGTCAGGGTGAAGCGGCAGCCGTTCCCCGTTTGGCGGGCCTGGTTCAGAATGTCGGAGTAGTCGCCGCTCATCGCCAGCTGGAAGCCGTGGGAGAGTAGAATCGCCACGAGCGCGGAGGTCAGTTCGCCGCCGGTCTCCCGGAAGCTCACGACCGGTACCAGGGTGTATGCGAGCATCGGAACGGTCCGTGCCGGGCCGGTACCGCTCCTGTCGACGAGGATCACCCGCGCGGCAAGAGGCGCCAGGCCTTCGGGCCTGTGAGGGGAATCGTGCACCGTCACCGTGGGGTCTCCGCAGTGACGGTGGCAGACCCAATCAGTGAATGTCAGGTACTCGGTCCCGTCGGGGGCCGTGCTTTCTGTGATGTCCACAATCAGCGAGAGTGCTTCTTCGGCCCGCAGCGGGCGGCGGCAGCGATTACAGGTCGTGGCCACGGCGGCTGCGGTAGCCACATAAAGCGTCGTATCCCTGCCTTTGAAGGATTCCAGACGTCCGTCCCAGGCAACATTGTGTGTGACCGGCATTACATAATTCTACTCGCCGGTAACCGTGTCACCAGAGCTGGCGGGAGGATCAGGGCTGCGCTGGCCTGCCAGCCGGTCTTCCTCAGGTGTCGCGGGAGCCGGCGCCGGATCGGGATTCCGGGCGCCGGCTCCGGCAGCTCTGGTAAGTATCAGCTCCCCAGCCACGGTGAACCAGATACGCACAGTATGTCCGGCCGGACTTGGCAAAAGCAGGGACCGCCCTCCCCTTAAACGGTCCCCCTACCCGAGGAAAGCAGCGATGGTTTGATGCGCCCAAATGCCGCGCAGATCGCCGCTGGCACAGGCAGTCCGTTGCCTCACCGACCCGCCGAGCTGGCGAATTTTGTCTGACTCCTACAATGTCCAGAACCCGGCCCAGATCCTAGGAATTGGGACACCCAGTGCAGGATCTTCGAAAAATGGCGACACGCCATCGGATCCCGTTCCAAAATTATGTTCTCTTGGGCGTCCCGATCGGAGCGTGCAGGATAAGTATCGGTACAGTGGTCCCATGGAAATTGGGTACGCCCGTGTTTCGACCGCGAAACAGGACCTCGACCGGCAGATCGACGCGTTGCGCGAGCAGGGTATCCCCGCCCGGCACATCTACGTGGACAAGAAATCCGGGTCCACCACAAACCGGCCCGGACTTCATGAAGCACTCGACCACGCCCGCGAGGGCGATGTCATCGTGGTGCACACCCTGGACCGGTTAGGCCGGACGGTGAGGGACACCCTGAACCTGATCCACGACCTGGCAGGCCGCGGCGTCGGAGTCCGGAATCTGGCCGACCCGATCCGCGTTGATTCGGCCAATCCGGAGGATCCCATGTCACAGCTGGCAGTGGTGATGCTCGCGCTGTTCGGACAGATGGAACGAACCTATGCGATCGAACGCGCAGCACACGCGCGTGCCGTTGCTGCTGCCAAGGGCAAAAGAATAGGCCGGCCCAGCGTGGTCGATCCGGCGAAACTCGCCTACGCCGCACACCTTCGCGACCAGGAGGACCTATCCATCTCCGAGATTGTCCGCGCCACAGGCATCGCCCGCTCCAGCCTCTACCGTCATCTGCCGCCCCGGCCCCCAGAAACGCTGACAGCCCCAGACCAGCAGAACGCCTAAGCGAAGGCCTCAACAGCGTGGCGGTCGGCGCAGTCGATCGATTGCGGCGGCCCGCCCGCGCGGTTCCCTTGCCCACCACTGACCGCCACCATAGGTTGGAGACCAGCGGAAGATCACTTCCGCCCGGGCCCTCGTGGCCGCGGCGAAATGATGAGTTCTGTGGGAGCAACAGGCGCACATGGCAACAGGCACAGTGAAATGGTTCAACGCGGAGAAGGGCTTTGGCTTCATCGCCCCTGACGACGGGTCCGGGGATGTCTTTGCCCATTACTCCGCGATCGCCTCCGGCGGCTACCGCTCGCTCGAGGAGAACCAGAAAGTCCAGTACGACGTAGTCCAAGGACCGAAGGGTCCCCAGGCGGACAACATCCGCCCGCTCTAGACCAACACAGCGTTTAGCTGTAGGCGCCAACGGGGTGCAGGTCAGAGACGTGCGCGCAAGATCGATGCCAGTGCGGAGGCGGGCTCACTCCCGGCCTCCAGGCGGGTCTCGACCGAACCAGCTGACATTAGAAAGCATCAGGAACCTGCGGGAGGATAACCACGGGATCTCCTGCCAGGAACATCCTGCGCGGAGACGGCCCATGGAGCGTTACCCACACGATCGAGCCATCCGGCGTTAGATCGTCTATGACACCTGCGCCGCCAGCCTGGCCCGGTTCTCGGACTTCCACTTCCTGCCCCGGTTGCAGGCTCTCCCACCCAGCCCACTGCTCAGCAGCATGATCGTCAGCATCCATGCACCAATACAACCAGAGAGGCATGGACGCCTACTGCTGAACCTCGCATGTGGGCACCGGATTTGCCCAGCGCCAAAACCCACGCCTTGCGAAACCGCCATCTTGAACTGCGATTTAACCGCCATTTTCGGTTAACAGTCACAACCCGTTCCTTATTCTAAGTCCTGCAAATGCTGGCTGACCATGATTGCGTGACAGTTCCGGTGGCTATCGTCCAAGCCCAGCTGCAAGACGTACACCACCGTAGTTAGGCAGCCGGCGATCTGACTGGAAGAAAGCGGTGTCCGGACCCCGTCCGACGAGAGCGTTGGTTTCGAGCAGGCGGATGGCCGTCGCGGTTGCTTCGAGGGCAAGGATCTGTGAGCTAGGTTGGTAGTCCTCGTGGGTGTGCCAGCTCAGCGGCCCCATGCGGAAGAGATGGCCTGCTTCTACCCAGGCTTTCATCATGGTGCTTCTCGCGTTCCCGCATTCGGTGAGGGTTGCTCCAAGCTCATCAATGATGGTCCTGATAAGACGGAACCAGGTTCCAGCGCTGATCGGTAATCGAAGCAAGTCGACCGATCCTGTGGCCAAGCCTTGCCAGGTTCTGATGTCCATCGCCAGCAACGTTGGCGAGACAGTCGTTGGTGGCGGTGGTTTGCGGCGCCAGTCCCGGAAGTCAACGACCGGCCATGCATGGGCTACGAGAAGGCATCCGTGCTGAGGACAGCTCAGGGTCACCGGAAGCAGCCACAGCAGTTGGTACGGGTGCGGCGGTGTTGTCGTGGCGATGCATTGCGGGCAGGCTCTCATTGCCGGCCGCGATGGGCGCCACGGCAGCCATGGGTAGATATCGCGGATCCGGCGCCGTCCGGCCGGTAGCAGCACGGAGAACTGCCGGGTGTAGTTCGTAAACATTTGCGGGTCGGGTTCGGTGGTGTCCAGGAGCAAGGGTGACCAGCCGCTGAGGCTCATTCTCCGGATCCGGTGGGCGCCGACGCCGGTTCGATTCGAGAGCTCCTGGGCAAAACGACCGGGCGGGCAGATGTCCAGGTCAGCGGCGCTGCCCGGCCAGAACCCGAGGTCGGCCACGAGATCTTCAACCGTCGCACCGTAGGGAAACGCGACTCTGCGGAGCCAAGACGACAGTGCCTCACCCGGTAGCGGGGCCGGGTGCACGGGCCATCGTCCTGGAGTCACAGGAGTTGTTGTTCGAAAAGTCTTCGCCGCTCGGTAGGTCCTACGTAATCGGCCAGGGTCAGGGTCCGGTGGTTGATCCGCTCCTCGCCAGTCTCGACCGCGACGACAGCGGCCGCGGTCAAAAGACGGGCGAGTTCGCCGATAGTTCCTTCGCTGCGGGCGAGCAGGTATCTGGCCATGTCCTCGGTATCGATTACGGATGGCGAGTGCAAAGGGAACGAGGTAGCGAAGCTGGCCAGCAGTGATCTGGCTTCAATGCCAACTTCCCAGAGCGGCAGGATGAACGGCTCGAACCTGTTTTCAAGCTGATCATCGGACCTGACGGCGAGGTAGGCCTCCCGCGTGCCGACGCCGACCAGTGGTATGCGGAGCTCGTTGCCGAGAAAGCGCAGGAGGTTCAGGAACTCGCGCCGTTTCTCAGCACGGCCGGCCAGGACGTTGTGGAACTCATCCAGAACCAGGATCCGGACCCCCACCTGGCGCAGGAGTGAGAGCGCCAGCCGTTCTGCCTCGGGAAGACGCAAGCTGGGCCTGAAAGGCGCACCGATTGCTGACAGCAGTGCCGTGTAGAACCGCAGTTCCGCCGGCTCCGAAGGCATCTGCATGCACACAACCGGGATACTTTCGCCGTCCGGTCCCGCCACGGGCGGATGTCTCCTGCGGAACCGTTCGACAATCATGGACTTGCCGTTGTTGGTTGGACCAACCAGCAGGAGGTTGGGCATACGCTGCTTTCTCGGCCAGCCGAAGAGAACTTCCAAACGCTCAACCGCGTCCAAGGCCTTTGGATAGCCGATCCACCGGTCAGCACGAATGCGGTGCAACCGGTCCTCCGGTGGAAGCTTTGCCAGTTCCCGCGAGACGGGGTGCAGATGACTTAGGTCCGGCCAGGGGCTGTTGTCCACGGTCACCACTCCTCAATCTGTTCAAAGGCTTGAACCGGCACCCCGTCCGGGACCACGTCCCTTGGCGCATCGGGCGGCGGTGAGAGTTGTGGAGTACGGGCTTTGGGTTGGATGGGGTCCGTGGCGTGTTTGCGGCGTTCCGCTTCCCTGCGGACTCGTCTGGTTGTTTTCACCGCCGTCTCGCTGACCTCGTGCATTTGCCCGATCATCCGGAACAGCGCGGTCTCGTCAACCTGGGCGGCACCTTGTGCGCGTAACCGGGCGAGGGCTTGCCGATGTTCCCACATGCTGATGGGTGGATTGGCGATCGACCGGTACGGGACTTCCACGTAGTGACGCCCGTCAGGTTCCAAAACCCAGATCCTGCTGATGTCCCGAGGGTCCCGTCGGATGAGGAAGGGCTCCAGCTGGTCGCGCCGGCTGATCCAGGGTTTCAAGACGTTGGCAAAGTAGCGAACATAGTCGATGACGAAACCGGTGCGAGTCAGCGTGCGGCGGACGACCGGGAGGAAGTCCACCAAGAACCAGGTTTGGTTCGCGATAATTGCAGGCGTCCCGGTGGCAGTGATCCCGGCGGCCCACTTGGCGGCTGGTGTCTGTCCCAAAGTCTGGTGGACAGTGCCGTGGTAGGTGGCGACTGCCAGCACCAGCCACTTCTCCAGTTCAGACAGAGTCAGGGCGGCCAGCTTCTCCGAGTCGTAACGTCCCCGCTCTGCCGGGTTGGAGAAAGTTGTTCCGGGAAGCTCGTGGATTTTACGCATGGCAGTGCCGATGACACGTTCAACTATGCCGCCGTAGTGCGGTTGCCCGTGCGGCCTGTACGACAATCGGATGTCGTGCTGCTCGCACCCGCGCCGCAGCGCCTCACTCTTAAACTCGGCCGCGTTGTCCAGGAACAACGATTTGGGTTTGCCGCTCATCGGCCATTCCACAGCCACGCCAAGCCGTTCCAACCAAGGACGTTTGTCCCCAATGGTGTTAGCGAGGCACAGTCCCACTGACACGGCAGACGGCGGTTCCAGCGTGAGGACCAGACCCAGGATTGTCCTGCTGAAAACGTCTATGGCAACGGTCAGATACGGACGGCCGATCGACCGACGTTCACGTTCGTCCACGATGATGACGTCGATAACAGTGTGATCGATCTGCACTTGATCCAGGATCGACCGGATCACCGGCACTTCACCCCCGGCCGCTTGCAACGTCCTCACCGCCTCCTTGCCTTCTCTGCGCCGTCCGACTTCGACGGGGTTGAGCATGGAGATCCGTCGCGCCACGGTGTTCCTTGTTGGAGGCTTCACTCCCTGTAATCCGCAGGCGCGGACAATCTCGCGATGGAGTGCGGCCACGCTAAGTCGTTGTCGTGTCAGGAACCGCCTGCGGATCAGGTCACGCATGATTGCCTCGACCGGTTCTGGCAGGCGGTGACCGCCTTTACCCCCGGTCGAGCGCCGGACAGCAAGGTCCGTGACAAGACCTGTCCCTTGGCGGAATCGGCCCAGCAACACATAGATCTGGCGGCGGGAAACGCCTAGCTCCTTGGCTGCCTGTTCAACATCGCCGGCTCGTATGGTGCTTCGCTTCGCCAACGAACTGATCACCGAAGCACGGTTCTTGGCCTGCTCCCATAAGGCTTCGGACATCGTCAGCTGCCCGTCCTCAGCGATGCGACCCGGATCAGCTTCCATGCCTGCCTCCTTTGAATAGGAGTAGCGAACAAGAGCACCATAGTGCAGGGCGCTATCGACCAGCCAGTGTTCTATAGTCCTCTGCACAACTCCCGTAACCACGCGGAATTCAGTGCAGTCAGCTTCTGAAACCGACACCGGGGAAGGTGCGCTGGTGGCAAGGGGCTCCACCGTTCACCTCGGCGTCAAGTCCCTGGAAAAGCTCGCGGCGGAAAAGGCGGCCGCAGACAAGGCTGCGGCTGACAAAGCTGCGGCAGTGAAGTCGGCGGCGGTGAAGGCGGCAGCAGCCAAGAAGGCTGCGGCGGACAAGGTCGCGGCTGACAAAGCTGCCGCGGCGAAGGCTGCGGCGGACAAAGCTGCGGCAGATAACGAGGCAGCAGCTGCTGCTGCAGCAGCTGCGAAGCAGGCAGCGCAGCAGGCGGCCGTACAGCCGGCGCCGGTGGCTCCCGCCGTACCTGCCGCGCCGGCGGCTGCCTACTTCGCCAACTGCACTGCCGCCCGGGCTGCCGGCGCCGCACCGCTTTATGCGGGGCAGGCCGGCTACCGGGCCGGTCTTGACCGCGACCACGACGGCGTGGCCTGCGAGTAGTTGCCAAAACTTGTAGGGCAGTGGATGCCTCAGTCATCGGAAGTATCCACTGCCACTGCTTATTGCGTGGGTCCCGCAGAACGAGAACCGGATCCACGGCAGAAGTCCATGGTTCGCGGCCCTAACGCCGGTGCGAGCCCCGCTGAATACGGAGCAGCGGGTTCGGGACGCAGATCGACTCATTGGGCGAGCACCGGAACCGATCGGACAACCAGCTAGGCCAAGCGACAAATTCCAAGGCACCTGCAACTAGACTTTCGCTGCCGCGCCAGCGTGAGCCAATGCGAAGTGCAGTATCTCCTCGCCCGCTAGGATGCCAGATCTCGAGGTCACGCTGAGGTGATCTCGCTTGTAGGCCATCTGCTCGAGCTCACCGTGGGAGGGTCTGATGGCCCGATCGGCCAATTCGAGTATGCCTGCATCGAGTTTCGAGTCGCCCGCAGCGACCAAAATGTCGACCGGCATCCGGCGTCGGATTTCCGCCACAGCCGACTCTTTCGTCACGGGAGAAGGCACACAGTACAGTTTTCTGCCCTGGAGCGACGTACTCCATCCCCGTTCGTGGCACCAACCGGTTAAGTTCTCGAGATACTGGGGGGATAGGTCCTCGCGGTTGACGATGCTGTACACAAACACATCTTCCGCGCTTCGGACTCGAAGTATTGCCTCAACTGCACCGGCGCCGGCGAGGTGGTCCAGCACCTCGGTAAGGGGAGCGCAATGTGCTTCGACAGTTTGCCGGATGTGGTCGCCCCACTCCCGGTCCGGCCCTCCATTGTGCAGGAGAACGGCTCCGTTCGTAGTGACTGCGTAGCCTCGGCCTCGGCCGGGAATGCGCACTCGATGGAATTGCTCCTTCGTGCGCGTCGTGACTGGTACGAACATTGCTTCCCGTACAAGGTCGCCCAGTAGACCTTCAGCGGCACGGGTCATGAAGGAGAGCGGAACCCCGCCGTATACCTCGGACACCACCATTGACGGTGCGTCGTGGTCAGGAGCATCGAGCTTCATGGCGTTGGCGGAGTAGATCAGCGTGCGGTCAAGATCGCAGGCCACCATCACCGAAGGCTCGGCTACCGGATTCTCGAACAAGTCCGTGGCCTCCTCTGTCGTTGCCGTCATGATCCGACCGCTGCCGGCATGGCGGTTGCCGCGGAGTCGGATATAACTTGCAAAGGATGGATCAAGCCAACACAGCTATACGGCAGATCCGGTACATAGACCACCTCCACGTGGCGGAGTTCGGCTAACAACAGGACGTGGGCAATATCCTCGCGCGCGTCAGGCCGGGCGAGGATCTTCCACGGTACGCGCCGCAGCAGGACTCGAGTTGTTTCCCCGACGCCGGGCTTCACAAGGTTTGTGTTGTTGATACCAAATTCCTGGCTGATACGTTCGACTGCCGCCCATCCTGACCAGTTGGCCTCGGGAAGGTCCCGGCCATCTGCACCGGTACTAATCCACCCGGCAAGTGCGTCGGCCCGCACCTCGGAAAACTGTTCCGTTACCGCATCCAAAAACCTGCCCGAGACGTCCTGGTCAGCAAGATGGTCGTAGAACTTGGCCCCGTGGAAATCGTTCGGAAGAATCAATTCGCGGTTGAATACGGTCCTCGAAACCAGACCGGAGACTGTGGAATTCAGGCAAGCCGAGGGTATGAGGAAATCTTCTCTCGTGCCGAATATCTGAACGCAATGCCCCGGGTCTGCCAGCACTGCTAGGTCTGCATGGAATCGGGCGCCATCAGTCCTTTCAAACAACTCGACCGCTGATGCTAGCTCTCGGGCAATGGCACCTTTGCCCGTCCACCCGTCCACGAAAATGATGTGCTCGGGTCGGTGGTGAGATGCAAGGTAGCTCAATGCGGTTTGATCTATCCCCACGCCGCGCACAATACTCAAGGTGTAATGGGGCAAATCGATGTTGAGTGTTGCCTTCGCCCATCGTTTCATCAAGACTCCGATGGGCGTTCCGGCGCGGGCTAGTGAGACCAAAACGGGTTCGCCTCCCCGGAGGGCCAGGACTTTTTCTGTGACAGTTCCGACGGCGCGTGCCACCCTGGCCGACGAACGCATCAAGGCTTGGTGAAACAGCTCCTGATACGCCGCCGGGGGCTCATATTCTTGGGGGAGAGATTCCGCATAGTGGGCCGCGCCGGATTGGATCGCTGCCTCTCGCTCCGCTGTTGGGGCCTCCAGCTGGGCGAAGCTGATGTCCTTCAGCAGCCATTGGACCTCGTCCTTCGAATATGAACCAAAGGCGGGGCCCAGCTGCGGCTCCGGAAACGGATGATGCGCGCGTAGCAGTACGATGCGAACGTTGGTGCCCGTACTCGCGATCGCGTGAGAGATGCTTGCCGGTCCGATCAAGGCTTCCACGGCGGTGCCGGGTTCCGCCATGATCACGACTTCGTCGAAGCGTCCCGCAGGGTGAGCGAAGTTATAGGCGAATCTGGGGCCAGGACCGTCCACGGCTTCGTCGTGGCTGAGAAATCTGACCGAAGACCGTATGGCATACCCCGCTTGGTCAAGGACGGCTATGGGAGAGCGGGTACTTGTGGAATACCGAATGTCAGCGTTCGACAGGCGCGATTGAAGGCGATGGGCCGTGGCCAACGGCAAGGCCATGAACTCCTCTGTAGCGAGGACAAGAATGCGTCCGCTGCCAGGGGCTACGGCGGCGATTTCATCGGCTATGCACTGCGCTAGCTCCGATGCCTTGCCGGCATCGACGCCGAAACGGGGACTGCGGACACCAGGAACGATGTCTGAAAGGTCGAGCACCGACACGAGCCCCATTGGTAAAGGCGGGTTCTCACCGGATGGGAACTGCGCGATCATCGACGCTGCGTTACTGGGCAAATCGTCCGGAAGATGAATGGCGCCGTTTGCAAGCGCGACGACACTGATCCGGCAGCCAAGTTCGGTTGCCAGCGCATCCAGTCTTCCTTTGTCCGTTTCTGATCGCAGATCTACGAGGGAAGCCACCACGTAGTGACGATGACGAGCGACCTTATGCAGCGCGACGATGGTGTTGACAATCGTGACCCCCGTACTGAACTCGTCGTCGACGAGCACAAGAGTGCCGGCTTGGCTGACTGCCGCATGCCTCGTGGGAAGGAGCTGGTGTGAGGGTGCATGCGAATGGGGTTCTTCGAAGGTGCCGTACGGTCGCACTGACCCCTCACCAAAAGCTGCATGGCGAGTTGAGTGGATGTAGTAAGTTCCGAGCGTCTCGGCCACGAGCTGTCCCAGCCCAGTTGCTGTTTCGGCGTATCCGATCGTCGCGACTTCGGGCATGATCGAGGAATAGCTTCGGAGATCGCGGCACAGACCGTCGACGGCGCGCGTTCGGTCCGGTCCGATCCGGTCAGGCTCGTCGGGAGAAGTCAGGAACCCATGCAACCTTATGGCGGCTTCATGAATGACCTGCTGCAACTCTTCACGATGTGCGTCCATGGAGCTGCCGTCCCAAATTAGCTCTTGCCGAACGACCAGACCAAGGAGGAGGCCGGCAGCAATGGCAATTCCCGGTTCAGTGGGGACGTGCTTTGCCAACACCCGTGAAACGAGCAGATGCGCACGCTTGGGGTTCCGGCGCAATGCCAAATCCACGAGTTCTTCCACGGGCAGCAAACTGGAAAGGGGATTTGTGGTGACAGTAATTCCGAGCTCGCTGAAGACATCTGTACCACGGACGTTCATGGCGGGTCTGTCTACTGTCATCTCATGCTCGCTTCCAGAAGTTCTGCAAAACTGATGCCTGCGTTCGCCACACCGAAAGCCCTGGCCCGGAGCAGCGTGCGCTCAGCCCAGGAGCGGTGAGGTTTCAGCTCATTCATTTTGTTTCCGTACGACGAGGCTTTTACGCCTCCCGAGAGACCTGCCATTATGTCCAGCGCATCCAGGTACTCTTCGTGGCTGACAACAGACATTGAGTGGACGATCGGGACATGACTCGGATGAATGACGGTCTTGCCTACTAGGCCGTTCGCTTGGTCGAGTTCGATTTCGCGAATCAGCCCGTCAAGGTTGTCCATGAGTAGCCGCTGGCGCAGTTCGGCTTCATTGACCGTACTAAAGGGCGTCGCTCGTAAGAGCGGACGGAGCACGCGCTCACTGTTGCTGAAGTGTTCCCACACCGGGCCCGTGATGACCCAGCCCTCGTCTGTGCGCCCAAAAATGTTGACGACGTCGCCGATAGCGTTCGCGACCACGTTCACGTCATAAATGGTCAGGTCCCGTGAGCGGCGGATGCCAAAGGTGCTGGACATATCTGTAGCCCCGATCCTGACGCAGAGCACGGTGTCCCGGAAGGAGGTCATGAGGAAGAATGCATTGGCCAGTGCGCGCTGCCGAGTCTCAACGTGCATCATGAGCTTGTCTTCGATGATCGGCATTGCCAGCAACGGTGGCGCCCCGCACCTGATTTGTTCATCAGTCTTGGTGGCGGCTTTGACGGCGGCCCGAGTTACCGTGCGGCCGGTCTCCTGATTCAGTCGTTGCAGCGCTTCCAGAAAGGCGCGTCCGCGGCCCGTTTCGTTCTCGAACTTGGGCAGCACGAACCCTGTCACGACGTCGAGGCCGCTGCCAGCCCTGCGCCCGATGTCAAGCAGCTGCTCGGGGGTGCGGCACCGGACAAATAGAAACGGCAGTGATCCCTCTGGGTCGGGCAGGGAGTGTAGTTCCGCCAGCGCCGCGAGAAGGTTACATTCCGCCGATCTCACGTCGTCGTCCGGAATGGAGTCCTCCAAGCAGAGCACGATGCTGACGCAGCCTCGTTCGGTTTGTTTGAGGACGCTTTTCGCCAGGTCCGAACGACTCGCAGGTGAATACAGGGTTGCCCCCAGGGCCACCGCTAGGAGCGAGGAATCGGTGCGAACACCCAGCTTTTCCGGGGGAACGAGGAACAGCCGGTCTCTCTCGGTCTGGCTTATGGCCTTGAAGTGCTGCACGGTCCCCCAAATTTTCCAGTCATAAAGCGTCAATGCCCTGCAGGGTGGACGTGCACCGGAGTGGTCATCCGGAAGCCAAAAGTAGCCCAGGTGGCCTCATCGGTGGCATCCGCTACGTACTCGGCTCGCAGCTCAACCAGTTCACCGATTCGGGATAGGTGCAGAATAACCTTTTCGCTGTTTGACGTTGGGGCAGGGACGGCTGCGGCAGCTCCATCGAAATGTCGGATTATTAGCGGTTCGTCTGCCCCAACAAAAATGGCGCGTCGCAGATGCCGGACATGGCGAAGAGTGACGGCGACCGCACCTTCGTGAAATGCCACGAGTGGGCGGTTTCCCCGCGTAACGATGACGGTGCCCGCTCTTTGCCCGCTGGAACTTTCAGCACCCGTCGTCAGATCGGTCCCCTCCCAGGCCGTTGAACGCACGCCGGAGATGAGGAGCGTGCCGATTCCTGCCTGCCGCGAGTTCAAGCGCGCCACGGGAGTCTCCTTTGACAGATGGCGAACGCTCGTGAAACTTGGAGCCGGAAACAGGAGCGACGAAACACTATGCCGCTGTGGGGCTTGTGGTCCCACTGTCGTTCTATTGAGGAGAGGTTGTCCGCTGCTGTGCCTTTGCAGACTTACGGAATTCGGTGTTCCGGCAGTGTAGTCGGCAGGAGCCGAAGGTGCCGCACCAGCGGGCGTTCGGCGAAGCGTTAGCCCGATTTCAGGAGAAGACGATGCAGGGGTGGGGGCACTGCTGGGCGCTGCGGATCGTTCGGCGCTGCGGTGCGGGCGGGTCAGATCAAGTCCTTCGACCGCTGGGCTGCTGGGTGTACGGAAACCAGGACGATCGTTCGACTCCGGATGTCCCCTGTTCGCATCGTTCTGGTCGATGCCGGGGGCTGGCTGTTCCGGTTTTCTTCGTCGGGAAATGTAACTAATGTCTGGGCGTGGGGACCGTCGGCCAATGTCCAACTCAGAGGCTCAATCCGTAATCGGTGGCAACGCCGGCCAGCCCATTTTGATAACCCTGCCCGACAGCTCTGAACTTCCATCCGACGCCGTGTCGATAGAGCTCACCGAACATCATTGCTTTGATCTGACTTTGATTACCACCGGGAATGTCGAATCGGAGGAGTTCACGGGTCTTTTCGTCTGCCAAGCGAATGTACGAATTCTTCACCGCACCGAAGTTGCCCGGTCCGCGGACATCCGGATCGACATAGACTATGAACGCGATCTTCCGGACAGCCTCGGGGACGCGGTCCAGATCAACGTCGATTTGCTCCACATCCTGAGTACCGGCAAACTCCATGCCCCCCTCCGGGCTGGAGAGCTGATTGAAGAAAACCAGATGCTCGTCGGACAACGCTCGGCCGTCGCTGCCGCACATGATTGCCATTGGAACCAGCTCCGACTGCGGACCCCGGCTAGGTGTGACGGTCCATCCGAATCCGACGAGGACTCGACGAAGTTCCGGGTTCTCGGCTGTCAGCGGCGCGTTACTGCCGGGGATCATAGATGGCAACTAACTTCCTTCCAGATGAAGACTGCTGAGATCGAATTTGTCCTGCAGGAAACGGCCATGGACGGCTAGTTCCGTCGCGGCCCCGCTGCGGACCTGTTTGTCGAGGTCCACGGCAGTTGCATGGAGCGTGGCCAGTTGCGCAAACAGCGCAGCGGATTCCGGCGAGTCCTCGCGGCGGACCGATTTGGCAAGCTTCAGGTAGGTGCTCAGCGATGTCGGCAGATAGTCGCTCACCATGGCACCCAGCAGCACAGTCTGTTCGACGGAAGCGCCGGATTCCTGGAGATACACAGTTAACGTGGCGAGCAGGTCGTCGATCTGGCGGAACTGCGAATAGGCGAGGGTCGGGAGTTCTGCACCGTTAGCGCGCAGTATTTGGCGCAGCGCACTCAGTGCAGCTGCACAGTTCGCTAGCTCATCCTCACGTTCATCCACGTCAACGAATCGCTGTTCGGCAACAGCATGGCTTGTGGGGCCATTACCGAACAGCGATCCGAGGAACTTACCGACCATCGAAGCGCCGGAGTCGACTCACGCGCGTCATCAATTGCCTTCTTGCTGGCGCACTCGTTCAAGGTAGGGCCGGGCGCGTTCCAAGCCAGACTCAAGGGCCAATACTGTGCCCTCCATGCTCTTGTTGGCCTGTGAACGGAAGGTGTCAATCGCGTCCATCGTCTGGAAAACATTGTCGAAGGCCCTCTGCAGGGTCTCAACGCTGACGCCCGAGCTGGCTGCCTGCTGGTGAATTCTTCCGGTCTGTTCCTTCAGCATCTCGCTGGTCTTCAGGATCATATTATTGGTGGTCGTGTTTATGGCGTCGATCTGGTCGAGCACCATCTTTTGATTTGCCAAGGCCTGGGCCACAATTACAGCGGTCCGCAGGGCGGAAATCGTGGTCGTCCGCGCCCGTTCCACACCCTTGATGAGCTCAGTATTGTTCTTGCGGATCATGTCAATTGCCAGGTATCCCTGGACAGAGACGGCCAGCTGAGTCAGGATGTCTTGGTGTCGCTGGCGGATGGGGAAGAGTACATCGGAGTTCAATTTGTTGGCTTCCTCGATTTGTCCCCGAAGCTTCATCGACTCGATCTTTTCGGCTGTGGCCGTGTCAAGCGCTTTTGCGAAAACAGCATACTCGCTCAGGCCCTGCATCGTTTCCCAGAGCGTCGCCTTTTCCTGCGCAAGGCTGGCGTTATCCTTTAGCAGTTCGTCCTGGCCAGCCAGGAGCGACTTGATGATTTTATCCAGCTGCTTTTGCGAGGACTCGTACTTTTGGAAGTACTTGGCCATCTTGTTGCCGCCGGGAATCATCCCGAGAATCTTTCGGCCGACAGTAAAATCTGCTTGATTAGGTGTGAGGTCCTCGACAGTCGACCGCAACTCACCCAGCGTGGAAGCCACGTAAACCTGGGCACTGTTTCCCGACTTCTTGGCACCAGCAAGTGATGTGGACGACCGCTCGAGGAGCCGACTCGAGGTGTTCGAAGAAGCCACGAGCTGCTGACCGGCCAGCCTGTTTATGCCGTCGATCTTGCTCGTATATTCCGGGCTGAGGGGGTTTAGGGTAGCTACTTCTGCGATGTATTCCCGGGCCTGTTCGTTGATTTCCGCCTGACGTTCAGCAGGTACAGGGACCATGCCCGGTGCGTCAGCTTCCTTGACGATCTCAGGCGCCTCGGGTGCTTTTAGAATAAGGGTTGACTCTGATGCGTCCGGCGGCGTGAGCTGAATACTCATTTTTGGATCCTTCTCGTAGTGGTGTGGCTAGCTGAGTTGGACGCCGAAGTCAGCGGCCACACCCGCCAGGCCGGAAGCGTAGCCCTGTCCGACGGCCTTGAATTTCCACTCGCCATTGTGGCGGTACAGTTCAGAGAAAATCATGCAGGTTTCGGGGGCTGCATCTTCGCTGAGGTCGTAGCGAACGACTTCCGCATCCGACTCCTGATTGACTACGCGGCAGTAGGCAGATCGTACCTGGCCGAAGTTCTGACGACGGGTGTCTGCCTGATCGATCGAAACGACGAACACGATCCGGGCAACGTCGGCTGCCAGCGCCGCCAGATCCACGGTGATGACCTCGTCGTCCCCGGCCCCTTCGCCGGATCGGTTGTCCCCCTTATGGACGACCGAACTATCGGCGGTCGCCGGCTGGTTGTAAAAAATGAAGTCGGCGGAGGTTCGGACCTTCCCATCGGAGCCCAAAAGCAGGGCAGATGCATCGAGATCGAACGCATCACCCGTCGTCGTCCGTGGGTCCCAACCCAGTCCCACGTGAACCTTTGTCAGGCTCGGGTCCGACTTGGTCAAAGAGAGGTTGCTGCCCTTGGTGAGGGTGAGACCGGCCATACCCATGCTCCTTAAATTGCCTATGTCAGTGACGGAAGGTCTGTGGAACCCAAAGGAACATCCACGGACCTTACCGAAGAGTTAATTCAGAACAATACCGAAATCAGATGCAATACCGTGCAAGCCAGAGGCGTATCCCTGACCGACAGCACGGAACTTCCATTCGCCGCTATGCCGGTAGATCTCGGCGAAAATCATGCAAGTTTCAGCTGCAGCATCTTCCGACAAGTCATAGCGGACGATCTCGTTGTCAGTGTCGACGTTTACTACCCGGCAAAACGCGTCCCGAACTTGGCCGAAATTCTGACGCCGTGCCTCGGCCTGATCGATCGAAACGACAATGACGATCTTCTCAATGTCCCGCGAAACAGCGGCAAGATCGATGATGATTTGCTCGTCATCGCCTTCTCCTTCGCCCGTGCGATTGTCGCCCTGGTGCACAATAGCGCCATCCGCTGACTGCAGTTGGTTATAGAAAATGAAGTCGTCATTCGACCGGACCTTGCCAGCTGCCGTCAGAAGCAGGGCCGAGGCGTCAAGGTCAAACTGTTCACCGGCCGTCGTGCGTGGATCCCATCCAAGGCCGATTATGGCCTTTTGGAGCGCCGGGTCGGCTTTGCTCAGAGAGAGATTGCTTCCCTTGCTAAGGGTCAAAGTTGCCAACGGAATTCTCCTTAAGAGTTGTGGTTGAGTGCTAAAGGGTAGCGGCCGCAGGCCCGACCACGTCGTGCGCCGTCTTGCCGTTTGCGGGTGAACCAATAGCCTGGAAGTTCCACACGCCGCCGACGCGGGACAGCTTTGCCATAACCATGGCGGTGTAGCGACCTGATTCCGCAAGTTGGTACTTGGCTACTTCGGGGCTGCCGGGGACAGAGTCGTCGATCACACGACAGAACGCGTTTTGAACCATGTCGAAGGTTTGCTGGCTGTAGCTGGTGATGACAAAGACTATGTGCTGCACCACGGGGGAAACGGCTGCGAGGTTGACCATGATCGTTTCGTCGTCGCCGTCGCCCTCACCGGTGAGGTTGTCGCCGGTGTGTTGGATGGACCCATCCCGGCTGCGCAGTTGATTGAAGAAGACAGCCTCCAGCGGCTGCTTGTTTCCGTCGAAGAGGATTGCCGAGGCATCCAGATCGATATCAACAGGTTTAGCGTTGCCGAAGAATCCACGCTTGGCGGGAACAGCGGAGTCCCATCCGAGTCCGAGCCGGATGTGTGTCAGGGACTCACCGTTTTGTTTGGTAAGAGATAGCGACTGGCCTTTTTGCAGACTCAAGCCCATGGACTTACTCCCGTTCTTCTAATGGTTACTTGCTGTTTGCTGAAACTGGTTCTGGCGATTCCGCACCTTGGGCGGCAGTAACCTTTTTCTTGTTCCGCCACACCGAACCGGCGAACGCTGCGCCGATGAAAACAACACCGATGAGACCGGTTACGACTTCGTTGACCGGCACGGAAATAGTCACTAGGAGAATGACCGCCAGTGCACCGATGGCCCAATGTGCGCCGTGATCCAGATACTCGAACTCATCCAGCGTTCCTTGACGGACAAGGTAAACAGTCAGGGAACGGACGAACATGGCGCCAATGAGTCCCAATCCAAGAGCGATGATGATGGGATCGGCTGTGATTGCGAAGGCACCGATGACTCCGTCAAAGGAGAAGGAGGCGTCAATGACTTCAAGATACAGAAAGAGCATAAAAGCTGCCTTGCCAGCGACTTTCGCAGCGCTGCTCGGGCCTGAATGAGTAACGGCGGATGCGTCGTCGAAATCAACATCATCGTCATCGTCGACGTCGAAAAGGTTACCCAGACCGTTGACAAGGAGATAGGTGACCAAGCCCAAGAGACCTGACAAGAGGACGATGCCCTGATGTTCTCCGGACAGGAGCCCGGCGACGGCGAGTGCAACGAGGCCGACCACCATCGATGCGCCTTCGAGCTTGCCCAGCTTGGCGAGGGGAATTTCTAGCGCCTTGATCCATTTGATGTCCCGGTCCTCGAAAATGAAGTCCAGGAAGAGCATAAGCAGGAAGAGGCCGCCGAAGGCGGCGATCTGTGGATGTGCTTCATGCAACAGGTATCCGTAGGTCCCTGGCGTGTGCGGGTCACCCTTTTGAAGTGCCAGATTGACAGCTTCTACCGGATTCAATTTGGCAGTGATTCCCACGATAAGAAGAGGGAACAGGACGCGCATGCCGAATACGGCAATGACGATGCCGACGGACAAAAACATTTTCTGCCAGAACGGATTCATTCGTTCCAGAATGCGGGCGTTGACGACTGCATTGTCGAAGCTGAGGCTGACTTCAAGAATGCCCAATATGAGGCAGAGTATGAGTGCCTGCGGGCCTCCGTAGACCATTGCGATGAGGAGGGCGGCGGCGGTGACAGCGAAAGACCAGCCAAAATTTTTAAGAAACACTGTGTATTAACTCCTGTAAAACGGAACAGGCCGTGAGCCCACGGCCCGATCCAAAGGTGCGACCAGGAGTAAGTCCCCCCCTGACTTGTAGACCATCTTAGCGGGCTGCTGCCGCTTGAACACTGTTGCTGGGTCCTTAAACCGCACCCTTTGGTAAACCTTCCCCGATCTTGAGCAAATCTTGAGGAACGGGCCATTAACTCGTAACTGTCGCTTCTTCTATTGGCACCTGATGCATCGCATCGGTCGTACAGCGTCGGGTTGCGCTGCTTGGAACTGGCGGGCTGACAAGAACTCGAAATTCATGGGGGTACCAAATGTCGGAAATCGGTCGGACTATCCACGAAGTGGCTTCCACCATCCGCCGGAAAGCGCGCAACTCTGCTCTGATCAATGGCGCTATTTTCGTTGCCGGGCTCGTTGTGAGTCTAGGGACACTGTCGTCCGCGACGAGAGCCGGCGGCACCTACGTTGTTTTCTGGGGAGCGATCGTGTTTGGGCTCTACGGATGTATCCGGGGGATTGTCCGCTACGCACGAGCTGATGGAGAGGCGGCAGCTCTCGTGGCTGTGCACATGCAGCTAAACAGCCGGAACTAATGCGGCCTATCGGCCGGAACTAGACAAGTCGACTACTTGGCCGAATACATAGACGGCTGCCTCGGCAATGCTGCCGCGGGGAGCCTGTCAGATTCGTCATGGTCGACGGCTTGCAGTCTACACTCTACGAAAAGGACTAGTGATGGCACTTTCCCTCGACAAAATTAGCACCCAAGCGCCGAGTCTCCTTTCTCTGGCGAAGACCGCAGCTCATGCGGTCGACCTCTCAGGTCTGAACGGCCAGACGGCGAAAGTTGCGGTCGCCCTGGACTTCTCAGGCTCCATGAGCCCTGTCTATGGCTCAGGGGCTATGCAGCGCCTGGTCGAAAAGGTCTTGGCCTTGGGAACCCAGTTCGACGACGACGGAGCCATCGATTTCTTCGTCTTCGACTCCAGAGCCGCGTATTTGGGCGAGATCGGCATCGGTGACTTCGCGGGCTCCGTGAACCGTCTCACCAAGGGGAGGCATATGGGCACCACGAACTATGCCGATGCGTTCCTCACCATCCGCGACCACTTCGGGTTTGCACCTCCAGCCCGGCCCAAAAGAGGGTTCTTCGGGCTCGGTAAGGCACAACCAAGTCTGACCATTTCCGCAGACATTCCGGTTTATGTTCTGTTCCTAACCGACGGTGCCCCGGATAACAAGAACGCTGCTATCCAGGCTTTGACCGAAGTGTCCACCGCTCCGATCTTCTGGAAGTTCCTCTCGATCGGGCGGCAACCGATGACATTTCTCGAGCAGTTGGACACCCTCACGCAGCGCTTCGTGGACAATGCCAATTACGAGCCCATCGGAGACGTGGACTCCATCAGCGACGCCCTGCTGTTCAAGAAGATGCTGGAGGAATTCCCGGACTGGCTCAAGGAAGCGCGCACGAAAGGCCTCATCAAGTAACCCACTTAGTGAGCCAGGACGAGCCTGAAAGTGCTGTGGCGGGAGCGGATGACGGTATGGGGGAGCGCACGTTCACGCCGGGACCACCGGCGCACTCAGCCTCCCGTCCCGCATCGTGGCCACGGCGTCGGTGGGGGCGCGAACTCGGTGTCGTGGGTGACCATCACCGTCGCCACCCGGAATTCGTCCGTGACCTTGCAGGAGACGGCACTCGCGCCGAGGGTCGCCGTGCTGCTCATGGGCCGGATCGGCAGCCCCGCCCCGACGCTCACGCCGCGGGAGGTACAGCTGCTCGAGCGGCTGGCCACGGGGCTGCCCAACCGCGCCATCGCCAGGGAGATGTTCATTTCCGAGGCCACGGTGAAAACCCACCTGGTGCACATTTACGGGAAGCTCGGCGTGGACAACCGCACAGCGGCCATCGCCGTGGCGACGGAGCGGCGGATCATCCGCGGCGCGGTTCGCGCTGACCGCAAGCCCGGCAACCGGGCTTCGGGGGCGGCTACTCGGCCGAGCGCCGGTTGCGGGCCAGGCGGGCCAGGCGGCGGAACGCCAAGATAAAGATGGTCTCGATCAGCACCATCAGTCCGAGCAGCAGCCATTGCCCGCGGCTGATGAAGAAGACGGCGCCGGTGAGGACCAGCACGGTTCCCAGCGCCAGAGCGTAGACGGCGAACCCGAGGGCCACCCGTGCACTGCGCACGCCGGTGCGGAAGCCGAAGCCCTGGGGCTGCCCGCCGGGCAGTCCCTCCACGCGGTCGCGGCCTGCGGGCGGGAGCCGGTCGAACTCCTGCCACAGATCCTCGTCATGATCCCGATCGGTCATGCTTCCATTATCCCGCCTGCTTGGGTGGTGGCGGCGCCCAGTGATCGAGCGCCGACCCTAATTGGGTCGGCGCCGTCAGCCTACCGCCGGCCGCCCTGGCCCCGGCCGTTGTTGTGCTGGCCGGCGTGGTGCCCGCCGCCGTGCCGGTTGCCATCCTGACCGGCCCAGTCGTGGTGCCGTTCCCTGCCCTTCGCGTTCCCGTTGCCGGGGACCCAGCCGCCGCGCGTCCCGTCCACGGCTGGCCTGTCCGCCCGCGATGCCTGGTCACCCGAGCGGGCAGCGCCCGGCCCGGCCGGCTTTCCGCCGTGCCGCGGCACGGCCGGGTGTGGTCCGCCATTCTGCTGCGACCGCCAGCCGCGCTCAGCTCGGGGGGAGGACGCATGCCGTTCGCTGGGGGAGGGTCCCGCCGTCGGAACCGTAACCCTAACCGGCGCCGGAACGGCGGGAATGGTCCCGCCCGTCGGCGCGGCGGGGGAGGGAACGACGGCGGGACCCGGCTCCGGTGACTTCGCCGGCGGGGCGGGTGCCGGCGTCGTCGGTATTGGGGTGGTGAACGAACTGAAGATGGCCCGGACCGTCTCTTGGGCCTGGCTGCGCAGCCCGTCGTTCCCGGCGGCGGCCCCGCCGGCGATGCCGAGCGACGCTGCCACGGCCAGCGACGTGAACACGGCCCGTTTCTTCCTCCGGTGCCGGCGCGGCCAGTCCGCCAGACTGACCACCTCCGCGTCAGCGGGCCCACCCATCAGCGCGGCCACCTCGGCAGACGGCTGCGGAACCTCCGTGCCCCGGACGCTCCGCAGCTCCAGCAAGACGGCCCGCAACTCGGCGTCGTCCGGAATGCCCGACTCGGCGAGCAGCGCATCCACGCACCGCTCATCGGCGAACCGGCGCTCTGACTGCCTTCTGTCTTCAGTGGTCATGACGCGCCTTCCTTCCCTAAGGAACGGAGTTTCCTGAGCCGGCACAGCGCACGGCGTTGCAGCTGCTTGATGGCTCCCGGGGATTTGCCCATGATTTCCGCCGTCGTCTCCAGCGAGAGGTCCGCGACGATCCTCAGCGACAGGACGTCCTGCTGGTCCTGCTGCAGCGTGCCGAGCATCGCCTGCACGTTCGCCGAGCTCTCCGCCGCCAGCACCTGCTCCTCGGCCGACTCGGCACGGCGCGGATCCGCCTCGGGGTCGTAGCCGGTGGTCAGCGGGGCCTTGATGCGGTGCCGGTGCTCGTCCACGTACCGGGCGTGCGCGATGGAAAAGACCAGGTTCTTGATCCCCTTCGCCCCGCCGCGCACCCGGCCGAGCTGCGGGTACAGGGCCAGGAAGACCTCCTGCGTCATCGCCTCCGGATCCTCCACATCCCGGGCCCGGAGGTAGCTCAGCACGGCGGGCGAGAACTCCTGGTAGGCAGCGCAAAAGGCGCCCTCATCAATCTGGCCGGGCGCCTTCGCCTCATTCTTGACTTTGTGCATCCGCCCCCCGTGACAGATGCCCAGCCTCGGGCACGTTGTGGATGGCCGCCGGGCCGGGATCCCCCCCAGATCATCCCGGCCCCAGCGGTACTCCTGCTGTCAGGTTACCGGTGACCGCGGGAATGGTGATGCGAGTTTCCGGAATGGTTTCCCTGGTTGTGCGACTTTCCGGGGTTGTGCGAGTTTCCCGGGTTGTGCCAGTTTCCTTCGCGGTGCGAGTTTCCCTGCTCGTGCGTGCGGCTGCCGCCGTTGGTGGCGGGCGCCGGGCGCTGCTGTTGTTGCTGCTCAACGCGCTGGGCGCGGGAATCGTCCGTCGGGGCCCCGGTGGACCGGTGGTCCGCCCGGTCCCTGGTCCGGTCGCTGTCCTGCTTGTGATCCCGGTCCCTGTCCTCGTGCCGGTTCTGGTCCGCCCGGTCCTGGTGCTTGTTCTTGTCCCGGTCGCCGTCGTGGTCCCGGTCCTTGTCCCGGCGGTCGACGACGGCGGCGCAGTAGGTCACGATGTTGCTCTTACCGCCCGCTGCCCTCACCAGTGCGGCGTACGCCGTCGACGTGGTGTTCAGGCCACCGTGCCTGAAGGCGTTGCAGAGGCCGAAGGCCGCCGGGCCGGTCGCGTCCGGACCCTTCGCTGCGTGGGTGGCCGATGTTTTCGGTTCCTCGGACGCGGTGGGGGACGGGGCCGGCGTCGGCGTTTCAGTCTCGGTCGGCGTCGGGGTTGGGGAAGGTGACTCCGTTTCCGTTGCTGTCGGGGTTGGCGACGGCGACTCGGTTTCGGTGGCCGTCGGGCTGGGCGACGGTGATTCCGTTTCCGTCTCTGTCGGGGTGGGAGACGGCGTTTCCGTTTCGGTGGCCGTGGGCGTTGGCGACTCCGTCCCCGCGACAAAGGCCGCGGAACCGTCGGGCAGCGACAGCGTGAGCGCGGCCATCGCCGTGCCGCCGGACACCAGCGCCCCGGCGGCGAGCATGGTTATTGCAACCTTGTTTCCAGTAAGAGTGAATAACATGAGACCCTCCGTTGACGAATTTGTGGATTGCGTTCAACTTGCGGTTTCCCCCCGCACCTACTGGATCGAAATTCCGGTCACAAAGGTTACGGGTTTTGTAAAACTTTTTTTGAGCCCGCTCCCAGGCAGGGCAGGCACGCCACAAACCCATCATTGCTGCCGCGCAACACGGGTGGGAAAATGGCCCCTATGACCGAACGGCCTTTGAAAGCCCGGCGCCTCCGCGTCTCGGACATCAACATAGTCAACCACCGCACGCTGCGGAAAGCGCTCGGCGGGACCATCGTCGGGAACACCATGGAGTGGTACGACGTCGGCGTGTTCGGCTACTTGATCACCACCATGGGCCCGGTCTTCCTGCCCGAAGCGGACAAGGCCGTACAGAACCTGTTCCTGCTGGGAACGTTCGGCGCCACGTTCATCGCCCGGCCCCTTGGCGGAATCTTCTTCGGCTGGCTCGGTGACAAGATCGGCCGGCAGAAGGTCCTGGCCATGACCCTGTTGATGATGGCAGGGGCGACGTTCGTCGTCGGCCTGCTTCCCGGGTACAACGTATTGGGTATCTGGGCGGCGGTGCTGCTGGTGGTCACCAAGCTGGTGCAGGGTTTTTCCACTGGCGGCGAGTACTCCGGCGCCACCACGTTCGTGTCCGAGCACTCCCCGGACCACCGCCGCGGCTTCTTCGTCAGCTTCCTGGACATGGGCAGCTACCTGGGCTTCGCGCTGGGCGCCGCACTGGTATCAGCGCTCCAGCTGATCCTCGGGCAGGGACAGATGGAGGCGTGGGGCTGGCGCATCCCGTTCCTCATCGCCGGTCCGCTCGGCGCCGTCGCCATTTACTTCCGCATGAAAATCGAGGAGTCGCCCGCCTTCAAGGCCACCCAGGCGGCGGAAGCCGTGGCCGCCGCGCACCACGAGACCGACGACGACCTCCGTCCCGTGGGCCCGGTCGGAATCTTCAAGGACCACTGGCGCCGCATCCTGCTGGCCATGATCCTCGTGGCGGCCGGCAACACCGTGGGTTATGCCCTCACGTCGTACATGCCCACCTACCTCACCACCAACAAGGGCTACGACGAGATCCACGGAACGCTGCTTACCGTTCCGGTGCTGGTGGTCATGTCGCTGTGCATCCCGCTGACGGGGCGGCTCTCGGACAGGATCGGCCGCCGCCCCGTGCTGTGGATCGGGGCCATCAGCACCGTGGTCCTGGCGCTCCCCGCGTTCCTGCTGATCTCGGTGGGCACGGTTCCCGCCACGCTCGCCGGGCTGGCCATGGTCGCGTTTCCGGTGGCGTTCTTCGTTGCCATTCTGGCCTCGGCACTGCCGGCGCTGTTCCCCACGGCGCACCGCTACTCCGCGATGGGCATCGCCTACAACTTCGCCGTGGCGATCTTTGGCGGCACCGCCCCGTTCATTATTGCCGCTCTCATCCAAGTAACAGGCAACGACCTGATGCCGGCGTTCTACCTCATGTTGACGTCGGCCATTGCAGCGGTTGCCATCTACTTCCTGCCGGAATCCGCCCAGCGGCACCTGCCCGGCTCCATGCCCAGCGTGGACTCCGAAGCAGCCGCCCGTGAGCTGGTGGCGACGCAGGACCACAACCCGCTGCTGGAGATGGACACTCTCCCGTTCGACAGCAGTTACGAGGAGGCACAGGCGGCGCATGGGGACCGCCCCAACAGGCCGACGGTGATGTGAACACGACGGGTAACCGTCCCAATTCGCCCCTAGCAACTGAGCGTTGACTACAGCCTCGAACGGCCTACGATGTGGCGCATCGGGACATTTCGAGGAGGAGATGTGTGATGTCACGCGCTGAAGTAGAGCAACTCGACGACCGAGGCATGGCGGCCTGGGACCAGCACGACACGGCGGCGTTCGCCGGCCTACTGGCCGATGATTTCACCTTTGAGGACGTGATGGCGCCGGAGCCGTTCCGTACGCGAGAGCAGGTGAAGGCCTACATGGAGGCATGGTTCGAGGCGTTCCCGGACATGCACGCCAGAACCACCAGAAGGGTGGTCAGCGACGACGAGGTGGCGGCGGAGATCGAATTCACCGGCACCAACACCGGGCCGCTGCACATGGGAGACAAGGAAATTCCGGCCACGGGTAAGAAGGTGGTCGGCTCGGGGACGTATTTCGCCTCCGTCAGGGACGGAAAGATCGTCTCGTTCCGTGCCCATCCGGATGTCGCCTCCATGATGGGGCAGCTCGGGCTGATGCCGGGGATGTGAGCATGTGCACTAAGAAGGAGGCCGGAATACCGGCCTCCTTCTTAGTGCTTCAGCGCCGGCTCTCTTGCTTCCCGCTGGGACCATCCGTGCTCCCTGCGGCCGGGCGGGTAGGCGTGCCGCTTCCCACCCAGCGTGATGGCAATGGCGACGACGACCGGCAGCGCCGCGGCGACGGGAACCATGAGCGGCCCGGCCAGGACCAGGGCGGCGGAGCCGTAGAGGGCGCCGACGGTGATGCCGAGCTGGATCGTTAGGACGGTGAGCCCGTTGGCGGCGTCCCGGTATTCGCCGCCGGCGCGGAGGATGGCGGCCTGGTTGAAAATGCCGATCGCGCCGAGCCCGGCGCCCCAGACGGCCATCAGCACCATGGCGACCGGGAAGATTCCGCCGCCGAGTGGGAGGAGGAGCATCGCCACGGCGATGGCCGTCGTCGTGATCAGCAGCGAACGGCGGGGGCGGGTGTCCACGGTGATGCCGGCGATCCAAATGCCGATCAGGCCGGAGGCGCCGAGGACGGTGAGGGAGAGGCTGATGGCGTAGTCCGGCAGGCCGGCCTCGCGGATGAACGGCGCGATGTAGGTGAAGAGCGCGAAGTGTGCCAGGACCAGCAGCGGCCAGGCGATCGCCACGGACTTCACCCCGGGCTGGGCGATAGCCGTGCGCATGGAGGGGCGGACGGCGTCGGGGGTCCGACGGACGGCGGGCAGGAGCCAGAGGGCCAGCCCGGTCAGCAGCAGGCCGAAGCCGGCGAGGAAGAGGAAGGCCGCGCGCCAGTCGAAGAAAGTTCCCAGTGCCGTGCCCACGGGTGCGCCGATGGCCATGCCGAGGCTGTTGCCGCTGAAGACGATGGCCAGGGCTTTGCCCACTTTGTCGGCCGGGACCACCCGTGAAACGAACGGTGCCACGGTGGTCCAGAGCAGCCCGTGCGCCAGGCCGCCGACAAGTCGCCCGCCCATGGCCGCCGCGAAGTCTGGTGCGAGGCCGACGAGGACGTTGCTCAGCGCGAAGGTGAGCACGAGCGAGACGAGCAGGGTCTTCCGCGGGATCCTGGCCAGCAGCCGTGCGGCCGGGATCACGGTGACCACGATAACGGCGGCATAGGCGGCGGCGAGGTAGCCGGCCACAGGTTCGGAGACACTCAGGCCTTCGCTGATCTGCGGGAGCAGGCCGGAGGGCATGAGTTCGGTGGTGATGGCCGTGAACGTGATGGTGGCAAGGACCAGCATCGCGGCGAGCGGGAAGCGTTTGGGCGCAGGCAGGGGCAGGGCGGAAGACATGGGGGAGCGGATCCATTCAAATGGGGAGGAGCGGAAGGGACGTCGCTGGCCGGAAGTTCCAACCACAAAGGTACCCGGTTTATTCGCCGTGAGGCAGGCCCTGCCAGACCCTGTTTAGGGGCATGCCATTTAGGGCACGTAGCGAGTTAACCCGGTCGGTGATCCGCCGTGGACGCCGCGCCCGCTCGCTTACGCGCGGCTCCCTCAAAATCTGCGGCACTTACAAAAAGTGTTTAGAGTCTGCGCAATTTTTGTAAGTGCTGCAGATGTCGGTGGTGGGGGATACATTTCAGCCATGACCACAGAAGCGAAGTCCGCAAAGAAGCGAACGGCGGTCCGCAGATGTCCCGTGTGCGGGCAGGAGGCCTGGCGGATCGCGTACGGTATGATGATGCCCGACGTGGCGGAGCACCCGAAGACGGAGTTTGCCGGCTGCTGCCTGACCGAGGAAGTACGCATCTACCCCGCAACGGTCAAGGTTGAGTCCGGCGTACCCAAGTGGGCATGCCAGAACCCGGAGTGCCGGCACCGCTGGTGGTGACGGCTGGAATGCTGTTCAACTAGGAGGCCGGGACCACCCAGAAACCGGCAACGGCAGCGCGACCCGGCTCGGTGGTCATACGAGTGAAGTGGGCCGACACCGGTCCCACCTGAAGATCCACTTTCACGCTCGTTCTGGTTCCGCAGTCGAGGGCCAACTCATGCGGTGTTCCTCCCCGTCGGTCGGGCTGCGAGATGGTGAGCGATGCTTTGACTACTCCAACGCATGCAGCCGTAATTGTGTAACTACCCTCTGGTATTCCGGCCGCCGATGTCCGGAATCCGTCGTTGCCGAGCCCGCCTGATCCGGCCAAAACAAGACCGCCAGGCTGGGGGCCCAAGCGGGCGTCCAGTTGCCTCTGGTTTCTTGCCTGCGCCTTGGCAATGCCCGCGTCCGCCTTCGGCAGGGGAGGTGGTGCTGGCGGGAAGGTTTGGGTTGGCGTGCTACTCGAAGCCGGGCTATCATCCTGGTACTCACAGGCACTCAGTGCGACTCCGGAACCGGCCAAAACCAGCAAAAGCGCAATAGCCGGTGACCAACGAATTCCCCCAATTGTTGCAATGCCCCAACCCTATCGGGATCGAGGGCGGGGACGTCTGGGCCGTTCTTCAACGGCACGTCCAGCTTCGCCATCATCTCGGCGGGCGCTGCCATCGCGGCGTACTCGTTCCGGGGGGTCGACGCCGTCACCACCCTCGGGCAGCTGGAGTCCGGGACGGACATCGCAGCGAACCTTGCCGCCATCGACCGGTTCACGGCATCGGCCGCCAGCGACGGCGCCACGCTGGTGGCCTTCCCCGAGTACGCCACGTACGAGAAGAAGATCGTGGACGCCTCGTTCCCGGCGGTGGCTGAGCCGCTGGACGGGCCGATCTGTCGGGAACTCGCAGCCACCACGGCCCGCCACGGGATCACGCTCGTGGCGGGTGTGGTGGAAACGTCTGACGAACCTGGCAAGGCCTATAACACGCTGGTGGCCTTCGCGCCGTCGGATGAGCGGCTGGCCGTGTACCGGAAGATCCACCTGTTCGACGCGCAGGGCTTCGGGGAATCCACGTACATCTAGCCGGGCCCGTCACCGAGCCTGTGGTGTTCGAGGCCGGGGGAGCGGTGTTCGGCCTGATGACCTGCTACGACCTGCGGTTCCCGGAGCTGGCCAGGTCCCTGGCGGACGCCGCGCGCAGGTGCTGCTGGTCTGTTCGTCCTGGGCGCCGGCACGCATAGGACGAGCAGTAGCTGGCTTTGAATGCTCCGCGGGCGATCGAGAACAGCGTGTAAGTGGCAGGGGTGTGCCAGGCCCCGCCGGTGTCGGTGGGCCGGAGCATTCTTGTGGATCCGATGGGGTACGTCGAGGCGGACCTCGGGCTGGAGCCAGGCGTGCGGGCGGTGGAGGTTTCGCTCGGGACGGTGGCGCGAGTCAGGGAGCCGTTCCCGATGTTCAGGCAGCGGCGGCTGGAAACTTCAACCTCAAATACGGGGATTGCGCCTTGACTGGGCGTTCGCAATATATCGTGTCTTCGTGGATCACGTGGTAATGAAGAGTCAGCCCGCGGACGGGAGAACCTGGTTGGCACTACACGAGTCCAGACGGGCTAAGTGGGATACTCGAGCACCACGTACTGTGGGCCACATCGGGCGCGTTCATGAACGACTTCCATGAACTTAGAACTGGTTCCCGCCGCCTTCACAAATACTTTGAGAAACTACGTCCCTCGCTTCAGCCGGAAGTCGCGGAGGCTATGGATGCTGCAATCCGCGAGCACGCGGTAGATGCTCACTCGGCGTACATAGTCTCCGCCTCACGTGACCGGAACAGCCTCACGTTATGGCGCAATTACGGTAAACACTCGATTAGCTATTCAGTTGGGCTCGATCCTGGAGTGCCCTTGATTCCTCTGCAGGCGAGCAGCGCAGAGGAGCACCCCGCACCACCCCGCGGCTGGGGTCCGGATTACGAGTATGCCAGCGGACACAGGTTCGTGGTATCAAATCCCGACCATCCTGTCGCCGACTGTTTGCTCGACAAGGAAGGGCAGTGGCTCTCGGTGGCTTACCGGGGAGACGAAGTTCGAAAAATCATCGAATCCAGTTATGAGGACTTTCTGGAGCTATCTGCCGAACCGAAGGACGGCCGTCGGAGCTTGTACTTCAGCTGGCTTAGCCGATTGCTGCTGGTGAAGGCTAAGGGCTTCAGGGATGAACGAGAGATGCGAATCACCTACTCCCTCGTCGCGCCGGACTGGAAGTTCCTCTTTTACAGAAGCACTCCGTGGGGAATCACTCCTTATATCAAACTGACGGCGGCCCCGGAAGCACATGACCTCAGTCTTGCGTTTGGCGGCAGCGGAGATGACTTTGCCCAGGCGGCAGCAAAGCTTCCCATAAAGCACATCCGGATGGGGCCCACTCCATACCGGAAGGCAGCCAAGAAGGCATTGCGGCAACTGTTGGAGCGACACGGCTATTCCGATGTCGAGATTTCCGCGAGCAATATTCCGTACCGTTGACCATCCTCACCCCCCCACGCGAATTCCGGAAGAGTTCGATGCGCAGCACCGCTCGCCGAAGAAGGTTTGTCTTGGGCAACCTCTCCGTGCCAGGCTCGTCCTGGGCGCGTCGCTCATCCGCTGAATTATGTGCCTTCGCCCCAGCGCCCGAGTCTGCTAGGCGTATCAAATCCAAGCTTTCTAGAAAATGGTGCGCAACTTGCGGATCTCTGAACCGGACTCGTGGTCGTAATATGAGTAGTGGAATTGGGTTCATTTTTAGACTGCGTTTATGTCAGGCAATGGGGGTATCGTGGCAGGTCGAAGCGGCGCCACTTTCGTCAAGTCATTTTTTCGAGATCGCGAACTAAACCACAAGCGACATCTGAAGTTAGACAACCTGGAGGGCTTCTGGAAGTTGCTCCTCGAGGAACATCAGAGATCCGGGGACGCCAAAAGCCGCTTGGCTTCCGCCACGGCGGGCTATCCCCTCTTCTTCCGGGGGCAATCGAACGAAAGTCACGGCATATCGACCAGCCTGTACCGTTTTATTCAAAGCGAAACCAAGGACGAGATTACTGAGCCTCTTATGGCCAAGGTAGAGGCAGCCATCTTGTCTGACGCCCGAGCGCGCGGTTTGGGCAAGGGAATGTCTGACGGGCACCTCCTCATGCTTCTGCAGCACTACGGTTCCCCGACTCGTCTATTGGACGTTTCCACGGGACCCATGGAGGCGCTGTTTTTTGCGACAGAGGGAAACGATGCTTATGACGGCAGAATGTTCATCTTCAAAGTAAACAACGAACGAAACGAGTGGGTAATTGACCGGGACTTAGCCACCGACCCCCTGCCATGGACATCCCCGGGTGATAATGGACGCAAGACGCGATCTGACTGGACTGAAGAGGTCTCCCTACTCGCGCCGCTGCCCATTGATCCAAGGATGGGTGCCCAGGAGAGCCGCTTTCTTATCGGAGGCCTAATTCGAGCCAGTGCCGACAGGAACATTCATTTCGACGGTCACAACAACTTCTTGGACCGCTACGAACTGCCACAGATCACTACACTCAGCGTGGCCTTCCTCAAGGGCCCGACCAAGTTGTCCAAGACACCGTGGCATGCTTTGGGGTGGACCATTCGCATACCCGCACAATGGAAACCAAAACTGCGCCAGAGGCTTGCAGATATTCATATTTCCCGCGACTCGATGTATCCACCCTTTGCGACAGTTCAGTGGGGCTCAGCTCAGGCTGGCCGCCAGGCATTGAGTAACCCCTGATTCGCTCTTTGTCGTCACCATTTAGGATTGTCGATTTGGCGCGGCTGGCCGACACGACATCAACACGGCCGCTGGGCCGCATCCAGATGGCCAACACGTCCTGTGCAGCCGTGAGCCCGGTGGTCGGCGGGCTGCTGGTGAGGCTGGTCGGCTGGCAGGCGTAGTTCCTCATCAACGTGCCGCTTGCGCTTGCCGCGCTGCTTATCGTGCGGAAGGTCGCCGCACCGGACGAGCGCAGGGAGCAGGGCAGCATCGCTACCCTGCTGCGCGACTCGGACATCCCCGGGATTCTCGCATTCACCGGCGGGATGGTGCTGCTCATGGGGCTGCTGAATGCGCTTCCCGGTTTCCGCTGGTGGCTGCTGGGCGGGGCCATGCTGCTGGTGGTGCTGTTCGCCTGGCGCGAGCTGCGCTTCGACAGACCGTTCCTGGACCTAAGGCTGCTCGGCCGGAACCGGCCGCTGCTGCTGGTGTATCTGGGCTTCACGGTGTTCAGCGGCGTCTACTACTTCGCGTTCTTCGGGCTGCCCCAGCTGCTGCAGGAAGCCGCGGGCTACAACCCCGGCGTGGTGGGGGTGCTGATGCTGCCGCTGGCGGCGATGCCCGTCGCCGTCCGCGCGATCGACCGGTTCGGCGTGCGGCGGGTGCTGATCGCCGAAGTCGTGCTCCTGACCGTGGCGGCAGCGGCCCTGTGGCTGCTGACCACGTCCGTCGCCGTCCTGCTGCTGCTGACCGCCCTGATGGGTGTGCCCTACGGGTCGGTTAGCATCGCCTCCAACCAAGGGCTGTCCGCCGTGCCGGAGGGCCGGGGAGTGGCGGCCGGGATCTTCCAGACCTGCCGGTACGTCGGCGCCATCAGCGCCACGGTAATGATCGGCATCTTTTACGGCACCGGCGTCTCCCAGGAGAACTGGGGCCGCATGGTGCTGGTGATGCTGGGGCTCTGCGTGGTGACGTTCTTTGTGTCGCTGCTGTGGCGTGAGCGGAAGGCGGCATAGGAGAACGACGGCGTCTGTCAGCCAGACGCTGATGGCCCGGAGAATGGCAGGGGGTCGAACCCGGCGTGAAGGCCCCGGACAATGACCGTTGCGTCGCCCAGGAGCCTCGCCTTGGTCTGAAGCTGTGCAACGAGCTGGTCGGTCGGACGGCCAAGCACTTCGATCGACCGTAGCTTGACGAACGAGGCAATGGGCGGAATTTGGGCCCGGCCACCTGCATGTGAAACTCCAACGATGCCACGTCCGGATGACAGTGCAGGACGCTCATCGTCGAACCATCCGCGGAGAAATAGACGCGGTAGGCGAGGATACGGGGCTCATTCGCCTCCACGAACGCGGCCAGCTCGGCCATAGCCGCCTTGAGCTCCTCAAGCGCTCCAGCCCGGACCTCGGCTGTATCCAGATAGGCAATGAAATCATCCATGTCAGGCAGCTTTAGTGCCCCAGACGCCGGATGCGGGCCAGCCGCACCAGCCGGCTGAACGCAAGGATGAAGACTACCTCAATCAGCACCATCAGCCCGAGCATCAGCCAGTGTCCCTGACTGATGAACACGACCGCCCCGGTGAGGACCAGCACGGTTCCAAGTGCCAGGGCAAACACAGCGAACCCGAGGGCCACCTTCGCGCCGCGCACACCGGTGCGGAAGCCAAATCCCTGCGGCAGCTCGCCAGGCAGTCCCTGAATGCGGTCGCGTCCTGCGGGTGGGATCCATTCGAACTCCTGCCACAGATCCTCGTCGTGAGCCCGGTCGGACATGATCCCATTGTCCCGCGCAGCGGGGGCACCTGATCCTGCCCATGCTTCTATTCGCGACCACCACCGCCCGTCGTTACATGCGCGCAGCGTAGGCGCGGCTTCGGCCTTCATCCGGAGTACTTCGAACGGTGCTGCGTTTCCAGATCCGTTCCGGAGCGGCCCGGTCCGGCACGCTCAGACTAGGTGCACGCGAATTCGTCGCCGACGGCCATGCATCCTCGGCATTCAGGCCATTAGGACGGTCTGATCCGACGCCCTGCTGACTAGTGATATTACTTGACCATGACGGCGGACAACGAGGGCGGAAAGACGTGGCTGGGCTGGCTGCGCGAGGCGGCAAAGTCTGGCGAAGAAATCGATCTAGCCCTGGGTCTCACGGAAGACGAAGCGGAACCGCCTGATCTCGAAGAAGTGGTGTCTGCACGTCGGCTTCCGGCCGAAGGCATCCGGGCAGTGCTACTGGAGCCGAGCCTAGTGGTTGATCCGCGAGGACTACGGATACGCGGGGCACTTGTGTCCGGAACACTGGACCTCGACCATTCACGGCTTCCCTGCCGTCTGGTGTTCACTCACTGCAGGTTTGAAAATGCTCCGTCGTTCGAGCATGCGCACCTGCCGGAGTTGATACTCAAGGATGTTGTGCTGCCACGCCTGTCGCTAAGATCGACACGGGTGGACGGTAACTGCACTTTGGCCGGCCTTCGATCAAGCGGAGGGGTTGATGCTGAACACATTCAGGTGGGTGGCCGGCTTCACTTAAATGGGGCGAAGCTCAGCAACTCTGACGGGAATGCGCTGAGCCTTGACAGAGCGGAGATCACCGGCAACGCATTCCTGACGGGACTTGAGGCCACCGGGGCAGTCCGGGCAGTCGGTGCCCGCATTAACGGCCAGCTGAACCTGGCCGGGGCAAAACTCATAACCCCGGACGCCGAGGCGTTGAGCCTGGACGGGGCCGAAATCAACGGCAACGTATTGCTAGCGGGGCTGGAGGCCGCCGGTGAAGTCCGCGCCGCCGGTGCCCACATTGGCCAGTTGGACTTGAGGAGGGCGAAAGTCAACAACCCGGGCGGGGACGCGCTGAGCCTGGACGAGGGGACAATCACCGGCGGCGCCTTCCTCGACGAGCTGGAGGCTACCGGGACAGTCCGGGCACTCGGCGCCCTTATCACCGGTCGGCTGGGCTTGACCGGAGCAAAACTCACCAACCCAGGCGGAAACGCGCTGATCCTGGACAGGGCGGAAATCACCGGAACTGCCACCCTCGATGGGCTGGAGGCCGCCGGGGCAGTCCAGGCACTCCGCACCCGCATCAACGATCATCTGAGCTTGAACGGAGCAAAACTTACGAACCCCGACCGAAACGCGCTCAGCCTGGATGAGGCCCAGATCACCAGCGGTGCCTACTTGAAGGGGCTGGAGGCCACCGGTGAAGTCCGAGTACTCGGTGCACACATCAGCCAGTTGGACTTCACTGGGGCGAAACTGAACAACGCAAACGGGTACGTGCTGAACCTGGACAGGGCCGTAATATCCAATGGTCTGTTCTTGAGGGGGCTCGAGGCCACCGGAGAAGTCCGGGTGGTCAGTGCCCACATTGACGGCCAGGTGGTCTTGAACGCCGCGAAGCTGACCAACCCGGGCGGGGACGCTCTAAGCTTGGACGGAGCAGCAATCACCGGTAACGCACTCCTGGAAGGGTTGGAGACTGCCGGTGCAATCCGGGCGCTCGGTGTCCGCATCGTCGGCGAGCTGCGCCTGGCCGGAGCAATTCTGAGCAATCCTGGCGGAAGAGCGCTGGACCTCTCAAATGCAACAATTGAAACCGTCACTTTGGATGATGCCTTCACCACGGAGGGCCGAACGAATCTGTCCTTCGTGTCCATCCGCGTCCTCTCGGTGGGGGCGAAAAAATCGGCCAAAGGGTTGCCGCACCTCTCGGGTGCTCAAGGCTGGAGCGTGGGCACCTTCCACGGATTCCTGCGTATGGATCGCAACAGCGCCCGCGCATGGCTGGACAGCGTTGACGACCGGCCCCAGACCGGGGGCAGGAAGGAATTTGCGGCGCAGCCTTGGAAGGAATTGGCGAAGATCTACGACCAGATGGGACAGCCCGAAGACGGCCGTCGACTCCGTTTTTGGGCCGCCCAAAAGACAACACGGGCGGCACCGTTCACGTCGAAGTTGATCCGATGGCTATATGGTGCGGTAGTCGGTTACGGCTACTATCCGGCGAGAGTTCTTTTGTGGTTGGTCGCCCTGTGGATCTGCGTCTTCGTTCTGTGCAGCCTTAACCCCCAGGCGTTTTCCCCTACGGACGTCCGTGCTTCCACGGTCACCGTCGTGAACGGCAACCAGTCTAGACAGGTCCGTGTCACTGGGGCGGACGCGACCCCTCCGAACTACCCGAGTTTCAGCGCGGGACTCTTCGCCATGGACACTGCTATCCCGGCGGCGGCGACCGGCCAAGCCGCGGCGTGGCGCGTCACTGAAAATGCTTGGCTGCTAGGACTTTTTGCCGTCTTCAAGGGCATCGCGTGGGTAGCCACCGCACTCCTGCTGGCTGGCATCACGGGTATCCTCCGCAAGGACTAACGCTGCTCTTGCCCCCGATCTGAGTCGCCGCGGGCTGGGTGACTATTAAGCACCTTAGCTTGAACAGGAGCTAGCTATCCAGGGGGAAATTAGTGCGGGGGCTGATCTCCGTGTAAGGGCTGCGGTTTTCATTGTTGGGCCAGAACGCCAGTGGGAAGATGGTCGGAGAGTTGGGCCTCCACCGATCGGGGATGCACCCCAGACGGTGATGAGGTCCATTGTGCTGGGCCTCGCCAAATGCGTGCATCTTCGGCATGCCAGTAATGGCTAGGGCATGGTTCACGTGGGCAGCCCGGGCACCTCGCGCCTGAGAGATGCGCACACAAGACGCCTACGGCTGCTGTCACCGATGCGTCCAAACAGGCAGCTTAGGAACTTCTTGCTCCTACTGCATCAGCTCAGCCCTGACGGTTGGTCTCCTCCACCCTTTTGTCAGAAACGTATTCCGGCCATCGCTCAACGGCCCACTCAGCGAGGATCCTGCCGCGCGCGTTCACCTCTGCGGGTGTCCAGGCAGGGTACTTTCTGGCGAAGTCGCGGACAGATTTGAAGACTGAGTCGGTGGAATAGCGAGATCGCTTTGACGCGTAGGGTTCGTTGCCCACGGACGAGTTCATGCTCGGCGAAAGCGGGAGAAGATTTCCAAGGACATTGTGGAGCTCAGCATGTTGTTCTTTGGAGAATGGCCAGGAAGCGGTCGTTTTTTGCGGCAAGACATGTTCCAGGTGTGCCACAGTGGTGTGCTTGTCTCCGCCTAGGGAACGGTCATACTCCCGCACGACGTACTTGGTTATCGCACTTCCGAATAGAGGACGGGTAATTACGGCGTTGCGAACGTCCTCGTTGGAAGGCCACGCCACAGTCTTATGACCCCGTATTTTGTCGATAACCTTCGACGCCTTGACCTCGCCGGCGCAGTCCTTCCAGAGACCTTTAAACACGGCATGAAGACCCGTAGGCTCGATCCCGCATATTGCCCGACGGGTAAGGAAAGCATCAATGACGTCCAGAATTGCGATGCCGGATTTCTCAGCCATTGTCCCACTGCTGATTGCAGCGGAGATCTGCATAACAAAGGGGTAGACGGAGCTGGGAGCCCCGGCGGCGGGAAAACGGCTCAGTCGTTCCGCAACTTCCGCATTATGACCTACTCGGTTGCCACCAGCGGCTAAATCCATAAAATGCGGTTGGTAAGTCGCGAGCTCCTGTATGACTTCTCCGGGTTCCTTTCCCTGCCACGAATTACTAAGCGCCTTATAGACCTGTGACTTCGTAAGTTTAGAGTTCTGGATTAGGCCATAGGGAAAGAAGTACTCATCAAAGTAATTTTTGTCTTCAACCCAGAACCCGCGATAAAAGGGAAACCACTCCTCCTCGTTGATTCTGTTAACTTCAGATGGATCACTGTCTGCGGCGCGTGCAAAGATATCATTTCTGATCAAGTCTCCCGCCGTCATTGGCTGCTGCCGAGAATTAAGACTGTCAAAAATTTTCGGTCCATTAGTGGGGTCCTGCACTTCGATCTGAACGACCGTGAGGTGCTCAAGCATGGCACCGTAGACGGCGCTTACTCGCTCGGCCCCACCCTCGGTGAACTGCGCTTTGAAGAACCGCTTGGCGGAAGCGTAGTTGTTCTTAATCGCTTTGCCCTTGTCGCTGTCGTGTGTGTCAGCAGTAGCTAGGCGGCGAAACGTAAAACCGACGAGTTGGGCAGCGAATTGCTTGGTATCGAGAATCTCCTGTACGACCATATTGAGACGGGATCGGTCCTCGTGACTTGTATGGAGCCGCAGGTTTGACCCGCTCCCAGTACTTAGCCCGTCTACCAGGAAATTGAGGAAGAGAGCCTTGGCCTCTTCAATCTCATCATTATCTATGAGAGTTTTTACCGCCGCCAGGATGTAAAGGTAAATGGTTGTGAGTCGCTGTTGACCATCAATAACTTCTATAATGTGAGACTGGGCGGCATTTGCTCGAGGGCGTTGATGAGTGATGATTGCACCTAGAAAATGAACGTCCGTTTCCCCGCCGACTAGTTTTAGTACATCTGCCTCAAGCTGGGTGGTCCTTTCCCGGTTCCATTTATAAGGCCGTTGGAAATAAGGGATGTTGTATATGTTTCGCCCGGTGAAAAGTCCGGACGCGCGCACCTCGTCAGTACTGAGTGTGAGCTTCGATTCAGCCGGCATAGGGATCCTTTCATAGTCGCTGCCTTACTCTAACCGAACGCAATTCCATCACAGGATCCTCTGGCAAATGCGTCGTGACGCCGAGATGGATGCGCTCTATGATCTTGGCAGTCGTCAACAAATATGACGAGTGGGGCTCCATTGCGTTCGTGGAGTGGAAGGGTCGCCTTTCCAAGCCTGCACTTTTGTTTCCGGTCTCGCCGTCTGGGGCTGGAGCGCCGCCTCCTTGATTCCTCGCTCCGTCCAGCCGCGCTCCTTGCGGCCCGGCGGGTAGGCGTGCCTCCGGCCCGCCAGCGTGATGAAAAGCGCGACGGCGACCGGCAGCGCGGCGGCGACGGGACCATGAGCGGGCCGGCCATGACCAGGGCGGCGGAACCGTACACAGCACCGATGGTGATGCCAAGCTGGATGGTGCGGGGCCGGGAATCCACGGTGATGCCGGCGAGCCAGATGCCGATGAGGCCGGGTGCGCCGAGGACGGTGAGGGAGCGGACGGCGTCGGGGGGCCGGCGGACTCCGGGCAGGAGCCAGAGGGCCAGTCCGGTCAGCAGCAGGCCGAAGCCGGCGAGGAAGAGGAAGGCCGCGCGCCAGTCGAAGAGAGTTCCGAGTGCCGTGCCGAGGGGTGCGCCGATGGCCATGCCGAGGCTGTTGCCGCTGAAGACGATGGCCAGGGCTTTGCCCACTTTGTCGGCCGGGACCACGCGCGAGACGAATGGCGCCATGGTGGTCCAGAGCAGGCCGTGCGCCAGGCCGCCGACGAGTCGGGCACCCATGGCCGCCGCGAAGTCTGGTGCGAGGCCGACGAGGACGTTGCTCAGCGCGAAGGTCAGGACGAGCGAGACGAGCAGGGTCTTCCGCGGGATCCTGGCCAGCAGCCGTGCGGCCGGGATCACGGTGACCACGATAACGGCGGCATAGGCGGCGGCGAGGTAGCCGGCCACAGGTTCGGAGACACTCAGGCCTTCGCTGATCTGCGGGAGCAGGCCGGAGGGCATGAGTTCGGTGGTGATGGCCGTGAACGTGATGGTGGCAAGGACCAGCATCGCGGCGAGCGGGAAGCGTTTGGGCGCAGGCAGGGGCAGGGCGGAAGACATGGGGGAGCGGATCCATTCAAACGGGGAGGAGCGGAAGGGACGTCGCTGGCCGGAAGTTCCAACCACAAAGGTACCGGCTTTATTATCCGTGAGGCAGGGTCTGTCAGTCCCTGTTCGGGAGCACTCCGTGTACGGCACCTCACGAGAGTAGTCACGGAAATTGCATAGCACTAAGAGTTTTTTGTAACGGCTGCAGTTGTCCGTACCCAGAGATACATTGCAGCCATGACCAATGAAGCGAAGCCCGCAAAGAAGCGGGAAGGAGCTCGGAAGTGCCCCATGTGTGGCCACGAGTCGTAGCGGATCGCCTACGGCACGATGACATCCGACGCAAGGGCCGAGCATCCGAAGACGGCGTTCGCCGGGTGCTGCGTGATAGTCGAGGGAAGGATCTATCGCGCCTCAGGCAAGGTCGAGACCGGCGTGCGGGAGTGGGCATGCCAGAATCCGGAGTGCCGCCACCGCTGGTGGTGAGGATCAGTCTCCTGACACGGAATTAAGAAGTCCGTAAAGGGAGCACAAAGTGGCCACAGATTGGCATGAGTGCCTGCATGCAGCCCGGCTGCCATTCCTAGGCCGAAAATGTCAGAGGCGCGCTTCATCATGGCAGCGTAAGTAATTGTGAAAGGGGCAAAGATGCTGAAGACCAAAGCGGCGGAAACAGCCATAGAGACCAACACTGAACTGGAGCGGATTCTGCTTCTTCAGCCAGAGAAGTCATTGGAGTCGCAGGGGCGAAGTGGGCCATGCACCGGCTGGCATTATTAGGAGTCCTCTTCCCACATGGTGTCCCTCCTGAAAAGAATCTCGCATAAAGGTGACTGGTTGACTGTGCAGACTAAGCGCGTGGGCGCGCGGGGCCCTGGGCCGGTACGGCCAGGCAATGAACATGGGCAAGGGATACCATGTGGAGGTTGCCCGGGTGAGTCGAGGAGCCACGCATGACTGGCGGATCGGAGCCGGCCGCTCAGCGGATGACGCTGGCAATAAACCGAATCAAGTTGTGTCCCTGTCCCAGCACCTTAGCTTGGCTGTCGCGTCCGAGGTTCTGGTGTCTTGGCTGAACGGGCACGGGCTGCCGCTGGGCTACGGTGCTGCGTTACCGTACTTCGGCTAAGCCGCTGCACCTTCAGTGTGCCCCACGTTGGGCGGCCTCCTCTTCAGCAATCTCGTAAAAGATGGCCCAGCGCCGAGAAATGGATCAGCGTCCGCAGCACCGACTTGCCGGTGGCGGATTTGACGGCCGTCTAAGTCACGGCAGCCGAGAGTGGCGCGGAATATCGGTCCAGGTCTGCGGTCTCTGGCCGTTCGTGGGCGGGCCCAGTATGTATGACTGTTCCTGTACTCTGCCGCGACTCGCTGACAGCCCTGAATACTAGACGGTCGATGGATTCATGGCTTCAGCAGAGGCAGTTTTCCCTCTTTTGCGAGGTATCCAAGAACGACTATCCCGACTGCCACGGATGTACCGATCGTTGCGATCCTTGCGAAGGAACGCTCGTTTGCCTGCCGAACATCCTTCTCATTTCCCCGAACCTGTCCAAGCACGCGCTCTTCGGCTTCGATCAAGCGGTACCGGTCCTCAGGGCTCAGGCCCTCGCGTGCAAGCTCGCTCTCTATTGAATCAATGATCTTGTGGGCGGTGTCCTTCACCCGCTCCGCGGCCCGGTCATTGACGGTCAGGAATTCACTGAATCCCTCTCGAACCGATCGGTAGCCCGCCGCGAGGTGGTCAAGCATCTCGGGGCGGTTCTGAATCATTCCGACCAAGCGAGCCGGGTGCTCTAGAATCTCCTCCGCGAGTCCGGACGAAGGCGAGGACAAGTCGTTCTTGACCTGCTCGGGCGTGTTGGCCTTCTTACTCTCATCGGTCATCGTGTCCCCAATCGTGGCTCCTGCTGTCTAATGGTAGCGGCGGCTGGTCGAGTGGCGAGGCCGACGAGGAGGTGCCGCACAACATCGCCTCACAGTTCTCGGCGTATGAGTGAGAGACGGGGGCAGGTTGACTTCCCAGCAAAACTACTTCGGGGCCACCCTGAGAGGGATCGGGGGAGCAGTGGCCGGTCCGGCGCACTGTTCCGCCCCGCCGACCTTGGTCCAAAAAGATCGTTCAGTTGCTCGGCCGCCCTGTCCGGTCACGAGCAAGCGGTTGGACGAAGCCAGTCAAGGAGCACATTGCTGGGTAGGCCTTGACGCCTTAACGCGCCCGACCTATCACCCCCCTCCTCTACGCCCGCAAGGTTGTCCGGGGAACTCTGCCTCACGAGTTAGGAAACCAGCCCTGAATCTTCACTGTGGGCTGGTTCCCTAACTCGAGGCAGCCGGACTCCTGGACCAACCCGGCGGGCAGTGGGCGTACGCGCCGGTGCATCGCCACCTGCCCCTCCCATGCTTTTTGGCAATGTGCTTCCCGCCCCGCGTGGCGGCCGCGGGGGCGCCTGCAGATAAAAGAATTCAGCCCGAAGGCGGCGACATAGCGGACAATCCTGGCCTGTTCTCGGATGGCGATGTCCACTCCTAGCAGAGAGCCCGGCCCGAAACGGGAGTCTTTGGCTGCCTGGAGACCGCAAAGGACCGCTGGAATGGTTTGGTTCCACACTTGGGCCAAATTCGGGGATTGCTGGACCACAACGCGTCAGGGATCGCGGCAGGTAATTTTGGCCACCCAAATGCGGCTCGTCTCCGGGCCGGAACCGCCAAAATGCCCCGGAAGCCCTCGCTGTCTTGGAGCCCTCTGTGCCTTAGAACGCAAGCCAGTGTGCTGGTAGCGGGGTCGTCACGTTTGCGGGTGTGTCAAGACCGAGACGCGGATCACTGGCGACCCGGTCCAGGATTCATGCGGATGTTTCCGGCTTACTCGCTGTTGCCGGCTACAATCCTAGGCATGGCCAAACCACTACGACTCATTGATCTTTTTGCTGGTGCAGGCGGGATGACAGAAGGGTTCGAGTCCACCGGTAAGTTTAAGACGATTGTCGCAGTTGAACATGACCAGCACGCTGCTGCCACCTATGCGTTGAATCACCAGGCGAAGCGCGTCTACGCGGGCAAGATCGAGGATTGGCTTGAGGAGGGGCTGGTGCCTGAAGCCGATGTGATCATCGGAGGGCCCCCTTGCCAAGGATTTTCGGCCTTGGGTAAGCAAGACGTGCTGGACGAACGAAACTTCTTATGGCGGAAATATGCAGAGACTATAATTGCCGCCAAGCCTAAGTACTTCGTTGTCGAAAATGTTCGGCAATTCTTGAAGTCTGATCAATATGAAGAATTTGAACGATGGACTCGTCCCGGGAAACCCTTGGATAAATACGTCCTGCAGCCGTACCTCTTGAACGCAGCGGACTTTGGTGCTTACCAGTCGCGGGTGCGGAGCATCGTCATTGGTCGTCTGAAGGAGCTCCCTGAGGTGCCAGCGCCGGTAGGTGCCTACAGTGAGCGTCATCGGACCGTCGGAGAAGCGTTTGCTTCGATTGGTTCACACGTAGTGGCAACTGATCTTCCACAGGTGTCCTTTGAGCACAACGGGCAACGAATGCCTGGGCCGTACAGCTCGCAGGATCTGCATGTTACCCGGAATTACACCCAGCTTTCGCTGAACAGATTCAAAGAGATTCCCGCGGGGGGCAATCGGTTCAACATACCTAACGAGTTGCTGGCTGACTGCTGGAAAAAACACAAGACAGGGTCCGGTGATGTTATGGGTCGGCTGCGCAATGATCGACCCTCCGTGACGATTCGAACAGAGTTCTTCAAGCCAGAAAAGGGTCGATATCTCCACCCTGACCCGAGCGTGCATCGGGCAATCACGCATTATGAGGCAGCAAGGCTCCAGGGCTTCCCGGATGAGTACAAGTGGGCTGGGTCGAAAACTTCCATAGCTCGGCAAATTGGCAACGCCGTGCCGGTGCAGCTCGCTCGTTACCTGGCGGACCTAGTTGCCGATCAATTCGATACCGAGGTCGTCGTGCCTCGCACAGATTTTTTGGGTTCAGCAGCCTCGGATTCGGTAAAACCGGCTTTCGTGGGGCATTCAACCTGATAGAACTGTCTTACAACAGCGTTGTTTATGACACCGGACCTCTGGGGGAACAACTTGCCGGACGATTTTTGGGCGGACACGGATAGTGACCTGAGTCGCTTCGTGGCAGGCGAAACACTTCAAGCGCTGAACGCATACGAGGCTCGCCCAGACTTGATTCGCGAACACAGCAATATCGAACAGGCCATCACCCAAAGCGGCTACGGCCGGAAGCAGTTGAATGAGCTGATCCAGAACGCGGCAGATGCTGTGGATCTTCCCAATGGCAGGATACGTATTGTTCTCACAAACGGGGCGTTGTATTGCGCGAATGAAGGCGCACCGTTTACCGAGGCTGGCTACCGCACATTGATGCTGTCGCATTCCTCTGAAAAGAGGGATGACCAGATAGGGCGGTTCGGGCTTGGATTTAAGTCTGTCATTCAAATTTCAGACTCCCCTCAGATCTTCAGCAGGAGCTGCTCCGTCAAGTGGGACCGGAGGCATAGCACCGAACTTCTGGAACCGCTTCGGCCAGGGTTACCTTCATATCCGGTCTTGCGAATCGCTACCCCAGTGAATCCTGTCGATGCCGCCAGCTCGGATCCGATTCTTGAAGAGCTCATGGCGTGGGCCACTACTGTCGTGAAACTTCCACTTGTTCAGCAGGCAGCATGGCTCAGTGAAGAAATGCGCAAATTCCCGCACGAGTTCTTGCTCTTCTCCCAGAACATAGGACTGCTGGAGTTTGACAACCGAGTCGAAGGAACTCTTACTGCTTGGACTGCCCGGCGCGATGGCTCCGATGTCGTCCTCGAAAACGGCGAAGTGCAAGAGGAATGGCGGATCTTCCGGTACAAGCATCAGGTCAGCCCCCAGGCCGCTGTCGAAGCAGGATCAATCGCAGCTCGAGACACCGTTGACGTCACCTGGGCCGTCCCCATCAAGGGAAACCCACGCCGTCAACGTGGTTCCTTCTGGAACTACTTTCCAACGAGCCACACAACTTCTCTCCGAGGAATCGTGAACGCGGCCTTCAAAATGAACGAAGACCGCCACAGCATGCTTCACACGCTCTACAACAAAGAAATCCTCAAAAAAGCCGTCCCGATGATGGTTGCGGGATCGTTGGCATCCTTCCAAGACAACGCTGACCCTGCCGGATTCCTGGACCTACTACCCGCACGCGGCCGAGAAGCTCCTTCATGGGCTGACTCAGTCATCAATGAACCTATCTTCGCCGCACTATCGGCGGTCCCATGCTTACCCGACAGGGCCGGGGAGCTACAGCTCATTTCGAATCTTTGGTTCCCGCCGGATCTGGAAGACGCCACCCGCCTCGAGGAGATGTGGGATGCCTGGGTCGGACTCGACCGGCCCTGGTTGCATCGCTCAGCTTCCACCACAAAAGAGCGACGGCTTATGGTACGCCGTCTCCTGGCGCTGGCGAACAAGGGAACGGCCCCGCTTGAACAATGGCTTGAAGAGCTCACCTACAGCAAGCGGCTCGACGACTTCGAAAATGCCCTGCGGATGGCGGTCGAAATAGACAAACACCATCCGGACCATCGCGCCGCAATGCGCCGTAGCCGAATCGTGCTCATGCATGATGGCACCGCTCGGCCACCCATCACGTCCAAGGTCTTCCTGCCCATCGACGAAGAGGACGAGGGAGATAACCTCGTATCTTATGAGCTGCTGCATCACGGGGAGGTCAGCACCCTTCTCAAGGCGCTGGACTTTCAAGCCCTTGACGACAGGGGCAAAGTCGACCGCATCGCACGCCAAGTCGCGAAAGACTACGAGGACGAAGGCGCAGCCGAATCTCTTTGGCGGCTTTCTCGAGCGCTGCCCGTTCCGGAGATGCTCGCCATCTTTGGCGACCGGATAGATATCGGCAAGCTCCGCGTCCGGTCAAAGGACGGCCGCTGGCGTCCGACCGCCGACGTTTGGCTTCCCAACGGCCTCATTCCCAGTACCAGTATTGGCGACGAGCACCTTCTAGTAGACGACCTTTTTCATCGGCAGGACCTTAACCTACTGAAAAACTTGGAAGTGAAAAGCGCCCTGCCGGAAGCCGCAACCGTAAAAAGTGGTCCATTCTACGACCTCTGGAAGTCGGCCGAAGCCGGGAGAATTTCCGCTGAATCGAGAAATTCGCCCGTGCCCGTGTCAGAAGCATCCCTTCGCTTCAACCCCACTTTAGCCACTTCGGGTCTTCACCTCTTGTGCAAAGCATCCGTCCGGACCCGGGAAAAAGTCACGCAGAGAATTCTCTCTGATACCCAGTACAAGACCAAAGTTGAGTTCAGCAGCGCCTATAAGAGCCCACAGATCCTAGATGGGCCAGATATGTGGTGGGTGCGGAACTATGGTGTCCTGCAAACCCGACTCGACCTGGTCGATGTGAAGTATTGTGCTGGGGCCGTGGAGGGAATCCCTGTTGGCTTCCTTCCGTACCCAGGGCCGGCCCACGCCGAAAAGCTGGAGCTTCCCGACTCCGTCGAAACAGTTAATTGGGGCTTCTCCTTGCCGCTAGCGGAAAGGAAGCTCCCGTGCGGGAGGGTTCATGAGCTGTATGGATTGCTGGCAAAATATGGAGTTCGTCGACCGACGGAAATGTTGGTTCAGCAGGCGGACGGCAGCACGACACGGTACCCTGCCGAGTTCATCGTCGTAGCTGAAGACGACGAGACCTATCAGTTCCTTCTGAAGTCTGCCAAGGTTCCCGCCCTTTACACCGGGCACCCGGAACTGACACAACCCCTTACCGAGCGATGGAAACTCAAGGCAGTCAAGATTGAGTTTTTTAGCGCCTTCGAACACATAAATGACGAAGAGTCGGAAACTGAGACGATCAGCGCGCTGTATCCGTTCCTTCACCAAGTCGAGTCGAAAATCAAGCGAAGCACCAAGTGCATACCATGTCAGTCCCTACAGACGGTCTGCTCCAACAGCTACAACGACCAGCAAGACGTGGATATTCACGAGACGTATCGCGATGGATCAAATTTTTACTACGCCTCCACGCTGTCCAGCCGGAGATTACTCACCGCGCTGCTTCAAGATGCCGGCAGCTCTCGCCGCGCTGCTGACGTAGAAGCAGAGATGAGACGACTGGCTGAGGTAGAACGCACGCCGCCGGGAGGCGACCCAGTGCCGGACCCAGAGCCTGAGCACTTCAAGACTCATGCCAGCGGATTCATCCCGCTTGACGCCTCCAGAAACCTGGGTGAGCAAATGAAGCTGATTGAACGAGCCGTCCTTCGCTACCTGGATAGCCCGGATGCAAATGTTTTTGATCTCAGGCTTAATTTCGAGGTCGATGTCTCCCAAGGCATCGCCAGTGACACGGTGGATAAGGTCACTGAAAATGTATCGAAGCTCGGTGGTCAAGCAAGGTTTGAAGACTGACGTGCCCGCCGGATATGACCTTGACGAACGGCAGTGGTTCACTGAAACTGTCTTGCCCGATCCCTCAACTATTGCGGCAATCGGCATGCACCACAATCTCACGACTGCGCTGGCGGACCTCGTTGACAACTCAATTGATGCCACCGCCAGCCGCATTCGGATTCGCTTCGTTCAGCGCGGAACCAACATTCTCGGGCTCCAAATCATTGACAACGGGCGTGGCCTGACGGCTGACGGAATCAAGCGGGCGATGACCTTCGGCGCGCGACGCGAGTACGGGTCGGATGATCTTGGGCATTTTGGGCTCGGCCTCAAGGCGGCCTCGCTGTCACAGGCGACCTCCTTCGAAATATATTCTCGCCAGCAATGGGGACCAGCCGTCGGGCGCCGGATGGATCAGACTGTGAGCCAAAACTTCAGCGTCGGGGTTATGGAACCGGGAGCCGCTAATGAGCGTCTTGACGGTATTGCAGGTTTCGACCTGACAAGCGGCACCTTGGTGGAGTGGCGGGGCCTGAAGGACGTCATACACACTTCCGACCAAGGCGAACTCACCGAGTGGAGATCAGCCAAGCTTCGCTCCATTCGCGAACATCTGGGCATCACGTTCCACCGGCACCTGCGCCGGGGCACCGTGAAGATAGACATCGACACGTTCGACGTAGAACGAAATAGGGCTCTTCCTCCACTGCAGGTTGATCCCATCGACCCCTTCGACGATTCAATACAGCAGGGAGACTACCCGCGAAGCTTTGTCGTCGACCTTCCGGACGGGGCTTCGTGCACGATCGAGGCTCACCTGTTTCCTCCCCGTCTAACCTCTCCCGCTTTCGATTTATACGGGGAGCCAGGGGAAGCAAGACAGGGAATCTACTTGTATCGACGAGGCCGGCTCCTATCAGGCGGCCAAAACTGGGGAGGTCTCCGTCTCCCCAAGAAGGAGTTAGGACTCGGCCGAATCAAAATCGACCTTGATGCAACCAATGAGCATTACATAGCACTGAACCCCGAGAAGGTCACACCCATCTACTCCGCTGACTTTGCGAAGGCAATGGCGCAAGCCCATACAGCAGGTCCTTCACCTGTTCTATTGGATTCGTACTTTGGTGACCTTCAAAGAGCGCACAGAGACTCTAAAAAGACCAAACGGCAAGGGATAAGGCTCGTTGAACCGTCTCTCGGGCTGAATCCCACGGTTCTCTCCCGCCTCACTGATCTTCAGGATTTTGCCGATTTCGACCCCATCGATCTGCGCTTCGTCACCTTGCCATCCACGGAACTATTCCGGGCTAATCGAACAGCGCGACGGATCGATGTCAACGTCGAACTTGTCCGAAAAATTTACGGTTCGGAAGGTCGCTTGAGCAACCGGGACGCTCAGCTGCTCAAGACCTTCCTTTATTTCCTCCTCGAAAGCGATTTCAAGGTTGAACAACGATGGAACGCCGCGCGGGAGGACAGACACCGCCTGCTAAACGACGTGCTGCTGGCCGCCTTCACCGAAGACTTCATCGAGCCGCACCAACAGGAAAACCAGGCCCACGAAAAGAACGGTAGCGACTAGCAGATGGTCCCAGATTCACCTGAAGAGCTTCGTAGGCTTGATCCCGAGACGATTCAACGATATTTCAAGTCGCCAAATACGGTTGTCCATCTGCTTTCGCAAGTTCCCCGCTGTGAGCTTCGTATCGAACCCGCTAACGAATGCTTGGAACTCCGTGTCCCGAAGGACGGATCAAATCCAGATCTCAGCCCCTTCGAAAATATCGAAATCGACTACACCACCGACCTGAGCCAAGACTGCATCGTCCTCAGACTGGCCGCCCGTGGAATGCACTACGCGGCCTACTCGTTCATAGCCAAAATCGTCGAGGAACTTCAGCAGGGCCACTTTTTTTCCACCGCTATCGCCCACAGCCTCAAAGAATACGAGCTGCTCATTCAGGGCCGCCGACTGCTGAGTTCCGAGAAGCAGACCGGGCTCGTAGGGGAGCTGCTGCTGCTGACATATCTCTGCAGCATAGACCCTCTCGCGGCCCTGACATCCTGGTTAGGACCGGAATCAGAACAGCACGATTTCTCGTTCGCCACCTTCGATCTAGAAGTCAAGACGACGAAAGCTGAACGACGAACTCACCGTATTGGATCAGCCACTCAGCTTGAACCTTCCGAAAACCGTACTCTCATGTTTCTCTCCATTCAGCTCACAGCGGCAGGCGGTGCGTACAACGCCTTCAGCCTGGTCGACCTGGTGGAGAAAACCCAAAACCTCCTTGGCCCCCACGTGATGCCGTTCAACGATTACCTTGCCGGGCTGGGATGGAGGTCGTCCGACATGGAGTCATACCGCGCAAAGTACGTACTCCGTTCCCGCCCGGCCTTCTACCCCGTGGGCGAGCGCTTCCCCGCTCTGCAGGACTCTGCGCTTCGTCGGGCGATTCCGAACTACGAGCATCTAGCGGAAGTCTCGTATCGGACCGACGTTTCACACCTGCAATCAGCGCCGGTCCCGGACGCACTCACCGGATTCGCAGACTATGCAGATTCGCTACTACGGAGGTCCTGATGGCCACTACTGAAACCCGAAAAGACGCAATCACCAGTGCCATTGCAATGATTGCCGAAAAGGGACCGAAGCCTCTTCTCAGCCGCGTCAATTTCTCCCTTGAGGAAGACGGCGTCGATCCGATCGCTCCTTCGGAGCTGACCGACCTGCTGACCTCGGAAGGGGATCCGAACGATCCTGCACAGGTCGAATTCCGGTTGGCAGTAGCCAGATGGGATCAGACAACAGACGCACACTGGCTCAGTGAAGCGCCGAACCCCGCTACCCATCCGAAAGGCCGGGAACGACGTGCCTACGTGCTCGAGAAACTTGGCTTTTCGGAGCATGAATTCGAGGTCATTAACTCCTTTTACCCCATCATCAACGCCGGCACGATTGTCGCGAACCCCACCGACGGACGATGGCCGTGGTACTCAGCGGACCGGCGAACGCGCAGTCACTACTGGGACGTTTACCAAGGGATACTCAAACGCCGCGGCTTCGGTCCTGACGCAATCGTGGCCCTGGACGAATCCACCACAGAAATCGTTAGCCGGTTCGCTGACCCCACTTGGGACGAAACGTACCAGACAAAGGGCCTCGTCGTAGGGCACGTCCAAAGCGGGAAGACCGCCAATTTCACCGGTACAGTAGCCAAGGCCATTGACGCTGGCTACAGGCTCATCATCGTACTGACCGGAACGCTTGAGCTCCTTCGAAGCCAGACCCAACGGCGCCTAGACAAGGAACTGGTGGGCTTCGAAAACATCGTTGGCGGAATCGACCTCTCGGACGAATTACTCGCGCGCGAAAACATCGACTACATAGCGAACCAAGATACAGACTGGTTGGCTGGCGACAAGTTCGTAAAGTTCGGCTACGACCCAGAGAGCGTTCCCGGAGTCCCCCACATTATTCGCCTCACGAAAAGCACGGATGACTATAAGTCCCTGAGAGCCGGCCTCAGCACTCTCGACTACAAATCGCACATCCGTAACCCTGAACAGAAGATCTACCACCCGGATAACCTGTGGGACACACCGGTCCGTCTTGTTGTGATCAAAAAGAACGCAACAGTCCTGCGCAAGCTGATCAAAGACCTCAAACAAATCCGAGGCAACACCCAGGACTATCCGGCACTGATAATCGACGACGAAGCCGACCAGGCCGGAATCAACACAAAAAAGCCCCCGGTGAAGCTCACCAAAGAGGAACAGGACGAAGAAAATAAGCAGGCCCGGGAGCGGACCGCCATCAACAAACTCTTGTCAGAACTTCTGGAAATCTTGCCGCGCGCCCAGTACGTGGGATATACAGCAACCCCCTTCGCAAACGTCTTCATTGATGCTTCCGACGTCGACGATATCTACCCCAAGGACTTCATTTTCAGCCTGACTCCGCCTGGCGCGTACATGGGCGGCCGATCCTTTCACGATCGCCACCTACTGCTTGCACCCGACGAGACCAAGACTCCGGCCACGAGTAATCAGGCAGCGTATGTGCGGAACATATCCTCAACGCCCGACACCCTCGAGCTCAGGCAGCGTGAGATGCAAAGAGCTATGGATTCCTTCGTCCTTGCCGGAGCAGTCAAACTCTGGCGCGAAGCCAGAGGCAGCAAGGGCGATTTCACGCACCACACAATGCTCTTCCATGAATCTGTCAGGCAAGTTGAGCACAATGCTCTCGCGGATGAAATCCACAGGCTATGGAAGCGATCTGATTACCTCGGCTTCGACGGATATGACCGACTAGCGGAACTTTGGGTGGACGACTTCGCAGTCGTAATGCGGGAACTCACGCAGAGGACCGACTCGGAGTTCCCCGACCCGCGGACACACCAGATCCCGTCTTCGTTCGATGACGTTGCCGTATACCTCCCCGAAGTCGTGAAGCGTGTCGAGGACGGTCTTCGCCCGATTGCTGTCGTCAACGGAGACAAAGACACCGAATATATCCAAGCCGGAGCTGACTTCCAGAAGGGGCCCGTGTGGAAGATGTTGGTGGGCGGGGCAAAGCTTTCTCGTGGCTACACAATCGAAGGCCTCACCGTGACCTGGTACTCGCGGCGGGCACTGGCAGCCGACACCTTGATGCAAATGGGCCGCTGGTTCGGTTACAGACCCGGCTACCGGGACCTCGTGCGGCTATACATCGCGCGCAACGTCCCGGCCTCGGCCAGGAACCCCAAACCTTATGACCTTTATGAGGCTTTCGAGTCGATGATCGGTGACGAGGAAGAGTTCAGAGAGCAGCTCGCACAGTTTGCTGAACTGGATGAAAACGGACAGCCACAGGTACGCCCCATCGACATTCCTCCGCTCGTTTCGCAAAGCTTGCCTTGGCTCAGGCCGACCGCACGCAGCCGCATGTATAACGCTGAAATCGTCCAGTACGCGAAAGGCGACCGCTTCAAGGACTTTTTCTACCTGCCTCCCCGGGACCCGAAGCAAAGCAAGAACCGCGAAAATCTGCTGGCCATGGTGCCCCTCCTCAACCGTCTTACGGAAACGGAATCCTTCGAATACACGACGGCCACCCAGCGAACCTCCTCCTACACGGCCAAAACGGGCCTCGTGCCAGCTCAGCTCGTCATCGAGGCTCTATCTTCGTTTGAGTGGAGCAAGCCAAGCCTTGCTGGCCCGGATCTTCAGTTCGTAAAAGAAGCGGCCAGCAAGGGAAGTATCACCCACTTCAAGGTCGTCATGCCCATTCCTTCTAAAGATCCAGTCATGAGAGGGATTGACCTTAAAGAGACAGGAACTACCGAGTTCCCTATCATCGAACGAAACAGACGCGCACGCGGAGACTTTTCCGGGTCATCTCGATGGACACGACAGCCCCTCGAAGACCAATTCACCAAGGAAAAGGAGCCGAACGACCCGGCTTCCCGTACAACAGGGGCCATCATACTTACCCTCGCCGCCGACCAGTGGAACGGCCAAACCGCGGTCTCGGAACCCAGCGCTTTGGGTGGAGGCGTAGTCGATCCAGCAGATATAGCCGCGCTCTTTTCGTGGGCCCTGCCACACGCCGCCGCACCAAAGGGAAAGGCCGGCTTCAGTGTACGAGCACCAAACCGTCGATCGTCACCAACCATTGAGGCCTTGTCCGAATGACGGGGACTGTCTGACTAACGGCGGATCCATGGTTGGCCTGACACGCCGGGCGTTGCCTGGCGGGGAGGACTGATCATGAGCGACACCATGGACCCCATGGCGACTGAGATGGATCAGCAAGAGTTAGCGCAGCAGCTGCTGGCCCAGGCTAAGGAGCAGGGAATCGATCTCGTCGGCCCGGACGAGCTGTTGAACCGGCTCACGAAAAATGTCCTGGAGACCGCGTTGGAAGCGGAAATGAACGAGAGCACCTCGGATATACCGTCTTCGTAACGAATTAGTCGCTCCGAAGCTGCGTGTAATATTCCGAGGCCATTCGTTTCATTCAGGGGGGGTGTTTAGGAGTTCAAGCGTTCCGCCAGCGTCTTTGCGACTTGGCTTTTGCTCGGGATCTTGCGTTTAGGCGTGGCTGGCGGTCCTTGCTGTAGCGCCCCCGCGCCACGAAGGCCCAGGTCGGAGATGAGAACTTATCTCGGGCCTTGCGCCCATCCATAGCTCAGCCAGGTTGCCTTTACACCTCCAGCGTAAACACCCACAGCAGCACATCCTCGCCCGGCACGTACCAGTCCCGCTCTAGGGCGCGGCGGAAGCCAAACGACTCATAAAGGCCGTGGGCCCGGTCCATAAACGTGGCACTGGTGATGCTGATCGCTTCAATGTCGGGGAGCTGCCGGGCATGCTCCACGATCTCCCGGACCACGGCGCGGCCCACCCCTGCACCCTGGTGCGCCGGGTCCACAGCCAGCATCCGGAACTCGAGCTCACCGTCCTGGGCTATCTCGGTATACGGCTGGCCGGCGAATGTCACCGTTACCGCCGCGACCACCTTGTCGGCGGACTCCGCCACCCACACCTGGGCATGCTCGGCGCGGTGCTCCACATCCTCCAGCACGCTCATGTACGGATGGTCGGCCGCGAAGTGTCCGGCTCGGAGGTACGCATCACGGGTGATGCGGCGAACCTCTGGAAAGTCCGACGGCGCCGCTCGCCGAAACGCAACACTCACAGAGCGCTTTCCTCAGCGGCGGCTGTTCGCTCGACGTAGTGGCCCAGCTGTGCCAACGACGGCTGCGACGATGGATCGCCCACCGCATCGGCCCCCACGGCATTGGCCACTGCCAGCGCCCGCGTGTAGTCCAGCCCGCTCCGCAGTGCCAGGACCACCGCCGCGCAGAACGCGTCGCCCGCGCCAATCGTGTTCGCCACAGCCACGGAAACAGCAGGTGCCTCCGCGACCTTCCGGCCGTGCTCGAACATCGCCGAGCCGTCCTTGCCGTACGTCACCGCAACGAGCTTCGCCTCAGCCAGCGCCGGGATCAGCTCATACTCAGTCTCGTTGACGATCACCAGGTCGCACCGCTCCAGCAGCTCCGCAGGCAGGTCCATCGCCGGCGCCGCGTTCAGCACAAAGAAGCCCTGCGCCTTCCGGGCCGCCTCGAGCACTACGTCCAGGCCGACCTCGAACTGGCACAGCACCGTCTCGTCCGGCGCAAACGAAACGCCCTCAAGCGAAAACCCAGAGTTAGCCCCAGGGCACACCACGATCTGGTTCTCGCCGTCGCGGTCCACCACTATTAGCGCGGTGCCCGTCGCGTCGCCGTCGAGCATTGCCACATCCGAGGTGTCCAAGCCGGCGGCGGAAAGCGCCTCCAGCATGAGGCGCCCCTGGGCGTCGTCGCCCACCGCGCCGATCATCCGGGAACTCCCGCCCAGGCGTGCGGCGGCCACGGCCTGGTTCGCTCCCTTGCCGCCGGGCTGCTGGCTTAGGGTGCCGCCGCCGATGGTTTCCCCTGCGCTGGGGAGCCGGTCCGTGGTGGCGATCATGTCGAGATTGATGCTGCCGACGACGGTGACGGCAGGAAGCTGAGTGCTCATGAGGAAGTCCTATCAGGTCGAGCCAGAAGCGGCTGAATTAGGAAATAGTGTACGGCATGGTTGTACTTGTCCGTCATACATGGTTGTATAACAACTAATTTTCCCAAAGGCAGGACCTCCTGCAGAGAACAATGGAGTTTGATGTGAACACCCCAGCCACGGCCAGTACCTCGCCGCCCGCCGCCGTCGAAAGCGAAACCGACGTGAACAAACTGGCCGGCCGTCCGGCCGCACTGCTGATTACCACCCTGCTGCTCGGCGTACTGTCCTTCCAGCTCAACGCCAGCATGGTCACCCCGGCGCTGCCGCAAATCGCCGCTAGCTTCGGCCAATCTGCCGACGCCGCCGCCCCCGTACAGTCCATGTTCTTCCTGGCTGGCGCCATCGCCGGGCCGGTGATCGGGAGGTGGAGCGACTTCATCGGCCGCCGCCCCGCGCTCCTGCTGGTGCTGGCCATCATGGGCATAGGAACCATCCTCTGCATCGCCGCGCCCACGCTGCCTCTGCTCATCGCCGGCCGCTTCCTGCAGGGTGTGTCCAGCGCCGTCTTCGCCCTGTCCTATATCGTGCTCAGCGAGAACCTGCAGCCCCGGGTCTTCGGCACCTCCGTGGGCATCATCGCCGCCATCAACGGCGGCATCGGGGGAGTGGACGGCTACGTCGGCGGCCTGATGTCTGAGACCCTCGGCTTCCGGTCCATCTTCGCCGTCGTCCTGGTGCTCACGGCTATCGCCGCCGGATGCATCGTCAAGACCGTCCCGAAGGGCCGGCCGCAGCACGTCCGCGGCTCCATGGACTGGTGGGGAGCGGGCTCGCTCTCGGTGTTCCTGGTGTTCATCACGTACTTTGTCTCAGGCGGATCGGCCGCGGGCTGGACCGCGCCCGGCACCCTGGCCCTGCTCGCCGGCACCGTCGCATCCTTCGCCGCCTTCTGGATGATCGAGAAGCGCCGCAGCCACCCGCTCATCGCCGTCCACCATTTGCGCTCCCGCCAGGTGTGGCCCGTCATCGCGAGCACCGTCCTGACCCTCGCCGGCATCTTCGCCATCATGAACTTCACCGTGGTGCTGCTCAGCCAGGACAAGGGCTCCGGCTTCGGGCTCAGCCCGTCCCTCTCCGCGCTGCTGTTCCTTACCCCTGCCGCCCTAATCGGCGTCTTCGCCGCCCCGCTCGCCGGCTGGCTCGCCGGCCGCCGAGGCTGGATCAAGGTCCTCCGCACCGGCACCGCCCTGAGCCTGGCCTGCGCCGCGGCGGCCGCCGCGTTCTCAAGCAACCAGATCGCGGTGATGGTCGCCGTCGCGGCCCTCGGCATCTTCTACAACGGCCTCTTCCTCACCGCCATCAACGGGCTCTCCGTCCTGCTCTCGCCCAAGGAAGCACCCGCTTCCCTGCCTAGCATCAACGGTGCCTCCTTCGGCATCGGGGCGAGCCTCGGCGTCGTAATTGTGGCGCCGTTCGCCGCGCAGGCGACCAGTGCCGGGTACGCCACCGCCCTCTGGATCTCGGTGGGCATCACCGCCGCCGCGTTCATCGTCAGCCTCTTCGTCCCCGCCCCCAAGGGCGAAACCCGCTAGACCTTCCGCACCAACCGAAAGAAGAACCACCCATGACCAGCTTCCCGTTCTACCTCGACTGCGACACCGGCATCGACGACGCCCTCGCCCTGGCCTACCTGCTCGCCTCCCCGCAGGCGGACGTGCGCGGGATCGGCGCCGTCAGCGGCAACGTCAGTGCCGCCGTCGGCGCCCGCAACACTCTGGACCTGCTGGAGCTCGCCGGGCATGCGCACATCCCCGTCGCCCTCGGCGCGCACGACCCCCTTGCCGGTTCCTTCGGCGGGGGAGCGCCGTGGGTGCATGGCGCCAACGGCATCGGCGAGGTTGAGCTTTCGACGGCGGCCGCTGAGCTGGCGCCGGAGACCGCAGCGGAGATGCTGGTGCGGCTCGTGCACGAGCACCCCGGCACGCTGCGGGTCCTGGCCATCGGCCCGCTGACCAACATCGCCGAGGCGCTGCGGCTGGAGCCCTCTCTGCCACAGCTGGTCGCGGAGATCACGATCATGGGCGGCGCCGCCCTGGCCCCGGGGAACCTCACGCCCGTGGCGGAGGCGAACATCGCCAACGACCCCGAGGCTGCCGCCCTGGTGCTGTCCGCCAGCTGGAAGGTGACCCTGGTGCCCCTGGACGTGACGATGACCAACGTGCTGGAGGAGAACCACCGGCAGGAGCTGCTGGCTTCACCCGGTGCCGTGCCGCGGGCACTGGGGGAGATGCTGGGCTACTACTTCCGGTTCTACGAGGGACTGTTCGGCCGCGCCTGCTCCGCCATGCATGATCCCTTGGCGGCGGCGCTCGCTGTAGGTTCCGTCAAGGCTGCCGTTGCGCCGGTGGTGCACGTCGACGTCGACACCACGTCAGGCCCGGGCCGCGGGCAGACCGTCTGCGACATGCGCGGCCTGTACATGGACTACCCGGAGCAGCCCGGCGCCCGCTGCCGCGTGGTGCTGTCGCTTGAGGACGACTTCGCGCCGCATTTGGTGGAGACGCTGCTGGCGCCCGTGGTTGAGTCTGCCGTTATCGGTGGTTGAGCCGGGTGGCAAGTATGACGAACCCGGCGGAGAGAGGCGGGTGGCCCAGCGGCGGACGTCAGGCCACGAGCCGGTCCGCCAGTTCAGTGACACTCGACGCCACCAGGTCCCAGTCGCCTTCCGGGGCCAGGTCCGCCACCTGGCCGGGGCCGTATTCGGTGGGGCGGGCCACGAACGCCGTGGCCAGCCCGGACTCCCGGGCAGCCCGCAGGTCCGTATTGTGGGCCGCCGCCAGCATCACCTCGCCTGGCTCGAGGTCCAGGAACTCCGCAGTCCGGAGGTAGGCCTGGGGCAACGGCTTGTAGGTGCGCGTCATGTCCGAACCGATGATGACATCCCACGGCAGGCCCGCGTTCCTGGCCATCTCCAGCAACAGTGAGGTGTTGCCGTTGGAAAGTGGCCCCACGATGTAGTGGCGGCGGATCGTTGCCAGACCCTCCACGCTGTCCGGCCACGCCGGCAGCCGGTGCCAGGATCTGTTCAGTTCCTCCAGGCTCTCCCTGGAAACGAGTTCCGGATTGATGCCGTGATGGCGGAGGGCCTCGTCGAGGTTTTCGCGGTGGAGGGTGTCGAGCTTCGTGAAGCCGCGCTGTCCGGAGCGGATGGCTTCCATGGCCGGCTGGTAGAGGGCCCGCCAGCGGTCGGCGAAGGCGTGCGCGTCAAGGGCAACACCATGTGCCGCGGCGAACGCTGCCACCTCCCGTGCAACGCCGGTGCGCCAGTCCACTACGGTCCCGAAGGTGTCGAACAGGACGGCGCGCACCAGCCGCCCGGTTGATGGTGAACGGTAGGGCTCGAAGCTCATGAGTTGTCTCCTTCCTTGCTGCCATGACCGTTAGTCTGGCAACATGCGAACTGATTTCAGTCCCACGGCGACGTCCGCCCGCGATTTCTACCGGTTGCTCACCGCAGTGGTGGTGCCCCGGCCCATCGCTTGGGTTTCGAGCGTTTCTCCGGAGGGCATCGACAACGTGGCCCCTCACTCCTTCTTCACCGTAGCCTCAACCAACCCGCCCATCGTGCAGTTCACGTCGGTAGGCGAGAAGGATTCGCTCCGCAACATCACCGCGTCCGGAGAATTCGTGGTCAACCTGGCCCCGGCCGCACTCCTGGAAGAGGTTAACGCCACCGGCACCAACTTCCCGCCGGACGTCAGCGAGTTCGACGCCGCCGGCCTGACCCGTGAGCCGAGCCTGACCGTGGCCGCGCCGCGCGTCAAGGAATCACCGGCGGTGCTGGAATGCCGCCTCCATTCCGTGCTGCCGGTGGGGGACTCCACGCTGGTTTTCGGCGAAGTGGCCCATGCCGCCGTGAGCGATGCCGTACTCGACGGCAGCCACCCCCGGATCGACCTGCTGGAGCCACTGGCCCGGCTGGGGCTGGATGAGTGGGGCACACTCGGCGACATCCAGGACCTGACCCGGATCCGGCTGAAGGACTGGCCCGGCCATTTCCGTCCCAGGGTCTAGGGCCAGCCGGCCCGCGTTGCGTGGGAAAGAGAAAAGGGAAAGGGACGCCCGGCCAGGACGTCCCTTCCCTTCAGCCCGGGGCTCTTAGCCGAGGCCGAGCTGGACGAACAGGAACCAGACGAGGAGCGGCACCACACCGATCATCGCGATGGCCCACAGCAGCAGTGCGCGGAAGAACATCCGCTCGTCCTTGGGCTGGGCGCTCGCCATCAGCAGGGCCCCGCTGGTGGACATGGGGCTGACATCAACCACTGAGGAGCTGATGGCGATGGCCGTTATGACGCCCACGGGGGTGAGCAGCGGGTCCATGGCTATCGAATGGACAACAGGGCTGATGACACCCAGCGTTCCGGTGGTGGAGGCGAAGGCTGAAACGATGGCCACCACGTAGCTTGCAATCAGCGCAGCGAGCGAACTGTTGCCCAGGCCCGCGATGCCTTCCTGGAGTTCCTTCAGCGCACCCATTTTCTCCAGCATGCCCACGTAGGTGACGATGCCGGTGACCAGGATAATGGCCGACCACGGCATGCTTTCCACCGCCGGCTTCTGCACGCTGGAGTCCAGGACGATCAGTACCGCGGCGATGACCAGCGAGGCAACTCCCACATCAATTCCCAGGACGGTGGTGAGCACCAGCAGGGAGGCGATGCCCACCAGCGTGAGGATACGCATGGGGGTTGCGGCCACCTTCTCCGGGCGAGTCCTGGTTCCGGCGGCAACAGCGGTCTGTGCCGGTGCGGTGAGTACGGCCGTCCCGGCGCCGCCGGGACCTGAAACGCCGCCCCCTTCGGGTGCGTCAGCGCCGCCGTCGTTCTTAATGGCACTGTCACCGCGGTCCGTTTGAAGTACCGCCCTGGCTGCCCGGCGCTTCATGATGGCCTGCACCAGGACATAGGCGATCACGGCCAGGATGGCGTTGAAGATGAAGCAGTAGGCGTAGAGCCTGAATGAACCGTCACCGGCTCCGGCGCCTTCCAGCATCTTGTTGGCGAGGACACCGAAGGGGTTGACGGGAGAGAAGGCGCCGGCGTTGGCGCCCTGGACGATGACCAGGCCCATGGCCAGGGTGCTGATGCCAAACCGCATGCCCAGCGCCAGGCCCACCGGGGCGACGATGGCGATGGCGGCGGGCGTGAATGCGCCGGCGGAGGCCAGGGCTGCTGTCAGCAGGAACATCAGGATGGGGACCAGGATCTTCCGGTCGCCGGCGAGCCGTTCAGCCCAATAGGCCAGCAGGTCGATGGTGCCGTTGATCCGTACGATGGCGAACAACAGGGTGGCGCCCACCAGGATGAAGAAGAGGCCGGCGGGGAATTGTCCGATAACGTCCTTGATGGACATGCCGGCCAGGAGGGTGCCCACGCCGAATGCGGCGACGGTGGCCAGCAGCCCGGCGTTGATCTTGGTGAAGGACCCGACGGCGAAGGCCGCCACCAGCACCAGGAACGCGATGAGTGACAGCGACATGGTGCCAGCCGCCTAGGCGTTCGCCGGAGTGAGGACGCCGGCGCCGGACAGCAGGCTGCCCGCTCCCGTGATGGCGGGTTTGTGGCCGAGCGCCTTGAGGATCTCGTACGTGGTGGCGGTGGCTGCCGTGATGACGGGGAGTCCGAGCTCGTCCTCCACCGCCTGGACCGCGGCGAGTGACGGCATCTGGACGCAGGCGGACAGGACGACGGCGTCCGCGCCTTCGCGCTGCAGGCTGCGGGCCAGTGCGGGCAGGTTCTGCGGGTCAAGGCAGCCGACTTCGAGGTTGTCTGCTACTTCGAGGCTGATGGCGTCCAGCACCGTGATGCCCGATCCCTCGATGTAGTCCACCACCATCTTGGTCAGCGGCTTCATGTAGGGGGTGATCATGGCGACCTTGAGGGCGCCGATTTCGTGCAGGGTCCGGACCAGGGCACCGGCGCTGCTGGTGACCGGGGCGGGGTGTCCGTTGCCGGCGGCGGCGTCGGCGATGACCTTCTCGGAGCCCTCGTGGGCTTCGGGGCCCTGGGCCATGACGGCCACCAGGCAGGCGTAGGCGATGACGTCCACGTCGGCGTCGGAGACCGCTTCGGCGCAGTGGGCTGCCTTGCCCACCATGGCCAGCAGTTCTTCCCGCGTGACCTTCTTCATGCCGGCGCGGGCGGAGTGGAAGGTGTACTTGTGGCCGGTTGCCTCGGCCTGGCGCCGGAACAGTTCCGGCAGTTCGGTCTCCATGGTGGTGTTGGAACTGGGGACGATCAGTCCCACACGGCTCATCCCGGGGCGCTTGGGCTCGGGGGCGGTTTCGCAGGTTGTTTCCGGGGTGCTCATGGATTCTCCACGTCGTTGTGCTTGGGGTTTATTTGGGTAAACCCATAAAGTGGGTTCTGGTCCCATGATGTGGGTTACTCGGTTCGGATCTCAAATGGATCACATCCTGGGACTGCTCCCGGCTCACTAAGCTGGAGGCTGCCGGCGTAAGAAGATTGAAGGGGCGTTTGAACAGTGGTGAAGGAACCGGGAGCTGGGGCTTCCCCCTTGTTGGTCCTGCACAAGGTGGCGGAGATTCTGGACTGTTTCTCGGTGGAGGAGCCCGAGCCGACGCTGCAGCAGATCATCCGCAAGACGGGGCTGCCGTCCAGCACCTGCCAGCGGCTGGCGCAGAACATGCTCCGTGAAGGTTTTTTGGACCGCGACGGCGACCGGTACCGGATCGGTATCGGACTGGTGCGCTGGGCTACTCCGGGAACGTTCGGGCTGGACGTGGTCCGGCTCGTGAAGCCGGTCCTGCAGCAGCTGCGCGACGAAACCGGCGAAACGGCCTGCCTGTACGTCAGGGACGGGGCCTTCCGGACCATCGTTGCGGTGGCCGAGACGCGGCACGTGGTGATGCGGCCGTTCATGGTGGGCATGGTCATGCCGCTGCATGCAGGCGCCCCCGGCAAAATTTTCCTGGCGTTCGACCCCGGGGCCTGGGATGCTTTGGACGAGCATGGGCTTGAGAGCTTTACGCCGGATACCCCGGTGTCCCTGGAGGCGCTCCGGGAGCAGGCGGCTGTTGCCCGCCGGCAGGGGTTTTATGCCGCCTTCGGGGAACGCAACCAGGACGTGGGCTCCATCAGTGCGCCGGTGTTCGACCATGCTGGACGGCTTGCGTGTGCTGTGGGCCTGGGGTTCCCCACCCAGCGGATCGGGCCCGCCGATGTTGAGCGGCTGGGCCCGGTCGTGGCCCGTGCGGGACTGGAAGCCAGCCGTGCACTGGGGTACGACAGCAGCCAAGCCATCGGGTGATCGCGCCGAAGCAGGCATGGCTGCGGGGCCGCGGGTGCTGGGGGAGGTGCTGGGCTACTAATTCCGGTCCTACCAGGCATCAACAGCCGGCTACCGGACGAAGAGTCGGCCACCGAGCTGCGGGACAGCCGTGAGTTCGCCTGGGTGATGGGCGGCAAGTTGGTCCGCTGGAGCTTCACCATGGCTCCGGCTGATACCGGGACGACGCTGACCTGCTTCCGGGACTTCGGTTTTGCACGTTTGTGCAGGCGCGCTGGGCGGTTTTCCTTGAACACCAGGCCCGCGAAAATCCCGTACTGACCAGTAACTTCATGTCGCGGCGGAAGCGTTCGGCCAGCACAGGCCGCTTCGCTCCGGCAGCCGATTTCAGCGCACGTCCGTGCAAAACCATGGCGGCGTCGGGCGCCGGGCTGCCTACATTAATTACCCGGGCAACCCTGGCTCACCCCGCTGACTACGGATTACTGCCAGGCCCGCACTCCTGACACGCGAACAAAGAGGTTTCTATGTCACTGCTCACCAAAGCCATGTCCGCCGCTGCCATTGCCGTCCTTGCCGGCGCGCTGGCCGTTGCTCCGGCCCAAGCGGGAACGGTGCAGGTTTCCCCGCCCGGAGCCAATGACTGGTCCTGCAAACCAAGCGCCCAGCATCCGTATCCGGTGGTTCTGGTGCCCGGAACGTTCGAGAGCATGGAAAAGAACTGGTCCACCCTCTCGCCGTACCTCAAGAGCGCCGGGTACTGCGTCTTCGCCCTGAACTACGGCGAGACGAACGGTGTGTACGCCACCGCGCCGGTGGCCAAATCGGCGCAGGAACTCGCCCCCTTCGTGGACTCAGTGCGCGCCGCCACCGGCGCCAAGAAAGTGGACCTCGTGGGCCACAGCCAGGGCGGCATGATGCCCCGCTACTACATGGGCTTCCTGGGCGGCGCCAAGTACGTCCGCCAGCTCATCGGGATCGCGCCCTCCAACCACGGCACCGAAGGTGTGATCGTCCCCGCACCGGGCGTCGTCCCGGATCCCAACTACACCGGACTGGGCTGTGCCGCCTGCGCCGATCAGCAGGCGGGGTCGGCCTTCATGCAGAAGCTCAACTCCATCGGCGACACCGTAGCGGGACCCTCCTACACTGTCATCTCCACGGTCCACGACGAAGTGGTGGTTCCCTACAACAGCCAGTTCCTCAACGGTCCGGCGCGGCAGGTCACCAACATCACCATCCAGGACAAGTGCCCGGCCGACGCCTTCGAACACGACCAGACGCCGAACGACCCGGTGGTGCACCAGATCGTAGGCCACGCCCTGGGCAGGGCGTCCGGTCCCGCGGATCCGGCCTACCAGCCCAAGTGCATTTAGCGGCCTGGCCGCAACCCTTACTCAGCCCAGCCTGCACCGCATGACCGGCCTGGGCCGGCACGAACGGCCGGGGCCCGGCCGGTCACGCGGGGGAGGGCCGCCCAAGCCCGGCCGGACCCGGCCGGGCTTAGGCCTGGAGCGACTGCATCAGCGAGAGGTGGCCGTTTTCACGGCAGTAACCGGAACTGGATCCTGAAAGTTGAAGTACCCGAGGCGCTTCCGGGCATGCTGGCGGCGATGACTTCGGACTTAAGGCCTCCAGCGAACGCGTGCCCTCATGCCGCCCGCCGGGGTCTGATGACCAGTCCGGCGACGGCTGCCAGCGCGAGGGCGGACAGGATGGTCGCCGACCAGAACCCGGCCCGTCCGCCGGTCAGGAAGTCGCCTGGGACTGCGAAGGCCGCGTAGGTCGAAGCCACGATGGCCAGCCCAACAGCGCCGCCAAGCTGCTGCATTGTCTGGAAAAGCCCGGAGGTGGATCCTGCGTGCTCGGGTTCGACGTTGCGTAGCGCGAGAGTGGTGAGCGGCATGAACGTCATGCCGGCTGAGATCCCCGTCAAGAGCAGGGCAACCATGACGATGGCGAAGGGAGTGTCCGGACTCAGTTGCGTGAGTGGCAGGAAGGCGACGACGCGAAGGGCGGCGCCGAGCATGACGAGGCGGACCGCCCCGAAGCGCTCGACGAGCCGCGGGACGATCCGCGACATCGCGAAGATGCTCAGGGGCATCGGCAGGAACGCCAGCCCCGTCAACAGTGGCGTGAGGTGCAGATCGTTTTCGAGGTACTGGACCATGAGGAAGAACATCGCCAGCATCCCGCCATAGGTGGCCGCCATCGCCGCCAGCGCCGCCACCCGGCTCGGGCTGCGGAGCAGCTGCGGTTGGAGCAGGGGGTGGGCCACTCTCCGCTCGGTGAGGGCAAGCACGGTGATCAGCGCTGCGCCGACCACGAACCCGCCGATCGTGCGGGGACTGGACCAGCCGTCGTCGCCCGCCTGAATGAGAGCCCACACAATGGCGACGGCGCCGCCCGTTGCGGTCACCGCACCGAGCACGTCGAAGCGCCCGGATCTCCGGGGGGTTTCGGCGACGAGGCGGGGCACGGCAACGAGGACGGCGACGCCGATCGGCACGTTGATGAAGAGCGTCCACCGCCAGTTGGCCATGTCGGTGAGCAGGCCGCCAAGAATGAGCCCGAGTGCGCCGCCCATCGAGGCGACGGCGGAGAACAATGCAAGCGCCCGGTTCCGTGCGCCGTCGTCCCGTGCGCTCGTAGTGATGAGCGCGAGCACGCTCGGGGCGGCGAACGCGGCACCGAGGCCTTGGAGTGCGCGTGCGATGACGAGGAGAAGGGGTGAGGTGGCCAGGCCGCCGAGCAGCGAGAAGACCGTGAAGACTGCGACGCCCATCAGGAACGTGCGGCGACGGCCGAAGACGTCTCCGATCCTTCCGCCGAGCAGCAAGAGGCCGCCGAAGGCTACGGCGTAGCCGTTCAAGACCCAGCTGAGCTGGGCGCGGGTGAAATGGAGGTCGGTGGCAATGTGGGGGAGTGCGACGTTGACGACGGTCGCGTCGAGGACAAGCATGAGTTGGGCAAGCATGACCAGCCAGAGGCCAATGCTGCCTACGCGGCGGCCGGATGTCGCGGTCCCGGCGGGCGCCCGTGTGGCGATTGTGGATGTCATGGGGTGGTGTCCTGTTCTAGCCGAAGGGCTGACGTACACTAAGAGGAGAGATACTCCGCTTAGAACTATACGGAGACACTCTCCGTTTGGCAACAACGTTTTGAAAGGTGTTTCTGTGCGCGCTGATGCTCAACGCAACCGCGGCCGGATCGTGGAGACTGCACGTGCGTTCTTCCGCGCTAAAGGCTTCGACGCCGTCTCAATGGACGAGGTCGCCAAAGGGGCCGGGGTGGGCACCGGAACGCTGTACCGGCACTTCCCGACCAAAGAATCCCTGTACGACGCTGTCCTTGAGGCCTGGGCAGAGAAGGTGAACGAGGCAGTCGACAGGGCGCTTTCGCTCGATGCGCCGGCGCGGGAGCAGCTGTTGACGTGGCTGCGTGACTACGCAGCAATGCTGACAGAGCACAAAGGTGCAGCCGCCCGGATCACTGCTGCACTGGGCGACCCCGAGTCTCCATTCGCGGCGAAGTGCACGACCTACATCAACGCGAACCAGCGCGTGATTGACGCGTTGGACTCGGCCCTGCGCCCCGGGGTCGAGGCAATGCAGATCAGTCGGCTTGTTGGTGGGGCGGCCGCAGTCGCAGACAACAGCGAGCTTCCCGCCGACGCAGTGGCATCGATGCTTGCGATCGTCGCTGACGGACTGCTCGCTCGCTGACAGGGCCGTCCGGCAGCTGGACCCCTAGCGAAAAGACTGCACCGGCTCAGATAGCTGCCTCTGCTTAATTGGCGGCTGCAGGTTTAGGACTGGAGCGACTGCATCACCGAGAGGTGCCCGGCGCGGTCGGCGATCAGGCACTTGGCCAGGTAGAAGGGCCGGTTGGCGTGCCGGACGTACTGGGTGAGGACCAGGACCGGATCCGTGGCGCGCAGGTCCAGCAGCTTGGCACGGCTCGGGCCCACCTGGCTCAGGCTGATCTGGCACTCGCCCGGCCCCAGTCCCCGGCCGCCCGCTTTGTTGAGCGCCGTGAGCAGGGTGGTGCCGCTGTCGTAGTTAACTTCCAAAGGCGCGGCGGCGGCGCCGCCGAAGCTGACGGGGAGGGCGGAGATGTTTTCCTGGAGGTGGGCGATGGGCTCGCCGTCGCGGATGAGGACGGACTCCCAGAGCCAGACGTCGGCGCCGGGGTCGACGCCGACGCCGGGGGCGACGAATTCGGAGGCCGGCTGCTTCTCCACTTGGATGCGCTTGATCTGGACCTGGTGTCCGGGGCCGCCGAGGACTTCTTCGAAGGGGCGGATGCGTTCGATGCCGATGCGGGGGAGGGTGTCGGAGACGAACCGGCCGACGCCCCGCCGGGCGCGGATGAGGCCGTCCTCCTCGAGCAGCATCAGGGCCTCGCGGACCACGGTGCGGCTGACCAACATGCTCGTGCCGAGCTCTGTCTCGGTGGGGAGCATGGAGCCGGGCTGCAGCAGGTTGTTGCGGATGGCCTCGGCGATGCGTGAGTAGACGGCGACCCGGAGCGGTGAGCCGGGCTGGGCCTCCACGGGCTGGGACAGGAACCGGACGGCGTCGTCGTGCACGTTATGCCTCGCTTGCGTGTTTCTCGGGAGAGTCCCAGCGTAGCAAGTGGTACGGGCTTGTTGGACAAGGGGAAATTCTGCAGACTGTATTGACACAAACTTCGGATGGTCCGGCTCAAACGTCTCAGGGGATGTTATTCAGGTCCGTCGCCCACAGCATCTGGAGCCATGGACGACGGACCTGCTTCCGATGGACTATTACGCCGCTACTCGCACCCTACGCCGTCGCCGTCCCTGTCGAGACCGTAGACGTCGGATCCGACGACGGTGACCGGTCCGCCTACGTACGCTGGACCGTTGCCGCTTCCGCCCGCGCAATCTACGTCCGATGCAATGGGCACGCAGGGCCCTGCGTAGTTTGGATCGCATCCTGACGGAGCTGCGGGGACGGCGGGCTGGGCGGGTGGCTGTGCCTGTGCTGCGGCCGCAGCCGCCGCGGCAGCGGCTGCGGCCGCCTGCTGCTGGCGCCTCACTTCCTCGGCTGCAGCCTGTTGCCCGGCCGCCTCAGCGGCTGCCTGCTTCTGTGCGGCTTTAGCCGCAGCTTCTCGCGCAGCCTTGTCGGCAGCCGCCTTCTTGGCGGCGGCCTTCTTAGCCGCGGCTTTTTCGGCAGCAATCTTCGCGGCCGCCGCGCGTGCGTCCGTTACTCGTTTCGAGTCTGACTGTTCCATCCACAGCAGCTCCCCAGCTTCGCTCTTCGTGCAGATGAAGACCTTCGGCGAGTACTCTTCGGTCGCATTTTCGGTGACGCAGTCTGATGACGCCGGTGCAGTCTGAGTGGGTGTCGGCGTAGCGCTCGGGGATGCGGACTCGGCGGCCAGAGGCGTCGTAACTGAGGCGGCCGGTTGACCTCCGCATGCTGTCGCTGAGAGCAGGACGCCGACAGCTATGGCCACACCTCCAGCTCGGTGGTGAGAAGCCCATTGACGTGGCTCGGCGTCGACACCATTGGAGACCTCGCGGCTGATAGTCTTCCGTGCTTCGCTGCGGCGAAAGATCGAATTCATGTATACCCCCCCATAAATCAGGTTTAGATGCGAATTGCTCGCCGAGCTTAACACTAAAACTTGCACCAAATATGCGTATTGACGTGACAGAATCGGTCAAGGACGCAACTGCAGCCGTAGCGCAGTATCAGGTACGGATTCAAGAGTGGACGTGACGGCCGGCGCGATCTGCAGGGCGGCAGACTGCGAGAATTTCGCGTGCCCGCAGGCGGTGCTAGCAGTTTGGCACGGCTCGCACCGACCTGGCTCAGGCTGATTGGGCACTCGCCCGGCCTGAGTCGCCGGCCCGCAGGGCCGTGAGCAAGGTGGTGCCGCCGTCGTCGTTAATTCCAAAGGCGCGGCGCCGCCGCGGGCGAAGCTGACGGGGAGGGCGGAGATGTTCCTGGAGGTGTGCGATGGGTTCTCGTCGCGGGTGAGAACGGACTTCCCGAGTCAGACCTCGGTGCCGGGGGCGACGAATTCGGAAGCGTAGCAACCGTGAACGTGGTCGTATCCCTCAGCAGTGTGTTCGACCATTTGGAGAGTGCCATGTGGCCGCCAACGGAGACGCATGGCCGTTGGCGGCCGCGGCATCAGGACTCCAGAACCAGCAGCTGGGCTTTGTCCGCGTCCCAGCCCACCCACAGCTCCCCGTCCGGCACGAGCCGTTCGGCCCTGTCGGAGCTGAGCTCACGAAGCTGGAGTTCGTGGCCGCCGGCCGTGAGGCGGTGGCGCACCGTGGCTCCCAGGTTTGTGGAGGACACCAGAGTCGCAGCGCATCCATTGTCCGCGGAAGCCCGCGTCCTGAACTTGAGGTGCTCGGGGCGGATGGAGACGGCGTAGTTCTCGCCGCTGGCCCCGCGGTCCCGGACCCTTGCCAGACCAAGTCCGCCGAGGTCCACAACTGCTTCCTCGCCGTTGCGCTCCACGACAGTGCACGGGATCAGGTTCGTGTCGCCGAGGAAGCTGGCCACCCAGTCGGTGAGGGGGTGGTTGTACACCTCCTCCGGGGGCCCGGACTGCACGATCTTCCCGTCCCTCATCACCACGATCCGGTCCGACATGGCCATGGCCTCGTCCTGGTCGTGCGTCACGAACAGCACGGTAATGCCCAGGCCCTTCTGCAGGGTCTTGATTTCCTCTTGCATCTGTTCACGCAGCCGCTTGTCCAGGGCTGCCATCGGCTCATCCAGCAGCAGGGCGGCGGGGTTGAATACCAGTGCCCGGGCCAGGGCCACCCGCTGTTGCTGTCCGCCGGAGAGCTGCCGCGGCTTCCGGCCACCCATCTTTCCCAGCCCCACACGGTCCAGGGCAACCTCCGCTCGCCGGCGCCGTTCCGCGCGCGGCACCTTGCGCATCCGGAGCGCGAACTCCACGTTTTCCAGCGCGCTCATGTGCGGGAAGAGAGCGTAGTTCTGAAACACCACACCGAGGTTGCGGTCCCGTGGCGGCAGCGTGTCCACGGGCTTGGCGTCAATGAGGACGGTCCCGGCGGTGTGTTCTTCAAACCCCGCCACCATCATCATGGTGGTCGTCTTGCCGGAGCCGCTGGGGCCCAGGAGGGTCACGAACTCTCCGGGCTGAACCGTCAGGTCCAGTTGATCAACGGCCACGACGTCGCCGTAGTGCTTGCTGACCCGGCGGAGCTCAATGGCGCCCTGGGCGGCCCTCCCCGTCCCCGGAACTGACTCCCTGGAAATCACTGATGCGGTCATCGACTTTCCTTACGTTTGTGCGGATACGGCCAGCGGCAGCATCCGGGTTGAAGAACGGTGCTTGAGGACAAACAGGACCTGAAGCAGTAGCCCGATGGTGGCGACGCTGACCAGCAGGGCCGACGACACCGCGATCTTCGGGGTCAGGTTGAACTGGATATCCGTGAACATCTTGACCGGCAAAGTAGTGGCCCCCGGGGACTGCAGGAACAGGGACATCACCGTCTCATCGATGGAGACCGAGAACGCGAAGAGCGCCCCGGAGATAAGGCCGGGCAGGATGATGGGCAGATACACGTGCCGCAGGATCGAGAGCGGCCCTGCCCCCAGGCTCTGCGCCGACCGGACCAGCGCGGGGTTAAGCCCGGCGAGGCTGGCACGGGTGGTCAGGTACACATAGGGGGTCGCGATGACCGCGTGCGCCAGGCCGATGGGAACGATGCTGCCCACCATCCCGACCGAGATGAAGAACTGGTAGAACGCCAGCGCGAGCACCACGGTTGGCACGATCATCGGCGCGAGGATCAGGCCCACGACGGCGGGCTGTCCCGGGAATTTGCGGCCGTGAAGCCCGATCGCCGCGGTGGCCCCCAGGACCACACCGATCACGACGGCGATCGCGGCCGACTGGAGGCTGGCCGTCAGGGCGGAGGTCCACGCCTGGTCGGCGAAGAACCCGGCCACGGCGGCAAAGGAGACTCCCTCCGGCGGGAACGTGATGTAGCGGCTGTCGTTCAGCGCGACCGGCACCACAATCGCCGTCGGTATGACGAGGAACAGGAAGGCCGGGATGGAAAGAAGCGCCAGGAGGCGGTGCTGCGGATTAGTTGTCTTCATGTTGGCCTCCTGCCTTGAGGACGCGCTGGTAGACAGCCACGAGGATGCTGACCATTACCGTCAGGATGACGGCCAGGGCAGCGGCCCCGGAGAAGTCCGTGAGCTGTCGGGCGTAGTAGTCGATCTGGTTGGCGATCATCATGTCGCCGGGCCCGCCCATCACCACGGGTGTGATGAAGAAGCCCGTGCTGATGATGAAGACCAGCAGCCCGGCGGCGGAAATGCCGGGCATGCTCAGCGGCAGGGTGATCCTGCGGAACACGGATCCTTCCCGCGCGCCAAGCGAGCGGGCCGCCAGCCCGAGCCGGTCATCGATCGACGTCAGCGAGGAGAAGATCGGGAACACCGCGTAGGGCAGGAGGCAGTGCACCATGCCGACGATCACGGCGAACCGGTTGTGCAGCAACGGGATCGGCGCACCCGTAAGCCCGATTCCCTGAAGGAATGCGTTGACGATGCCGTTGTCCTGGAGCAGAACCGCCCAGGCGAAGTTCTTCACCAGGATGCCGGTCCAGAACGGCAGGAGCACGACGGCGAACAGGATCACCCGGGCGACGTTTCCGGCACGCCACAGCACCATGGCGATGATGTAGCCCAGCGCCACAGTGACAATGGTGCTCACCAGGCTGATGGTCAGGGTGTTGGCCAGCGCGCGCAGTACGAGCGGGTCCTCGAGGACACGCTGGTAGGCGTTGTCGGCGAAGCTCGCGCCGACCAGTTTGCCCAGCGGCGTCAGGAACAGCACGACGTCGAAGGCAAGGACCGGGGCCAGCAGCAGCCACCATCCGCTGCGCCGCCGTCGGGGTGCTGCTTCAGCAGGAGGCGCGCCGCGGCCCCGTGGCCGTTCCAGAGTTGCGTTGCTCATATCAGCTGGCCTGCCAGAGCTTGAACTGCTGCTCGGTCTTCTTCAGGTTCTGCGACCACCACTTGTCGTCGCGGACCAGGATCTTGTCTGCGAGCCGGGGGCTGGTGGGAAGTGTGTCCGCGATGCCCTTGGGCAGCTTGGAGAGCGCCGGGGTGTTGGCGAGGGTCAGGTTGGTGACCTTGTCGAACGCTGCGCCGGCCTCGGCGTCGTTGGACATGAAATTCATGAGCTTGAAGGCGGCTTCCTTGTTTTTGGCACCCTTCGGCACCACGAAGTAGTCGCCGGCCAGGACGGCGTTTTCTGCGGAGAAGTTCAGTTTGGCGCCGTCGTTGCGGGCTGCGTTGATCCGGTTGTTGAAGCTGGTGGAGAGGGAGACCTCGCCGGAGGTGAGCTGCTGGATGGGCTCCTGGTTGGCAGAGTGGTACAGCAGCCGGTCCTTGCCCGGGTGCTGGCCCAGGACCCTCAGTGCGCGGTCGACGTCGAGGGGGTAGATCTTGTCGAAGGGGACACCGTCAGCCAGCAGGGCAGCTTCCAGGACGGAGCTGTCGGACAGCTGGTTGTAGATCGAGCGCTTGGTGCTGTACTTGTTCTGGTCGAAGAACTGCGCCCAGTCTTTGGGTGCCTGCGCGTCAGAAATGACCTTCTGGTCCCACGCCATGACGAACAGGAAGCTCAGGTACTTGATGCCGTATTCGGCCTTGGCGTAGCCGGGCAGGCCCTTGTCGCTGATGATGTCGTAGTCGAACTTCTCCAGCAGCCCCTCGGCCACGGCCACCTCATATTCGGGCGCCGTGATTTCCACGAGGTCCCACTGCACGTCGCCGGACTGAACCTGCGCCTTGAGTGCCGCCAGGCTGGTGTTGGCCAACAGCGTGGTCTTTATCCCCGACTGCTTGGAGAACGGATCCAGGATCGTCTGGGTCAGCTGGTCGTTGTAGGACCCGCCGTAGGACGTCACTGTCACAGCCTTGTTGGGTGCCGAACCTTCGGCCGGCTTCGCTGTACCGCATCCAGAGAGCGCCAGGCCGGCGAAAGGGGTCAGCGCTGCCGCCTTGAGGAGCTGCCTGCGGTCGAACGGAGCGGAACTGAAATGCGTCAAGGAAACTCCCTCTCAATGGTGCCCGCGCCACGGCACGCCAAAAGAGGCCGTGTCGGTGGGCATTGTGCGTTGACTGATCGGCGCCAGATGCCATGCACGCCGGCGACGGCGGGTTCCGCCGGCGACGGTCCACACAGCATTGAGCGGATCCGGAACGGGGCCATTAGTGCGGCCCTTCGCTGCCGTCACTCTAGCTGTGATGTCGCTCACTAGTCAACGGTTGTAGTTCAGGAAGAAACATTGCGTCTGTTTGGTGCGCCGATCCAGTTTCCGCCGTAGCCTTGGATGCGGCCTGTCGCTGCCTTGGGCGGGGGGCCTTAAGGGCCATTGTTACATGTAACATGGACTTATGAGCGTGAGGGATCGGGTTGCCCGGCACCGGCTTGCCATGCGTGAGCGGGGGTTCCGGCAGGTTCAGATGTGGGTGCCGGACGTACGCACGGAGAAGTTTCGGCAAGAGGCGCAGCGCCAGGCGTTGGCGGTTGCCGCTTCGGACCGTGCCGGTGACGACCAGGATTTCGTCGAACAGATTTCGGAAGACTGGCCGGAGTGAATCGTGGCGAGCTGTGGACGGTGTCCGGCGGAACATACGCGCAAAAGCCCAGGCCTGCACTCATCATTCAGGATGACCTATTTGCAGAATCGGTGTCAGTCACCCTCCTGCCCCTGACCTCCCAGCTCACGGACGCCCCGTTGCTGAGACTGACGGTTGAACCGGGAGAGCTCACCGGCTTGGATCGCGTAAGCCAGATCATGGTGGACAAGCTAACAACGGTCCGCCGCTCCAATTTGGGGCGGCGGGTGGGCCGAGTAGATTCCAAGACGATGGTTGCGGTTGAGCAATCGCTTGCCGTCTTTCTCGGGCTGGGGCGCTGACGCCTTAGCGTTTGAGCCTCTCCAGCGCCCAGTCCCAGCGGATAAGCTCCTGTTCCAACCGGACGGCTTCACCGTAGGTATCATTTCCGAGCGCTTCGTAGAGTGCAGCCTCCTCCGTCGTCAGCTTGGTCAACACCGCCCTCGACGGTGACGGCTCCATTCCCCACACGTCGCGGTGTTCGAGCAGTGTTTCTTCGTCCATCAGAACGCTCTCCACGTGCGGGTGCACCGCGCGGAGCTGATCGAGCATACGGAAGCCGTGCGTGTCGATGTCGCCCCAGTACAGAATCTCGCACTTGCGGAGCCAGGCCGCGTCCCGCAGGGACGAAAATCCATAGCCTGCCCCGTAAAGCGCCAGCGTTGCGGGACGCTCTGGCAGGGCTAGGAAGTTGACCTGGTTCTCCGTCGCGATCACGGTGTGCACCGGCAGCTGCAAGGTGCTGAACGCGTCTGCAGTGATCGTGATGTCTCTGGCGCTGCCCAGTGTAGGAATCGACGGGTCGAGGATGCGGAACCGGACGAGCTCGGGCGGATGCAGGAACCCGTGCCTGCGGGCAAAGCGTGCTGCCGACGTACGGCCGGCGCCGCTTTCCAAGGCCGCATCCGATTCGGCCACGTCCGGTTCCGCGACTTCCGCGGTAGCCTCAGGCTCGGCATCCGCCGCGCTCACATCGGAAGCGGACTTGAGAGCGCCAAGCAGCTGATCGATATCCTGCCGGTGCCGCTCGATGAACTTTGTGTGCACGCCAGGAAGTCCAAGTTGCCGGACATAGATTCCCGGCGAGGGATTGTCCCGCAGCCACAGCGCCACCCGCGCCGCCGTCAAGGCGTCAGACCCCAGCTCCAAAAGCCTCAGTGGCCGCCGCACCGACCAGCCGAGCAGCAGCGGATCCAGCTCGCCCAGCTGAGAGGCCAGCTCCCGGAATCGCGCGGCCTCCCGGGACTTCGCGACAAACCCGATCTCGTCCTCCACCGTGGCAAACACTGCCACCGCCGGGATCCGGTTGGAGCCAACCGTCCGGCGCCCCACCTCAGCTGTCTCCAGTTCGTACGGGCCAACACCGGCGATCAAGTCAGCCGCCCACCGCTGAGCCGCCGCATAATCGCTCAACAGGGCCGCCGCCGTCGGGCGTTTCAGTGAACGGCGGCGCGGGTATGCGCCGGACGGTCCCAGCAATTCCCGCAGTAGCGCACCGCTGTTCCACGCCCTCAGCGACAGCGCCCGCAGCCCCACCACCGTTGTCCACGACTCAGCCGGCACGCCGGTCCCGTTCGTCGCGGTACTCCTGGATGGTCATGTTGCGCAGCTGCGAGTCGTCGCCGTTGGTGTTCGCCGCGAACCCCACGTGTGAGACGAACGGCTCGATCACGTGGATCTTCTGCAGCGGCGTGACGATCAGCAGCTGCAGCTTCATCCGCTGGAACAGCTGCAGCCCGTACCGCGCTGATTCGTCGGACCCGCGGCCGAACGCCTCGTCGATCACCACGAACCGGAAACTCCGGCCGGGCTTCTTGCCGGCACCGGCAGCACCGGACCCCAGCCCGAACTGGAACGCCAGCGCCGCCGCGAGGATGGTGTACGCCAGCTTCTCCTTCTGGCCGCCGGACTTGCCGCCGGAATCCGTGAAGTGCTCGAACTCCTCGCCGGTCTCGGTCCACTTCTCCGACGCTGAGAACGTGAACCAGTTCCGCACATCCGTGACCTTGGCCGTCCACCGCTCATCCAGCGCGGTCAGGCCCTCGCGTCCCCTGAAACGCTCGATCAGGCGCTCCACCTGGAGGTACTTCTGCTCCGAGTACTGGTCCTCGTCGCCGATGGTCCCCTCCGAGCACGCCCGCAGATCCACGCCGAACTCGCGCACGTCCTGGTCCGAGCTGTTCTGGTGCTCCAGCTGGATGTGCCGGCCCGGGTTGTACTGGATATCCGCCAGCGACTGGTTGATCTCGCCGATCCGGTTCACGATGTCCTGCCGCCGGCTGTCAAGGAATGCGTTGAACGCCACCACCTCGTGGATGGTGTTCTGGTTCAGCGACTCCTTGAAGTGCGCCTCGAACCTGGGCAGGTCGTTGCTGACCAGCTGCTCCAGCAGCCGGTTGTAGTCCGGCGAGGCCTCGAGCGCGGCGTCGATGTCCGTGGTCTCGTTCGGGTACTTGTTGCGGAAGTCAGCCATCAGCCGCACGGTGCCCTCCGCCGCCCGGGCGATCCGCTTGGACAGCGCGTCGATGGTGTCCGTCAGCCCGGCACGGACCGTGCTCTCCGCCGGGCCGGTGTTCTTGTACGTCAGCGTCCTGTCCCCAAGGGCCGCTTTGGTGAGATGTTCGACGGCGGCCAGCACCCCGCCGTCGTCCGTCAGGGGAGTCTCAGCCAGAATCCCGCGGCACTCCTCAATCGCCTCCGCGATGTCCCTGGCGTCCTTCTCGTTCGCGCCCAGGCGCTCGCGCAGCTTGCCGGACTTTTCCTCCAGCCGCTCCAGCTCATGTGTGACCGCGGACTCCTTGGCCGTCAGCTGCTGCAGCACGTCGCTGGCGGTCTCCAGCTCGGCCTTCTCGGCCTTGAGCTCCTCGATCCTTCGGGCCGTGAGCTGCCAGCTGATCTCGCCGAAGTCCGCCACCGACCGGACGGTGCCCAGCTGCTGGTTCTGCCGGCCCAGCGCGCCGAGGTTCTCCATCACCTTGGCCAGCTGGGCGTCAGTGACCTTCAGCTGGCCCCTGACCTCGTCCTGCTCCGCGAGGAAGCGGCTGATCTTGTCGTGGTTGTCCCAGCCGAGGACGTAGTTGCGCCGGTCTGTGAGCTCGCGCCGGTCATCCTTTTCGTGCCGGCCGCGGCCGCCCTTGAGCTGCCCGTTGACGGTGAGCGCCTTGGGGTAGCGGCGGAAGTCCTCGAGGGTGTCGCAGCAGTAGTGGTCGAACCGGGTGGCGAGCTCGTCCAGCAGGAAGCTGCGGAACGGCGTGTTCGGCTTGATGGCGATCTTCGCGGCCAGCGTGCCCTGCTCCGCCGCCCTGGCCGCGGGGGATTCGCCGATCCGCAGGTAGACCAGCCGGCCCTTCAGGTTGTTGGCATCCACCCAACTGCTCACGGCCGGGTAATGCTCGGCCGGCACCAGCAGGGAAAGTGCGAAGCCATGCAGCGTGCGTTCCGCCGCACCCTCCCATGCGCCCTCTCCGTCGCGGACCCGCAGCAGTTCGCCGGCGTACGGCAGGGCCGCTTCCGCGATCCCCGTGCCATCACACAGCCGACGGCGGAGGTCCAGCTGGGCGGTTGGCAACAGGTTGGCGCGGGACTGCAGGCTGCGCAGTTCCTTGCCGATTTCGGCCAGGCGCTCGTTGAGTCCGGTGCGCGCGATGGTCAGCTGGGTCCGGCTGTCCTGCAGCTCGTTGGACTGCTCGCCCAGCTGCCTCTCAACCTCGCCGAGCCGTGCACGGTTTCCGTCGAAGAGCACCTTGTCCTCGGGCGGGCGGAGGCCCAGGTCCTTCGCGGCCTCGGCGTAGGTGTCGAAGCGCTGCCTCTGGGTCCGCGATTCAACAGCGAGGCGTGCGATATCCGCGTCGATCGCCGCGAGCCGGCCGCCGCCGTTGGTGCGGATGTCCTCCTGGACGGCGGACAGTTCGTGCCGCTTTTCGCTGATCTCCGTGCGCAGCTTGGTGCTGTCCTCCCGCAGCCGTTCGCCGGTGCGTTCCAGCTCGCTTTGGTGTTCCAGGCTCAGGTGCAGCTTGCGGTCCGTGAACCAGGGGTGCAGCTGGTCGCGCTGCTGGCGGGCCAGCTCGTCCTCGCGGCTCAGGTTCGCGTGCTGGGCAGCGCCGTCCCTGATCGGCGTCAGCAGGGCGATCTGGTCCTTCGCCCGGAGCACCGCTGCGTGGGCCTTTTTCAGGTCGTCGAAGTGGTGGATGAGCTTGCCGATGCGCTCGGCGACGTTGTCCTCCTCCAACATGTTGGTCCGCACGAACGAGGTGATGTTCTCCACCTGCTTCATGGACACCGTGCGGTGGAACAGCTCCATGGCCTGGTTGCCGGTGATCCCGAACTGCCGCTTGAAGGCCGCGGCATAGGGCTCGAAGGTGTCGTGCACCGCGGCGCCGGCGGCACGCAGCTTCTTCTTCAGCTTCGCCGGGTCCTGGCCGAAGTTGGAGAAGTCGGCCGCGATGGACTGGTCCGCCTCGGCGAGGGAGTAGAAGCGGCTGGGCTGGCCGGCCTCCTGCGTGGCCCAAAGCGTGATGGCCAGGGTGATCGACTTGCCCAGCACCGCGTTGTGGAAGACCGCCAGCACCACGGTCAGTGCGCCCGTGCTCCGGAGCGCCACCGGTCTGGAGTACTCGCCGCCGGTGCTGCGGGTGCTCTTGTGGAAGCCGCGCACGTACGACATCAGCGAGCGTTCCTTCTTCTGCGCGCCGGCTGCCTTGTTGTACTCGATCTTGTTGGCTGGCAGCAGCAGCGTGGTGATCGCGTCCACGACGGTCGACTTCCCTGAGCCGATGTCCCCGGTGAGGAGGCTGTTGGCCCCGTCCAGCCGGAACGTGCGCACCCCCTGGTGGAACGTGCCCCAGTTGAGCAGCTCCAGACGGTGCAGCCGGAAGCCTGGGGGAGTCCCGCCGTCGTCCGTCTTTTCCTCCAGGCTGAAGAGGGTGTCCTGAACTTCAGCGCTCACTTGCTCTCCTCACCAGCGGTCTCGGCGCCCAGCGTTCCGGTGAGGGTCGCCCGATAGTCCGCCAGCCGCGTGTCGAACTCCTCCAGCCACTGGGCGTCCACGAATGCCTTAAGGATGCGGGCCACCTCGTACGTGTCTGCCTGTCCCTTGAGCTTCCGAAGAAAGCCGAGCTCCACCACTTTCTTGATGTCGGCCCGGAGCCGGTCCAAAGTCCGGGCCTCGTTGCTGGATTCCGGCCGGAACAGGGAGACCATGTCCACGATGTCCTGCTCTGTCATGATGAGCCTGACCTCGCTGCTGTTGATGTCGAACTCGAGCATGCGGCGGCGGAGGAGCACCAGCAGGAGGCTGACGTTGAAGGTGAGCGTGCGGCGCGCGATGAGCCGGGGGAGCGTGCCATCCGGATCCTCACGCGACTTCAGGAACGCGTAGCCCTCGGACTCGTCCAGGATCAGGTCCAGGCCCAGCACGGAGACGTAGTCGCGGACCTGGGAGGAGAGACCCAGCAGCGACTGCCAGAGCTTCTCGTCCCCCTCTGCGTACAGCACGCCCTTGAAGAGCCGGGTGACGACGCCGGGAAGTTCCTCGGGCGTGCGGCTCTCCGTTTCCGCTGTGGATGGGGAATTCGCTGCCGGATTCATGCGGGCCTTCCGAAGATGATCTGTTCGAGGGTGGCTTCGCGGATGCTGCCGTCCTCCAGCTGCCAGGCTATGTGCTGCTCAGTCTCCGCATTGATGGTGGCCCAGTCCGACTCCGTGGCCAGCTGGTAGTAGGCCACGATTTCCGCCAGCCCTTGCGTGACGGGGTGTTTGTTTGTGATGTCCGCCAGCGTGGCCTGTTCCGCCTCGGCCAGGACGGCGTCGATATTGGCTTTCAGCCGTTCTTTGTCCACGTGGAACTGGCTGAACAGGGCGCCGGCGTCCACGTCCGCGTCGTCGGCGGTTTCGATGTGGTCCTCGACCATGACCCGCCGGCTCGGCTCATACAGCGGGCGTTCGAACGGCAAGGTGATGTCCACCTGTGGGCCGTCGATGGCGATGAACTCGCCCGACGGCGGTTGTTCCCTTGAGGCGAGGGCGCCGGACTCCACGCTCCGGATCAGTTGCATAATGCGCTTGTTCTCGAGGAACACCTTGTCGTCCAGCAGCCTTCGCATCTGCTGCGACAGCTGGCGGACAGTGCCCTGGGTCTGCTCGACGGCGGGCAGCCAGTCCTGGTGCAGGTTGGTGACGGTGTGGAGGTTCTCGGTCTGGGCGAGGGCTTCGATCTGGGTGGCACGCTGGAGGAGGTCCTGCAGTTTCTTCCTGGATTCGGGCGACATGAGGTAGTCCCAGAAGCCCTGGAACGTCCTCCCTTGAAGGGAGCTGCTTATGTCCTGCTGGTTGGCGAAGATCGACTCGAGCAGCTCGCCCTGGGTGCCGTCCCAGGTGGCGATCTGCTCGCGGACCTGGCGGTCCAGCTTCCGGAAGTTCTGCTCGACCTCGCGGAAGTCGGAGAGGAGGTCTTTCGCCAAGATTTGTAGCTGCTGGAAGTGATCCAGCGCTTCAGGAGCTGTCATGACACGGATGTTGCCGTCCCGGATGCGCTGCATCTCGGCGTCGATGGCGTCCCGTTGGTTTTGGAGCTCATTCAGGCGCACCTCGGGGTCCGTCTCGGACTGCTGGACCAGCCGCTCGAGGACGGCGAAGATGCTGGTGAGCCGCGACTGGGTGGCGACGAAGTCCCTGCCCTTGAGGCTCTCCACCCAGCGGACCACGTCCTCTGCCGCCGGGGTGAGATCGTAGCGGGGCTCGTCCTGGCCCTGGATGTAGTACTTGCGGAGCCATGCCCTTTCGGGGGCGGCCCAGTCGTCCAGGTATTCGGCTGCTTGGCGGGGGAACTTGTCCTCGCCGTAGGCATCCCGCAGGCCGAAGAGCACGTCGTCGAGGCTGTCGATGAGCTGCTGCCGGCCCAAGTTGCGCTGGTTGGGTCCGGTGAAGGCGGCCATGAAAAACGAGATGGCGAGCGGAGCGTTCTGGGCGCGCAGCAGGGACCAGCCTGCATGGTTCTCACGCAGGGCATTGATTGCGTAGTAGTCCATCGGGTCCTCGGTGTTTCGCCTCACTTACCGTCAGTTCACTCTAAGGGGCACCTCTGACATCCGAAGAAGCAACGCGGGGTCACTTACCGCCCAATTCCGGGCCTCAATGCGGCGCTAGTGACCCCGCGTTGCAGTAACGGTGAGCCTTCCCGGCCGGGCTCCAATTGCACCCACAAGAACTTTGCCGATCTTGACTAAAACTTTCGGTGACCTTGCCCGAACGGGGTCACTATCAGTTCATAGCTTGGAAGGAATGGACATCATGAACGACTTTGTTCCCCGTCCGCACGAACCGTATGACGCGCATTGGGTGATCAAACACGACCTGGCGAACATCATCGCCAAGTACACCGACAGGGGCGATTACGAAACGGCCGCCGTCTACATCGAGGCACTTGCCCGCTACGGCGACGACTGAAGCTGCTTTCGACGGGCTCCGTCAGCGGGGCTGGATAAGCGGCGGGCGCTCGCCGGGGCCCGAGTTTTTGTCCAGATAATGGCCGCTAAGAGGCCTCCGGAAGCCATTATCTGTACGAAAATTCCACGCACACTGCGGCGGCCACGCCCCTGCCCTGGCGTCAGGCCTTCTGATTTTCGGAGCGTTGAGCCTTCCTTCGCTCCAAACTCCTGCGGGCCCTCCCTTTGCCAGAAGCCCTGCCGCGAAGGAACAGGTGCTCGGCGAAGGTCAGCGCGCCCTCGACGAGAAACAGGACGAAGTCAAAAACCATGAGGCCCCCTCTGCGGCTTCTGTTTGAAGCGCCTATGCCCCAGTCTGCCCTAGTGTCTGTAGACTTCACCGGTTGGTGGGGGTCGTTGTCAAAGGTCTGACACGGTCAACGTGCCGGACTCAGCAACGTGCCAGAATTCCGCATCCACTCCGGCCGAGGCATCATGTCCCGCAAGGGCGATAATCGGACCATCGTCACCGACCCCGGCGCCGGCATGTTCGCCGTCGTCAAGGGTGACGACCTCACCCACAAGGACGCCCACCTCGCCGCCGCCCGTTACACCGGCTGGCTCCTGACCCGCTGGTTCTCAGCCCATTGGAGCCCGCCGGCAACCGTCCCGATATAAGGAACACGCATTGCAGATCAACAGGCAGACGCTAAAAGACGACGGGTTCGCTGGATTCAGATCTTTTGATCAGCTGGATATCAACCGGGTTCCACGGGCCCCCGGAATCTATGTGGTGCTCAAACCCGAGGGCTTCGAGCGGGTGTTCCTTGCGAAGAGCTTGGGAGCCCGCTTTAAGAAGCGGGATCCATCCCTGCCCCAAGCCGCCTTGGATGCGGAGTGGATCGAGAACGCGGATGTCCTGTATATCGGAAAAGCCGGCCCAGGAAGCACGGGCAACCGCGGACTGCGAAAGCATATTCAGGAGTTCACTGACTTCGGCCGCGGGAAGCCTGTCGCCCTTTGGGACGGGCGGCTCATCTGGCAACTCGCCGACTCCCAGTCGCTGGTTATCGCGTGGAAGGAGTTGGCACCAGAGGAGGTGAATCCTGCCGAAGCCGCCTACCACGCGGAGTTCGTCAGGATCTACGGAAAGCTGCCCTTCGCCAACCTGGTCCAGGCCAGGACAAAGGGAGTTTAACCGTCGGAAGCGGTCGCCCGATTTGCAAGCCGCGGTTGGGGCCGGGGCACCTATGAGCCGGGCACCTGCAAGCGAGGAGGCGCTATCCGGGACCGCGGGGCGCATACTGGGCTCAGCGCCAGAAGGCGTGGTTGTTTCGGAGTGGTGAGGGTGATGGCTGATTCAAACTTTGATGGCGTGGTCGAGCGTCTGGGTGCCGCACTTGGCGAGATCGTGAAGGGTGACCCTGCGCCCTTTCAGGCGCTGTTCGCCAAGAATGACGAGGTGACTTTGGCCAATCCCTTCGGCGGCGTTTCCCGAGGGTGGGACAACGTCACCACCACTGTCGCCAAGGCAGCGGCGATTTACCGTGACGGAGAGGTCATCTCCCTGGAAAACCAGGCCACCGCCGTCGTAGGGGACCTTGCCTACGTGGTGCTCATCGAGCGGTTCAGGGTTCGGGTTGCGGGACGGGCGGATCTGGACGACGTGGCCCTCCGCACGACGAACATCTACCGGCGGGAGGGCAACGAATGGCTCCTTGTCCACCGCCAGGCTGACCCACGAGTGGGTGAACAGACGCCCGAGTCTGTGGTCCAGTAAGTGGCCCTGCGTCGACCCAGCCGTTTTATTTGCTGGGTTCTGCTTCAGGGCGGACTGCACTACCTTTTTTCTATGGCCATGGGCAGCGTTGCCCTGACCCTTTATAGGAATTTCTACTCAGTGAGGAGTGGGAAAAGGTCATGCCTCTACGGACCAAAATCTTTCTGGGTGTCCTGGTCTTGTTGCTGGTTGTCGGCGGGGGAGTGTTTTTGTACAACGACAACGTGAAAAGGAGCCGGGCCGGGGAGTACAACCCCGAGATCAGTCCGGCAGATTTCAGCACCAACATAACCAATAAGTACTTCGCACTCCCCGTCGGCAAGAAAATGACGTATGAGACGGCCGGCCAGGGAGGAGCCACCGAACGGATCGAGATTGAGATCCTGCCGGAGAAAAAGCGGATCGAGGGCTTCGAGACCGTCGTATATCTGGACAAGGAATACAAAAACGGCCAGCTGGTGGAGGAAACCAGGGATTACCTTGCGCAACACAAGAACGGTGACGTGTGGTACTTCGGGGAAGATGTGAATAACTACTGGAACGGGTTCCTGCTACACCATGGGGGCAGCTTCCTCCACGGAAAAGACGGGGCAAAAGCCGGGATTTGGATAAAGGCCGACCAGCGCGTTGGCGATTCCTACCGGCAGGAATTCTACATTGGCAACGCGGAGGACATGAGGGACACCGTCGCCACCGGTCAGAGCGTCTCCACGAAAGCCGGCAAATACACCGACTGCGTCAAGGTGTTGGATTGGTCGCCGCTTGAGAATGCGCGGGAGCACAAGTATTACTGCCCCGAGGTCAAAACATTGGTCCTGACCGAGGATCTCCAGTCGGGTGCCAGGTCGGAACTCGTGAATGTTGTCCAGCCCTAGGCTCTACAGGGAAGCAACGCTGTGGAGGAAGAGCTTCGCCCTTCTTGCCTGAAACTTTCGCCGATCTTGCCTTAACAGGTTCACCGTCAATCCATAACCTGGAAGGGTCGAACATCATGGCTGACGACAAAGAAGCGCTGGACTGGTTCTCCCCGCGCCAACAGCGGGAAACCGACAATCAGGCGGCATTTCTGCGCTGTCTGCTGGAGCGTGAAGAGGCGCAAGTGGACGCGGCATCATGAACGATTACGTTCCCCGTCCCAGTGAACCGTACGACGCGCATTGGGTCATCAAACGCGACCTGGCGAATATCATCGCCAAGTACAGGGACGGGGGCGACCAGGAAACCGCTGCTGTCTACATCGAAGCACTTGCCCGTTACGACGAGGGCCGAGTCTGGATTCGGCGGGCTCAACGGGCGGCCGAATGACAGGAAAACGGTCTTGGGACGCGCGGATTTGCGTGTCCCGTGACCGGTTCGGTGTCCCGTTACGGCAATTCTCGGCGCTCGCCGACGCGGACCGCATCCTCGGACAAAACGTAGGCCCTCCGCCGTCGTTCAAGTCGTGCCTGCTGGGCCGGCGACGGGATCCGCGCACCCTTCCCCCGGTTGCACCTGCTGCATGCCGCGACGAAGTTCTGCAGGCTGGTCGAGCCGCCCTTGGACCACGGGTAGAAATGGTCACCATGCTCTGCGGGACGGGAGCAACGGCGGCTGAAGCCCGTCTCCATCTCGCACTGTCCCCCGGCCCGGGCCATCCCTTCGCGGCGCTGCTGGCGCGTGAAACGGCGGACCGGGTCCCGCCGTCGGACGTCCCGGAAGCGGAGGAAAAGCGCGGTGGCGACCAGGGCAAGCATGGCCAGGGCCGGGGCTGTGATTGCCTCCAGGACGCCGTCGAACATCGCCCGCAGGATGTCGGAGACCGCGGGGCCGCCCGTGCCGAAGGTTGTGTGGACCGTGTTGGGGTGAAAGGAAAAGACCACGGCGGCGGCCAGCCAAATGGTGGCGGCGGCGTTTGCCAGCCGCAGGGCAACCCGCGTCCAGTAGATGCGCTCCAATTCCAGCACGGTATGTTCCCCCAATAATGGCCGCGACGTTTCTCTAACCGGGCGATTCTACGATGCGCCCCTTGAGTTTTCGTCCAGATAATGGCGGCTTAAAGCCCTCCAGAAGCCATTATCTGGACAAAAACTCCCCCCAATATGCCGCGCGCGGGAAGGCCGTCAGCCGGCGACCTTCTCCTTTTCAGCCTCCTTGGCCTGCATCCATTCGGTCAGCCACGGGGCGCGGACGCTTGAGGTGATGCGGCAGTCGGCCACGAAGGTGCCCTTGGCGCCGGCGTCGATCCAGTCCGTGAGCGCGGAGAGGTCCGACAGTTTGCGGATGATCGCGGATTCCGCCCCGATCGCGCGGGCAATCCCGCTGAAGTCCACCTCGGGGATCAGCATGGGCTTCTCGGTCAGGCCCTGCGAGCCGTACTGATGGATCTCGGCCCCGTAGGCGGCGTCGTTGTAAATCACGACGACGGCACTGCTCGCCGCGCCCACCAGCGACTCCAGGTCGGACAGGCCCATCAGGAAACCGCCGTCGCCCGCGGCCAGCACCAAGGTGTTGCCAGCGTCCACGGCGCGGGCGGCCCCCACGGCGCTGGCCAGGCCGAGGCCGATCGACTGGAACGCCGTTCCCACCATGACCAGGTCCTGCGGGCGCGGGATGCGCCAGTACATGGGTGCCCAGCCCAGGAAGTGCCCGCCATCCTGGACCACGGTGCGGCGTTCCGGCAGCACGGCATCCAGCGCCGTGGCCAGCGCCCGGGGGTCGAGCCGGCCGTCCGCGGTCTCCGCGTTCCCGGGGTGGTGGCCCGGTCCTTCGGCCAGACGCGTGAGTGCTTCCCCGCGCCAGCCCTTCGAGGCATTGGCCCGGGCGGACTGCGACGGCGCGGCATTGTCCAGCAGCCGGAGGAGCCCACCTGCGGCGGCCTTCGCGTCCGCACTGACGAACAGGTCCACCCGCGGGTTGGTCGGCTCCAAGGCGGCGTCGATCTGGATCACGGTGGCGTCCGGGCCGATCAGGTGCCCAAAGCGCATGGTGAAGGGGCTCAGGCTTGCGCCCGCCACGAGCACCACGTCCGCCTCGCCCATGAGCCCGGCGGCGGTATCCGTGCCGAAGCCGCCCGCGACGCCGAGGTAACCCTCGCCCTGCAGCAGGTTCAGCGCCAGCGCGGTCCCGGCCGTAAGCGCGCCGAGGCGGTCCGCGAGTTCCCGGAGTTCGGGACCGGCGCCGGCGAGGTGCGCACCGCGGCCGGCCAGAATGAGCGGCCGCTTCGCGGCGGCGAGCAGTTCGGCCGCCCGTCCGAGTCCGCCGTCGGCCCCGTCCCTCACGGCAGCCGCCGCCGGCGGCACTTGAAGCTCTTCCTCCGCCGCATCAACGGCCGCCAGGTCGTACGGAACGGCAATGACGACGGCGGTCCGCCGGGCAAGTGCGTACTCCACCGCCTCCTGGGTGATGGAGCCGGCGGCGTCACGGGTGACGGTGAAGGTCGCCGCGCCCAGCCCTGCGGCGATCGCCGCCTGGTCCACGTCCCAGGGGCGGGCGCCGCTGCTCGGTGCGTCGCCGGTGACGAGCACCACCGGGATCTGCGCCTGGACCGCTTCCGCGAGGGCCGTCAGGGCGTTGGTGTAGCCGGGGCCGTAGGTGGTGGTCCCCACGGCGAGGCGCCCTGATGCCCGGTAGTAGGCGTCCGCCGCCGCGATGGCGGCACCTTCATGGCGAACGGCGGTGAAGCGGAGGCCCTCCTTCTCGGCAGCATCCAGGAAGTACACGTTGCCGTTGCCCATCACACCGAACACATCGCTGACATAGCTGCTGAGAACCTGCGCCACCCGGCCGGACACTGTAAGAGAAGTCATGCAGGAATCGTCGGATCTGGATCCTCGATAGGCAAGAGACTGGATTTTGGCTGGGATATTTGTCAGTAGTCACACAGTTCTACTGAAAATATGACCACAAGTGGTGTGGGTCACCCCTGCCCTAGCCGGACTGGCGGCTCTCCTGCTGTGACAGCCGGGCAAGCAGGCCGTCGTAGCGGGGCGGCATGAGCTCCACGACGGAGATGGCCGTGCTGGTCCGCTGGATCCCGTCGATTTCCAGGATCTGGTTGGTGATGCGGTAGAGATCGGCCGTATCCCGGGCCACCACCTTGGCCATGAGGTCCGCATCTCCCGTGGTGGCATGCACCTCGATGACCTCCGGAATCGCCTCGAGACCGCTTTCCACCGATTTGGCGCGGGCCTGGCTGATGGCCAGGGAAAGGAAAGCCAGCAGGCCGTAGCCGAGCGCCGCCGGGTCCAGTCTCCGGCTGAAGGACCTGAGGGCGCCGCCGCTCTCCAGCTTCGCCAGGCGTGCGTGCACGGTGTTGCGTGCGACGCCGAGCGTCCGGGACAGTGCCAGGGCGCTGGCTTCAGGGTCCTTGTCGAGCGCGAGGATGATCCTGGCGTCCAGGGAATCGAAGGTGCGGGGAGCCGGGATGGTCATATTTTCACCACAGACGATAGAAGTTGAGCAGAAATCCCAAGGTGTCCACAGTATCTTGCAATGTGGCCCGGGTCACTTCCATGATCAACACCCATGACCAGTGATCAGATACTGATGGCTCCGGAAACCGCGCACCCCACCCTGCGTGCAGCGGTCTCCGGCCTGCCGTCCTATGTTCCGGGCCGGCGCAGTGCCGGCGAGGACATCGCAGCCCTCGCCAGCAACGAAAGCCACTACGAACCCCTGCCCGCGGCAGCCGCTGCGGTGGCTGAAGCGGCCGGCAAGATGAACCGCTACCCGGACATGGCCGCCGTCGAACTCCGGGAACGGATCGCCGGGCACCTTGCTGTCACCGCCGGCGAGATCGCGGTGGGACCCGGCAGCGTCGGCGTTCTGCAGCAGATCATCACCGGGGTTTGCGACGCGGGGGATGAAGTGATCTTCGCGTGGCGGAGCTTCGAGGCCTACCCCATCCTGGTGGAGCTGGCCGGTGCGAGGCCGGTTCGGATCCCGCTGGATGACGCCGAGGGCCACGACCTCGACGCCATGGCCGCCGCCGTCACCGACCGGACCAGGATTGTCCTGCTCTGCACCCCCAACAACCCGACCGGCGTCCCCATCAGCCATGAACGCATCGAGGCGTTTCTCCGGTCCATCCGCTCGGACGTCCTCGTGGTGATCGACGAGGCCTACGTGGAATACGCCGAGGCGGGCACCGGGCCCGACTCCCTGGCGCTCTACCGTGAGTACCCCAACGTGTGCATCCTCCGCACCTTCTCGAAGGCCTACGGACTCGCCGGCCTGCGCGTGGGATACGCCGTGGCCGCGCCGGCAATCGCCGAGGGACTGCGCAGGACTGCCATTCCGTTCGCCGTGACGGCCCTGGCCCAGAAGGCTGCCATCGCCTCGCTGGACGCGGCCGACGAGATGCAGGCGAGGGTCGCCGTCGTCAAGCAGGAGCGCTCGCGGCTGGCCGCACAGCTGGCGGCCCAGGGCTGGAAGCTGCAGCCGAGCCAGGGCAACTTCCTGTGGATCCGGGCCGACGATGACCTCCGGGCGAGGCTCGTGGCCGCATTCGACCAGGCGGACATCATGGTCCGCGCCTACCAGGGCGACGGCGTCCGGATCACCGTTGCCGACCCCGCCTCCAACGACCGCGTGCTCCAGGTTATGACAGCCGTCCTGGCAGCCTGCGCGGCCTGAAGCCCCTACCCGTTCCACCCTTACCCGTTCCGCCTTTACCCGTCCCACTCTCACCGTTCGACAGACAACCCAGAGGACTCTTCATGGAACAACGGACAATGACGTCTGCCCCGGCGCTTGGCGCCGCCCTCAAACCCCGCCAGCTCACGATGATGGGACTCGGCAGCGCCATCGGCGCTGGTCTCTTCATCGGTTCTGGCGCCGGCATTCAGGCCGCCGGCCCGGCGGTGCTGATCTCATACCTGGTGGCCGGCACCCTCATCATCCTCGTGATGTGGGCCCTTGGTGAGATGGCCGCCGCCAACCCGGACAGCGGCGCCTTCTCGGTCTATACCGCCCGCGCCTTCGGACCCGTGGCCGGTGCCACGGTGGGCTGGCTCTGGTGGCTGCAGCTGGTGGTGGTCATCGCCGCTGAAGCGCTGGGTGCGGCTGGCCTGCTTGCCACGATCTTCCCGGCCCTGCCGGTATGGCTCATGGCCTTCGTGTTCATCGCCGTGCTCACCGCCGTGAACCTCACCCACGTGAAGAACTTCGGCGAATTCGAGTTCTGGTTCGCGCTGCTCAAGGTGGCCGCCATCGTCGGGTTCCTGCTCATCGGCGCCGCGCTCCTCTTCGGCTGGCTGCCGGGCGTCGCGTCGCCGGGCCTGGCCACCTTCACCGGGGCCGATTTCGCTCCGCACGGTTTCGCGGGGATCGCCACGGCGCTGTTCGTGGTGGCATTCGCCTTCGGCGGCACCGAGATTGTCTCCGTGGCCGCCGCCGAAACCAAGGATCCTGCCCGCAGCGTCGGCAAGGCCGTCCGCACGGTCCTCTGGCGCATCCTCATCTTCTACATCGGCGCCATCTTCATCATCGCGGCCGTGGTTCCTGTGGGGTCGGCCGGCCTGAAGAGCCCGTTCGCTGCCGTGCTGGACGCCGCAGGCATGCCCGGTGCAGCCACCGCCATCACCTTCGTTGCCGTCGCGGCACTGCTCTCCGCCCTCAACGCCAACCTCTACGGCGCCTCCCGGATGGCGTTCTCCCTCGCCGAACGCGGTGAAGCGCCGCGCGTCCTCGCCTCCCTGTCCAAAGCCCGGGTCCCGGTGGTGGCAGTCCTGGCCAGCGTCTCCTTCGGCGTCGTGACGGCGGTGCTCGAGGTGGCCTTCCCGGAGAAGGTCCTTCCCCTCCTGCTGAACATCGTGGGCTCGACGTCCCTGCTGGTGTGGACGTCCGCCCTCCTCGCCCAGCTTGCCCTGCGCCTCCGCGCGGACCGCGAGGGAATTGCCCTTCCGCTGCGGATGGCTGGCTTCCCCTGGCTGACGGGCCTCGGCCTGCTCATCCTCGCGGCCATCTTCACGGTCGGCTTCATCGGCGAGGACTCCCGTCCCCAGCTCCTGAGCACGTTCGGCCTCGTGGCCCTCCTGGCGGTGGCGAACTGGCTGCACCACCGCTCCGCCCGGACTTCGGCGGGCGTGTCGTCCTCGGATCGCGTTGCTTCTGCGGACCGCGCCGAGCCTGCGGACCGCGTCGAGCCCCCGGTGCTCATCGACTGAGCCCCGGCTTGAAGGCTCCGCGCAATTGCTTGGGGGTTCCGCGGAAAGGGGAGGGTGCGTCCGGCAGACCGGGCGCGCCCTCTTTTCCGTTCCGCCACCCACCCCGAGTTTTTGTCCAGATAATCGTCGTTTGGCACGATTCAAGTCGCGACATCTGCCCAAAAACTGGGGTGGTGTGGGCCCCGGCCGGGTGGGTGGGGCCTATGAGGCGGCCGAATTGAAGCCGGGGTCCGTTGTCACGGTTTCGAGGAGCCGGTCGAAACTGTGGATGCCGTAGTCCGGTGGCGTGGCCGTGATGACGATCCGCGTTGTGGTGACCACCTCGGCCTTCGGCTTGGCATTCTGCTTCGGCTTGGGGGAGGCCTGCCGGACCGCCTTCAGGTGCAGGCCGGACACCCCGTTCACCAGCAGTGGGAGGCTCCCGCCCTCGACGAGGAGTGAGCGGAGGCCATCCGGCGAGAGCTGGCTGGTCCGGCCCGCCGTCAGTTCAAGAATCACCTCATTGACGGTCCCGGTCAGCCGCTGCAGGAACGCCCGCTCGCTCGTCTTCCTGCCGACAATGGCCAGGACCGTGAACAATGTGGCGAAGCCCGCGACGAACATCATCGTGGCCCCGACGTCCCTGAGGGCAGGCGTGAAGGTCATCAGCAGCAGGCAAATGACGAAGCCGATGACGGAGAACCCGCCGAACGCGGCGCCCGCGCCGTCGGCCGGCCTGCCGCTCCATTGCCTGGAGGTGAAACTGCAGACTTCCCGGGATTGGGTCCGTGGAGTTGGCATGATCAGATCCCTTTCACTTCCAGCAGGGCCTCGGCCAGAATGATTGCCTCGCGGGCTTCCCGAAGGCTTTCCCGGAGATCGGGATCCGGGAAGCCGAGGCCGGTGCCCTCCGGGGAGAGGGAAAGATCATCGGCCACCTTCCGGAGGTTTTCCCGTTCCAGCGCGAGCATCCGGGACGACGTCAGTTTGACTCTGCTCTTCTCCAGCTCGAACAGCGACGTGTTGATCTGGTCCCGGCGTTCCCGGATCGAATGGCAAACGTCCCGGATGCGCTGGGTGCGGCTGGAGAACATCCGCTCCATCTTGGCTGCCACGTCCTGGAGTTCCCTCAGGGTGCTGTATCTCCGCGCCTCGTCGGCTCCGCCGTGCCGGGCCAGGAGCTGGCTGATGAGCGAGAGGCGCTGGCCCCACAGCCCGAGCCCTGTCTGGTTCTGGGCGAGGAGCAGTTCCGCAGCGCCGAGGGCCGTGGCCAGGGCATCGCGGCGCGGAGTGAGTTTGCCGGCCGCGGCGTCCAGCCGTGCGATGAACTCGGCATAGTTGTCCAGCGCCTGTGCGGGACTTTCCTCCCTGCTCACCACCGCCATGGTGGGCGGGGCAGGCGGCCCGCTGGCCGCCGTCGTACTTTCCCTGCCTGACCCGACGCGTGGGGGATTGGACGGCTTACGCGGCCCGACGGCGCGGGGCTCCGGTCCGGAGTCAGGTGCGCCGTCGCTCATGATCAGTCATCCCCATTCATGATCCGTCCGGGGCGGCGTTCCACCGTCCACGAACGAAGCAGGAGCGCCCGCGCACCTGCCTGTGGATGCCCATTGTAGATCTAGGGGCCGGCGTTGTCTGCGGCCCCGACTCCACCCCGAGTTTTTGTCCAGATAATCGTCGCTTGGCTCGATTCAAGTCGCGATACGTGCCCAAAAACTCGGGGTGGCAGTGAGGTCACGTCCCCGGCGGGAACAGCGGCCGGTAGACCGGCGGGAAGGCGTTCGCGGGCAGGGTGTCACGCCTGGGCGGGTCCGCGGTGATGGGGTCGTTGGTCCGCAGGTTGGCCACCGCGTACTGGACCATCATGTCGTGGTCCTCGTGCACCAGGTTGTGGCAGTGGATCATGTACCGCCCTCCCTCCTGCGGCGTGGCATCGAACTGCATCAGCGCCGTGATGGACTCGTTCTCCCCGGCGTAGAAGACGTCCTTGGGGCCGAGCTCCCAGGCGAACGGTTTGCCGCCGTTGGTGTTGCGGGCGATGATCCTGGCGTCGATCAGGTGGATGTGCACCGGGTGGAACCATCCTCCGGACTGGTTGGTGATGGTCCACTGCTCGACGGCGAAGGGCTGCGGATTGCCGAACAGCTTGGTGAACCCGGACCGCTCAATGTCGTCCCAGATGACCCCGTTGATGGTCCACAGGCCGTTCTGGCGCTCGAACCTGAGCTGCCTTTTCACCGTGGCCATCTGCGGGGTCAGGCTCATCGTGTCGATGCCGCCCTGGGCCGCCCGGGGCGACCCTCCGTTGTCCAGCCTGGACGGGATGGCGGAGATCGACCCTGCCCCGGAGCCCGAATCGGCGACCACCTGGAACCGCATGATCTTGTTCGTGTTGGCAAAGTCGATGTTGTTTTTGTTGCTGAGGTTCCGCAGGTCGACGGTCTGCCCGGGCCTGTACTTGCGGAAGTCGATCAGGATTTCGGTGCGTTCAGCGGTGCCCATCCGCCATGACGACACGGCCTGGACGACCGGTGTCAGCCCGGCGTCGGTGGCCACGATGTAGACGGGTTCCCCGTTGGAGAGGGTAGGCCGGTAGGAGCGTGAAATGGACGCGTCGAGCACGCGGAAACGGTAGATGCGCGGCTTGACCTTCATGGTGGGCCACGGCACCCCGTTGACCAGGATGATGTCGCCCCACAGCCCCTTTTGCCCGTTGTCGTTGTAGCCGAGCGAGCCGTCCGACCGGAACAGAGCGTCGGAAAGCATCAGCGGCACGTCGAACTCGCCCTGCGGCAGCTGCGCCTTCTCAAACCGGTCGGACAGCGGGTAGAACGCCGCCAGCCCCGAATACACATTCTGGGCCGTGATGTGGTGCTTGTGGTCGTGGTACCAAAGCGTCCGCGCCGCCTGCCTGTTGGGATAGCGGTAGTTCTTGAAGAAGCCGGAAACGGTGATGTCATTGGCATAGCCGTCGTATTGGGGCAGGGACGCCGAGCCATGCAGGTGTGTGGACGTGCTGAATGGGCCCGGCTGGACCAGGCCCTGCTGCGGGAACGCGTTGCGGATCCGCACCTCGATCCTGGTGCCCTGCTTCGCCCGGATCGTGGGGCCCGGGAAGATGCCGTTGTACCCGGCCAAAGTGGTGGTGAGGCCCGGCAGGAAGTGGGCCTGTCCGAGTTTCTGGGTGAGGGCGTAGCGCTCGAATGGCCGTTTCGGGTCGCCGCCATCGAAGCCCTTCTGAAACGGCACGAGCTCCGGGGGCCGCCGAAAGACACCCCTGAACGGGACCGGGGTGTTCTGCGGCGCCAGCTGGCTCTGGCTTATGGGTTCCGGTGTCGCCGCCTCGGCGCTTCCGGCCAACGCTCCCGTCATGGCAGCGCCGACCACACCTAGTTTCAGTACTTCCCTGCGAGACGCCATTGTCTCCTCCAGCCATTGGGATCCTATGGGTTGACATGCAACGGACCCGCGAGAAGCGCCGCGAGTTCGTTCTCCCCCTTGGAGATGCCGAGACCTGAGGTGTAACGGGCCCTAGTGTGGGCTGGAGTCACTGGGAAAACCTTGCCGGAATGCCCGCACTTCCCCCAAATGGGGCGTTAGCCCCCTTTAGGGAAAACCGAACTGACGGCCGACGGCGGTCGCCTTACGTCCCGCCGTCGGGCATCCGTGGCTGGCTTCCGGAATGAATGTTCTGGCTTCCAGGTGGAGATTGGCCGGAAACGGCGGTTTGCGCCTGAAAGCCGTGGATAGGGTGGCAGGCATGGAACCAGTAATGAAGTTTGCACGGCGTTGGGGCGCCCCGGTGGCGGCCGTCATTTTCTTCTCCCTGTGGTGCGTGGCCGAAGCCGGCCGGATGGCACCGATCGTGGGCTTCGGAACGGGTGGATTGGTGACGTGGCCCGGGACCTGGCCGCTCGTGCTGGTCACGTTGGCGATTGCGGTGGCCGCCTGGCAGCCGGCGGCGTCGCTGGCACTCGTTTCCCTGCTGCTCGCCGGCCAGCTGGCACACCTGATCCCGCCGATGTACGACAACAACTGGGCGATTTACATCGGCTCCTTTGTGGCACTGGTGTTCATCGCCTGGCTGCACCAGGGACGGATGCGGCTGGTCGCGGCCGGGGCCAATGTGCTCTTCGCAGCCACCATGGCATTCCTCCTGCTTTCGTGGAGGTACGGCGCCGGCGTCGGGTGGTTCCTCCATTTCGACGGCGACTTGGGCATGCTTCGCCGCAACGGCTGGCAGCTTTTTGCCCTCTTCGTTGTGATCGCAGCGGCATGCTTCGCCGTGGGGCTCCTGCTGGCCCTTTACCAGGAGCGGGGCACCCTGTTCCGCGCACGGGACCTTGCCCAGAGCACGCTTGAGGCGGCCGAGGTGGACCTGATCGTGGAACAGGAACGGACTCGCATCGCCCGGGATCTCCACGACGTTCTCGCCCATTCCCTCGCGGTCATAGCAGCGCAGGCCGACGGCACCCGGTACCTGAGCAAGGATCAGCCGAAGGCCGTCCTCAGCGCACTGGAAAACATCGCGCGGTCCGCCCGAACTGCGCTGGTGGACGCCCAACGCGTCATCGAGGGGGTGCGCGACGACGGCCTGGCCGTCCCGCAGCCACGGCTCAGTGACATTGTGGTGCTGATCGAGGGAATGCAGCGGGGCAGCCTGAAAATCGAATCCAGTGAATCGGGAACCCGCGTTGAACTGTCAGGCGGACAGCAGGTGGCGGTCTACCGCATCGTCCAGGAATGCCTGACCAACGCCCTCAAACACGGCGGGAGGGGAACGGCCGTCCGTCTCCACTTCGATTGGAGCGGCCCCGGACTGACCTTGCACGCCGCCTCGGCAACAGTGGCCGCAAAACCCGGACAACCGGAGGAGGCGGCACCGCAGCGGTCCGGCCGCGGCCTACCCGGAATGCGCGAGCGCGCCCACATGGCGGGCGGCTGGCTGACGGCCGGACCCGACGGCGAGCAATTCCGGGTGACAGTGTTCATTCCCTACACGGGAGGAAACCTCAGCACGACGGAGGACGACGGCGGCCGGCTTAGCCAGCAGACCGATCTCGTGGCCGTCTCGGCCGGGGCGGTGTCCGCCGTTGCGGTGGAGGCCGGCACCCGTGGGTGAGGCCGCAGCGCGCATCAAGGTGGCCCTGGTGGATGACCAGCCCCTGTTCCGGGCGGGCATCCGGATGCTCATCGAAAGCCAGCAGGACATGGCGTTCTCCGGAGACGCCGCCGACGGGGAGCAGGCCGTGGCGCTCGCCGCCGAGCGCCGTCCGGACGTGATGCTGATGGACCTGCGCATGCCTGTCCTGGACGGCGTCACCGCCACCAACCGGATCATCAGCCAGGCCGACGCCGCGAACACGGACAAGCCAAAGATCATCGCGCTGACCACCTTCAACCGGGACCAGGCAGTCGTGGAGGCCGTCCAGGCCGGGGCCAGCGGATATCTGCTCAAGAGCGCCGAGCCGGAGTTCCTCCTCGCTGCCATACGGACCGTCCACTCCGGATATTCCGTGATCGCGCCCGGCTCTGTGCACTCCTTGTTCGAACACGCGGCACGGCAGGCTCCGGTTGCCGGGCCCGATCTGTCAGTCCTTGATGTCCTCTCGGCCCGGGAGCGGGACGTGTTCCTCCTCGCCGCGAAGGGACTCACCAACGGAGAGATGGCCGAGGGCCTGTTCGTCTCCGAGGCCACCGTCAAGACGCACCTGCGCAGCGTGCTGGACAAGCTTCAGCTCCGAACGCGACTGCAACTGATCGCGTTTGCCCACGAACGCCGGCTTCTCGGCAACTGAAGTCGCCCTGCCGTTGACGCCATACGTGGGAAGTGCCACTCTGGCGGCAAAGCCCCGAAGGGCACGGCGCGACGCCTCGGCCGGCGAAGGAGACGGACATGAGCGAGCTCGACGATTTCCTCACCGCCATGCTGGACCGGCAGATAGCAGCGGAAACGGCGATCCACAACGGCGAGGTGGAGCCGAGAATGGCCCTGTGGTCCCGCTCCGATCCGGTCACCTTGTTGGGTGCGATGGGCATGTCAAACGTGGGATGGGACACCGTCAGCCAGACGTTCCGCTGGGTGGCCTCACGGTTCTCGAACTGCACCGCCTACAGTTTCGAGCTGCTGGCAGCCGGGGCCAGCGGGGACCTTGCGTACACCGTCGGGTTTGAGCGCGCTGACCTGTCGGTCGACGGCGGTCCGCCCCAGTCCACCAAGGTCCGCGTCACCCACGTCTACCGCCGCGAAGGCGGACAGTGGAAGATCGTCCACCGGCACGGCGACTACGTTCCTGTCGATGATGTCCCGCCCGAGCCCGGCAGGGGCACCGCCACAGCCGGGGAATGAACGCCGCCTACATCACGGTAGGTATGGTCAAGAGGACCGGTCAGCGGTTCACGTATCCCAGGTGCGGGTCCACAGGGAGTACTCGCTCTGGACCGCCGTCACCGGCTGGACCCCGTGCGCGCGACGGATGGTCCCTGCAGATGCTTCCGACAGACCGAAGTGCCGGACCTTGCCTTCCGCGATCAGCTCACCGACGGTGCCGGCGACGTCCTCGATGGGAACGCCGGGGTCGACGCGGTGCTGGTAGAACAGGTCGATCACGTCGGTCCGAAGACGCTTCAGTGAGGCGTCGGCGACGCGCCGGATCTGCTCGGCCGGCTGTCCAGGCCGACGCTTTTTCCGTCCCCGATGAGCCACCCGAACTTGGTGGCCACCTGTACCTGGTGGCGGATCGGCTCCAAGGCTTCGCCGACCAGTTCCTCGTTCACGTACGGCCCGTACACCTCGGCAGTGTCGAAGAAAGTCAACCCGAGGTTGTAGTCGGTGCTCTGATCGTGATGCTGGCCGCGTCGGCCGATCCCGGGTGCAGCGATCAGGACTGGGTGCCGTTGTACTCGTCGTCGGTGATGTGCTCGCCCCAGATGGTGGTGGCGGCCGGGTCGTCACCGTTCTCCAGCATGGCGATGTGCTCCATGAAGCAGCCGGGTGCGGCAGCGTGCCAGTGCTCTTCGCCGGGCGAGGTGTACAGGGTCTGGCCGGGGTGGACCTCGATAATCGTGCCGTCACGGCCGCCGAACCGGGCGACGCCCTGGGTGACGCGGAGGTACTGGCCACGGGCGTGGGAGTGCCAGGCGGTGCGGGCGCCGGGTGCGAACCGCACGGTCGCGACCACCATTCGCTGGTCGCCTTCGTGGGGAAGCGCGATGGGGTCCAGCCACACGTCACCGGCGAACTGCTCGGGCGGGTTCTTGCCGGTGGGGCTGGTGGGTTCGATGTTCATGCGTTCTCCTTGCTGGTTGTGGAAGTTGATTCTGTCGCCGCCCAGCTGGCGAGCAGCCGGAGGCCGTCCTCCGACGGGGTACCGGGGTCGGCGCTGTAGGCGGTGAGCGTGAGCCCGGGCGCGTTGGGGAGCATCAGGGCGTCGAACGCAAGGTGGAGGTCTCCGACGGCGGGGTGGCGGAAGTCCTTGTAGCCTCCCCGGTGGAGGCGCACGTCGTGCCGTGCCCAGCGGGTGCGGAAGTCCTCCGAGCAGGTGGACAGCTCCCCGATCAGTTCGGTCAGGGACTTGTTGAACGGGTCACGGCCTGCCTCGGTATGAAGGATCGCGACGGCGGTGCTGGCCGCCTTCTCCCAGTCCGGGTACAGGATGTGCGAGCGGGGGTCGAGAAAGTTGAACCGTGCCAGGTTCACATTGTTTGGGTTCTGCGCGTAGGCCTCCGAGTACAGGGCTCGTCCAAGGCTGTTGATCGCCAGCACGTCCAGCCGGCCGTCGCGGACGAACGCGGGCACGCCGACCATCGAGTCCAGCAGCCTCTGCACGCTGGGGGTCACCGCCTCGCTGGGCTTGCGCCGCGGCCGGGCCGAAGGCGACGCCGCGCGCGCCAGATTGTGCAGGTGCTCGCGTTCTGCTTCGTTGAGCTGGAGCGCCCTGCCGAGCGACTCGAGCACGCTTTCGGACACTCCGCCCAGGGAACCGCGTTCGAGTTTGGTGTAATACTCCACCGAAACGCCGGCCAGCAGCGCGACCTCTTCGCGGCGCAGCCCGGGGACGCGCCGGGTGCCCCCGAACGTAGGCAGGCCTGCCTGCTCCGGGGTGAGCTTCGCCCGGCGGGTGGCGAGGAACTCACGGATCTCGTAGCGGTTGTCCATGCTGACCACGCTACTTTCACATCGGGTCGTGAGGGAGTCTCTGCCAGTACCCGTATCGGCAGGGCCTCCCGCGCGGGCGCAATAGGGGCGTTGACTTGTTCCATTCGACCCCCACTGAAAGGAATAACCATGACTGACGAGACAACCGGCTGGACCGGCGGCCAGCGCGCGTTCGGAGATTTCGCGCCGGCCCTGGTCCACTACACGGACCGAGTCCTCTTCGACGAGGTGTGGGAGCGCCCGGAGCTCTCCAAGCGCGACCGCAGCCTCATCACCGTCGCGGCGCTCCTCGCCGGCGGAAACGCCGAGCAGCTGAATTTCCACCTCGACTACGCCAGGAAGAACGGACTGACCGAGCAGGAGCTCATCGAGGCCGTCACCCACCTCGCCTTTTACGCCGGCTGGCCCAAGGCGATGTCCGCCATGGCTGTTGCGAAGAAGGTCTTTGCGGCCGAGACGGCGCAGGAAAACTGAGTGCTGGCGCCGCGCTGACCTGTTGACTCCGAACGCGGCTTTAGAGGCCAGTATCTGGACAAAAACTCTGGCTCAACCGGCGGCCGGTTTGGTTTCGGCGGGCTCGGTTTCGGCAGCCTCAACCCGGGGCGCTTCTCAACCAGCGTTACATCGCGGAGGGCCAGCGCTGCCTGGACCAGTGCCGCGTGGGTCATGGCCTGCGGGTAGTTCCCGAGCAGGGCGCCGGTGGCGGGATCGATCTCCTCGCTGAACACGCCCAGCGGTCCCGTGATCCCAAGAAGCGCCTCGAACATTTCCGCCGCCTCCGCGGCCCGACCCGTCAAAGCAAGTGCCTGCGCCAGCCAGAAGGAGCAGGGCAGGAAGGCACCCTCGTCCCCGGGCAGCCCGTCCTGGCCCGGCGGGTAGCGGTAAAGGAACGGGTAGCCGGCCGACAGCTCCGCCCACACCGCATCCACCGTGCCCCGCAGCCGGCCGGAGCCAAGGTCTTCGAAACCGGTCACCGGCAGGATCAGCAGGGCCGAGTCGAGATCGCCGGACCCGTACGAGCGGGTGTACGTGTTTCGGGCAGGATCGAACCCCTTAGTCCGGATATCCCCGGCAAGCTCTCGGCGGGCCGCCTCCCACCGGCGCCGCCGCCGGACGCTGATGCGGTGGGTCTCGGCGATGTGCAAGGCACGGTCCAGCGCCAGCCAGGCCATGATCTTGGAATGCACGTGGTGTGCGGCGTCAGCACGGATTTCCCAGATGCCCGCGTCCGGTTCCGGCCAGCGCCGCGCCACGAGTTCCGTGAATCCGCGCATCGCCCGCCACGTTTCCGAATTGAGCCGGTGCCCCTGCCGGACCAGGTTCCACGCCGCATCGACGACCCAGCCGTAGCCGTCGAGCTGGTGCTGGTGCGCGGCCCCGTTGCCCACCCGCACCGGGGCGCTGCCCGCGTAGCCCGGCCAGCCCTCCAGGGTGCGCTCGCGGGGGACGTGGCCGCCGGTCAGGGTCAGCAGGGCCGGCAGCCTGGGCCGCTGCAGCCTGCTCGCATGGAGCAGCCAGTTCAGGAAGTTCAGCGCCTCCGCATCCTTGCCCAGCCCGAGGAACGCGGCGATGCCGATGCTGGCATCCCGCGGCCACGCGTACCTGTAGTCCCAGTTCCGGATGCCGCCCGGATCCTCCGGCAGGGACGTGGTGGGGGCCGCGACGGGCGCGCCCGAGGGGGAGTAGGTCAGCAGCTTCAGTGTCAGCAGGCTTCGCAGCACAGCCTCCCGGAACGGGACGTCCTCGCTGATGCCCGACGCCCACTCCCGCCACCGGTCCTCGTCGTCCTCCACCAGATCCCACGCCGTTTCGGGATCGATCCAGACCAGCGGCTCCGCGTATGCCAGGGCGAGCACCATCACAACGGGACGTCCGGGCTCAATGGTGATTCTCGTCGTCGTACCCGGCTCCACCCGAAGCCCGCCGCTGCAGCCGAGCGACAGCGCCAGCGCGCCCCAATCGCAGACCACGTGCCGGTCCTGCCGGACGCGGGGGCGGAGGTGTCGCTCGCCGAAGCGGGGGTCAAATACGACGGCGGCTTCCGCCGGTGCGCCGTCGGCCTCCAGTCGCCGGACGAGGAGAGTCGTGGGCAGCAGGCGGCCGGACACTTCCGCCACCATCGCTTCGGTGAGTTTAAGCATGCCGCCGTCTGTGGCCCAGACCGTCTCGAGCGTGGCGGTGTGCGGCCGGTACCGGCGGACGAGGCGTTCGGCGGGCCGTGCCGGGGCCTATGCGGAAAGTGCCCGCGTCCGGGCCGCCGAGCAGGGCGCCGAAGACGGGTTCGCCGTCGAAGGCGGGCGCGCAGAGCCAGTCGATGGCGCCGTCGGCCGAGACCAGTGCGGCGGTGCGCGTATCTCCCAGGAGCCCGTAGTCCGCGAGGCCGGGGGATTTGACGTTGGCCATGGTGCGTTCACCTTCTCCCGCGCGGCGTCAGCCGGCAGTAAGGAGCAGCCCGAGCAGCGAGCCGTAGACCAGATGGGCAGCCACGGCCACCGCCGGAGTCTGGATTCCGTAGTTCAGGCCCAGCAGGCCGGGCGGTTCAAGGGCGGCGCGGCTGGCGGGGCCGGCCCGGGTACTCGCCATCCGGGGATGGATGCCGGGCAGCAACGGAAGGATGACGGTCAGCGCCACGGCGACGTGCAGGAGTCCGAGCAGGGCGCCGATCCACCAGGTGGCCCGGCCCAGCAGCGCAAAGACGGCCGCGTAGCCGAGGGCGAAGACCTGCCCGGCCGCGAGGTGGATGAAGAAGCCGGCGATCCTCGCCCTGTCCGGATCCGGCGTGACCAGGCTGCCCAGGACCAGCGGCAGGTCCAGCCGCGTCCAGCCGGCCATCTGGAAGGCGATCATGACGGCGGTCAGGGCTGTGGTGGCGAGCAACCCGAACAGCGCCCAGCCTTGCCAGTCCATCTCACTCGCCTCCCGCTGCTTCTAAAACTAAGTTCTCTAATTTTAGAACCGGTGGGAAGCGGCAGGCAAGGACAACGCAGTTAACGGGCGGCGAGGTGTGCCGCCACGTACTCCGCATCCATCCCCACAGCGGCCACCGTCGACGATGCGTGCTTCGTAAGCCACGGCAGCCCCACCGCATAAAGCCCCGGGACCTCGGTGACGCCGCGGGAATGGCGCGGGTAGTTCCATTCATCCAAAACCGCGATGTCGAGGAATCCGAAGTCCAGCCCGTAACCGGTGCTCCAGATGATGGACGTGATGCCCTCGGCGCCGAGGTCCAGGCGCGCCCCGGAGGAGGAAGGCTGCCAGTCGACCGCCGGCACGGGTTCAGCACCAGGCGCCTTGATCCCGGCCGCCGCGATGTACGCGTCCAGCATCACCTGCATCCGCTGCCCGAACGCCGATTCCGTCAGCGCGATGCGGGCGGCGAGGTCGTCGCTGAAGGTGATGACGCCGTCGTCCGTTCCCTCATAGTGGCCGTGCAGCTGAACGCCCTGGCGGCCCAGGTCCCGCAGGCGGATGCTGTGGCCGCCGTCGTTGCCGGATACCAGCGGATTGCACATGAAGCGCGCGGCGTGCGAGGGTAGCTGCGCCAGCTGCAGGCCGTTGATGCCGTAGTCGGGCCCGTGCAGGTTGACCTCGAGGAGCCAGTAGAACGTGTCCTGCCCGCGGTAGCGCCGCGGCGCCTCGGGGCAGGCCGAGACGGACAGGTGCACCTCCCGGCCGGCGGCAAGCAGGTCCTCGGTGATCTGCCCGCCCGACTGCCCGGTGCCCACCACCAGCACCGCGCCGTCAGGCAGCTGCGCCGGATTGCGGTAGTCATGGCTGTGCAGCTGGATAATGTGCGCAGGAATGTTGGCGGCCGACGGCGGAACCCGCGGCCGCTGATAGGCCCCGTTCGCGAGGACGACGTTCCGTGCCAGCCAGCTTCCGCCGTTCGTCTCGATGGCGAACCCGCCGTCAGCTCGCGCGACCCGCGTCACCTCGGTCCCCAGCTGCACCGGCGCATCAATCCGGCGTGCGTACTCGCGGAAGAGCTCGATCACCTCGTCTCGGGGGAGGAAAGCGTCCGGCTCGGGTCCGTCGTACGTCATTCCCGGCAGCAGGAACGCGAAGTTGGGCGTATTCAAATAGAACGAGTCCCAGCGGTCCTGCCAGGCGCCGCCCAGCTGCGCGCGCTGCTCCAGCAGCAGATGGTCGACGCCGGCCCGGCTCAGCCAGTAGCTCGTGGCCAGGCCCGCCTGCCCCGACCCGATCACCAGGGCGTCGATTTCTCGCGCGGCGGCCGGAGAGGTGGTCATGGCTACTTCTTGGCGGCCTTGGGCTTGGGTTCCTTCGCGGCCTTCGGCGGCAGGCTGGCCACATACGCGAATGCTTTCTCCGTCCAGGCACGGGCCCGTGCGTCATCGCCGTCGCCTTCTTCGTTCCAGATCTCCGGCAGCCCTGTGTACCCGCCCATCGGACGTTCCGGCGGCCCGAAGGGGACCGTACGCTCCGAGGACTCCAGCACCTCCCGGTCCTCGTCGGAGAGCTTGATGCCGACGGTGGGCCCGAACAGCCCGGCGAACATGTTGCCATTCACGAACGCGCCCAGGTTCCCGAACATCGGCTTGATGACCACCCCGGGATGGTCAGGGACCACGGCCCGGAAGTGTTTCTTGTCAGCCTCGGTCGGTTTGGGCATTTCCATCGGTGCACCTCCGGGTGGCAGGGCTCAGGCGGCATGTCGTGGGCGCGGCTGAATGCCGCCCCATGCCCGGATCATACGCCCGCCCGGCGGCTCCGGCCACCGTTTCAGAGAGCCGGGAACTTGCCCCTCGCGGCGGTCTGCTGTTTACCGGCGTGCAGTGCTATACATAGCTCAAGGCAACTAATTGCAGCGGCGTTTCGGACGAACCGGGCCTGCCCGGAGGCTGGAGGAAAGGTGCTGACCAGGCCAGCCGGAGCCCGGACGGGCCGCCTGACACTCGCCGCCGTTGCCTGTCTCGGAGCCGTCCTCACCTCCTGCTCAGCCGGCAGCGCCGTCACAGACGCCGTGTCCACCGCCACCCAGGACAGCTCCTCCGCCATCGCCACCGCCAAGCTCGCCGTCGGCCTCGACTCCGGCGGCAAGCTCACCAGGGCCGCCACCTCCACCGCGCTCGACGACGCCCTCAAGGAAGTGCAGACCAGCCGCGACACCGTCCTGCGCCTCTCGCCCACCTCGCCCGAGGACCGGCAGGTGCGGGAGGAGGCTTTGAAGGTGCTGGAGAGTTCGGCCGCCAGCCTCACCACCGCGCGGGACGCCGTATCGTCCGACGACGGCGGGCCATCCCTTTCGGACGGAGACAAGGCGCTCGCCGCGGCTGAGGACGCGCTGGAGCAGCTCACGTCGAAGGTGGGCAAGAAATGAAGCGCCTGCTCGACGTCGCGCTCGGCATCCTGACCGCCATTGGCGGGTTCGTGGACATCGGCGACCTCGTGACCAACGCCGTCGTCGGGTCCCGGTTCGGGATGTCGCTGGTCTGGGTGGTGGCCGTCGGCGTCGTGGGCATCTGCGTGTTCGCCAACATGTCCGGGCGGGTGGCGGCCGCGTCGGGTCGGGCCACGTTCGAGGTGATCCGCGAACGATTGGGGCCGCGCGCCGGGCTGGCCAACCTGTCCGCCTCCTTCCTCATCAACCTGATGACGGTGACCGCCGAGATCGGCGGCATCGCCCTGGCCCTGCAGTTGGCCAGCAGCGTCAACTACCTGCTCTGGATTCCGCTGGCGGCCGTGGCCGTGTGGCTCGTCATTTGGCGGGTCAAGTTCTCCATCATGGAAAACGTCACCGGGCTCCTCGGACTGACGCTGATCGTCTTCGCCGTGGCGCTCTTCCTGCTCAAACCCGACTGGGGCAACCTGGCCAGCCAGGCCCTCCCCGCCGTCCCGGCCGAGGAAACCGGTGCCACCTACTGGTACTTCGCCATCGCCCTGTTCGGCGCGGCGATGACGCCGTACGAGGTGTTCTTCTTCTCCTCCGGCGCTGTGGAGGAGGGGTGGAAGATCAAGGACCTGATCCAGTCCCGCATTAACGTGCTGGTGGGGTTCCCGCTCGGCGGGCTGCTGTCCGTCGCGATCGCGGGGTGCGCCGCCGTCGTGCTTCTTCCCGCGGGCATCGCCGTCACGTCCCTCTCCCAGGTGATCCTCCCGGTAGCGGCGGGCGCCGGGAAACTGGGGCTCGCCGTCGTACTTATTGGCGTGATGGCCGCCACGTTCGGTGCCGCGCTGGAGACGACACTGTCCAGCGGCTACACGCTGGCGCAGTTCTTCGGCTGGTCCTGGGGCAAGTTCCGCAAGCCCGCGGAGGCCGCCCGGTTCCACGTGTCGATGATCATCTGCCTGCTGGTGGGGCTGGCGGTGCTGGCCACGGGCGTGGACCCCGTGCTGGTGACCGAATACTCGGTGGTGTTCTCCGCCGTGGCGCTGCCGCTGACGTACCTGCCGATCCTGATCGTGGCCAACGACCCCCAATACATGGGCAGGCACGTCAACGGCCGCGGCGTGAATATGGTGGCGATGATCTACCTCGTGGTGATCCTCGTGGCTTCGCTGGCGGCCATACCGCTGATGATCGTGACAGGAGCCGGCGCATGAAAACACCCCGCCCGCTGCCCTCCGTTCCGCCCGTCGCCGGGCAGACCCTGGACGCCCAGCTGCACCTCCTGGACCGCCAGGTTCTGGACAGCGACGGCGTCCCGGTCACCACGGTGGACGACCTCGAACTCGGCGTCCCCGAGGGCAGACCGGAGCTTTCCCTGGGCACGGCGATTCCAGAGGGAACGCCGGCGCCGGTGCTCACGGCGCTGCTGACCGGTCCGGTGCTGGGGACCCGCATCTTCGGCGGCAGACCGCCGTCGTCCCGGCTGATCCGGATCCCCTGGACGGACGTGGCCAGCGTCGGCGTGGTGGTCCGGCTCGGCGTCAGCGGCCAGGGCCTCGACGCAGACTGGGTGGAGCGCTGGATCCGCGACAAGATCATCGCCCGGATTCCGGGGGCGGGAGGCCGCCGTGATCCTCGGTGATCTTTTGGGCACCCCGGTGCATGACGACGACGGCGTGCGGCTGGGGCGCGTGGCCGACGCCCGGTTTGTGGTGGACGGCGCCCCGCGCCGGCTGATGGCCGACGCCCGCCTGTTCGGTCTGGTCGTCAGCCCGCACAGCTGGTCGTCCTTCCTGGGCTACGAGCGGAACGATCTGACGCAGCCGTGGCCGCTGCCCCAGCTGCTGCGGTGGCGGCACCGCGGATCCTTCTTCGTGATGTGGGAAGACATCGCGGTGCTGGGGGAGAGGTCCGTGCGGCTGCGGCCCGGGTATACGGCCTACAGCCCGGCGCTGGACGGGAACGGGCAGGAGTAGGTTCCTGTTCGGTTTTCGTCCCCTGAATGGTTGTGCCTGCAAGTTTGGCGTTTGCGCTGGTAGATTTCCTGTACAGTTGAACACGTTGTTGTGTTTGCATTGTGTAGTTCAGGCAGTACGCGCGGTCGAAAGTCCGCGTTCTTCTGAAGTAGCGGTTTTGAACACCCCACACCGGAGGACCCGAAAGTCGGGATTTTTCCTCCACCTTCACGAAGGACAAAAATAATGGCTACTGGCACCGTCAAATGGTTTAACGCTGAAAAGGGCTTCGGCTTCATCTCCCCGGACGACTCCTCGCAGGACGTTTTCGCGCACTACTCCGCGATCAACTCCTCCGGCTTCCGCTCCCTCGAAGAGAACCAGAAGGTTTCCTTCGAAACCGAGCAGGGCCCCAAGGGTCCCCAGGCCGTAAACATCCAGGCTATCTAATTTCCCTGGATAACCGGGACCGTTAGGTTTCGAGCAGGGCCCGCCAATTTGGCGGGCCCTGCTTTTTTGTTTAAACCGCTGTTTGCGCACTTGCGCCGCACCCGCTGATTGCGCGCTCGCGCAGCGGCGTGTTAAGGTCGTGCCGATCGTGACCGGTTGGCAGGAGGTGAGACCCATGAACGCAGTATCCGCAATGGGCGCTCCCCTGCAGCCCACGATCGCGCGGCTGAACTAGTCGCCACCGGGAGCGCCGAACAGGCAAATCGCGAAGGGCGACTCCCATGAACACAACACCTTTTCCAACTCCGCACTCCACTCCGACGGCGGACTCTCACGAGCCGCAGGTCGACACCACACAGCGAATGCCCGCCTCGGTCGGGCGGGCGTTGGTCCTCGGCGGCGGCGGATCCACAGGCAATGCGTGGCTGATCGGCGTCATCGCCGGCCTGGCTGAGGCCGGGCTGGATGTGACCGACGCCGATCTGATCGTCGGAACGTCGGCCGGCTCCACCGCCGCGGCCCAGATAACCGGCGCTAAACCGGCCGAACTCTTTGCAGACATCCTCGCCGCCGTGCACCCACCACGGACTGGACCTGCCGGATCAGACCCTGGACCTGGCCCGGTCCGGCCAGTGATGAACCAGATGGAGAGGACAGGCAAGATCATCGCCGCTGCCGCAGATGCGGCCGACATGCGCCGCAGACTGGGTGCGGCGGCGCTTGAGATGGTTGCGGGGGCGGACGGCTCCCGGCAAACGCAATGGCGTTCTACCGTCGCCGCCCGGCTGCCCAGCCAGCTCTGGCCGCAACAACGAATGCTCATCACCGCAGTCGATGCCCAGACCGGTGAACCGGTCGAGTTCGACAGCGACAGCGGCGTTGACCTGGTGGACGCCGTGGCGGCCAGCTGTTCCAGCGGTGCCGCCTACGGTATCGGCAGCAGCCGGTACATCGACGGCGGCTACCGGTCCAACGCCGATAATGCCGACCTGGCAGCCGGATACTCGCGGGTGCTGGTGCTGTCACCATTCGGCGGCAGGTCACGGACTCCGGCGGAATGGGGTCTGCATCTCGCCACGCAGGTCGACGAACTGCGCGCGCACGGCAGCAAAGTCGAAACGATCTTCCCGGACGGCAGCTCCGAGCACATGTTCGGCGCCAATGCGATGAACCTGTCGCTGCGTCCGTCCGCCGCGCGGGCCGGATACGACCAAGGCAGAGCCCTCGCCAAGCGGCTCACCGAATTCTGGCGCTAACATTCACGGGGTCCCCGCTGGTTGAGCCTGTCCCCGCTGATTGAGCCTGTCGAAATCATTCAACGGGCTCAGCCAGCGGGGCGGATGAGGTTCAACCCGCGACGGTCAGAGCTGGCCCCGGGCCGCCAGGAATCCGGTCAGTGCTGGGTTGTCGATCTCCTTCGCCAGCCACGGAACGGATTGGGCGGCGGCTTCGTCTCCGAGCACAGCGCGGTGGGACTGGGCCCGGACCACGAACTCGCGCATCCCGCTCCGGCTCGCAAGCGCTCCGAGCCGTTCGGCCACTGCTCCTGCCCGCTCGGACCTCGCCGCGATGGCCACCTCCGCCGCAACGTCCAGCAACCGGGCCGAGTACCAGAGGTACCAGGGCTTCGGTTCCATCCCCCTGTCAACCCAGTGCTGCGCTGCGGCGAGGTCCCCGTGCGCCAGGAACAGCCGCGCTTCCGCCCCCGCGGCGAGGGCCATGTAGCAGTGGTCCCCGGCCAGGTCCGCCATCACCCACGACCTGTCGATCATCTCCGCGGCGGCCTCGAGATCCCCGGCCGCGAGGTAAGTTTCGCCGCGCACGCCGGCCACAAACGGCTCGAACGCCGTCCAGTGCTCGGCGAGAATCCATTGCAGTGCGTGGTCCAGGGTCTCGGCCGCCAATTCCAGCTCCCCGCGCAGCAGCCACACCCGGCCCAGAAGCGCACTGCTGAACGCCAGCTGCCGGCGGTTCCGCGCGGCCCGGGCCAGCCGGACCGATGCGCTCAATGCCTCAAGGGCGTCGCCATAGCGGGCGATATCGGACGCCAGCATTCCCCGGATCGCCAGGATCCGTGCCTGCTCCTCGGGGAATCCGACGGCCGCCACACTGGCCCGCTCCAGCCAGCCGGCCGCGCGGTCCGGGACGCCCCGCTGGACGGACAGGTACCCCAGCTCACGGTACGCGGCGGCGGCAGTGGGGGACGCGCCGTCGTACTTTTCCGACGGCGATAAGGCCGGCCGTGACTCGGCCGACAGCGCCCGGTGCAGGAAATCCGCCACCTCCGCACCGCGGCCACCGGCCTGGTGGATCATCGCGCCGGCCAGCGTGACCAGGGCCTCGGCGAGGAGGTGCCGGTCAGGCGTGCGCTGGGCGAGGACGACGGCGAGCCGCAACTGGTCCAGCCCCCGGTCCACGGCCCCGGCCGAGAGCGAGGCGCCGCCGGCGTCCAGATAGGACCGGACGGTGGCCACGGTGGCCGGAATCCCAGGGCCCGCTTCGGGTGCGGCGCCGGACAGTGCCGAGCGGATTTCGGGTGGCAGCGGCAGGCCCAGTTCGTCGCGGTACAGGTTGGCGCACTTGGTCACGTGCTCGCGTGCGTGCCGGTGCTCACCGATCGCCACCAGCGCCCTGACCAGCACGGCATTGCAGTCGGTGTGGAACGGGTCCCGCTGCAGCGCCCGCGCGGCCAGCTCCGCAGCCTCCCGCGGATCGCCCGCGGCCAGGGCCGCCACGGACGACTCGTACAGCAGCGACTGCGCGCAGTTCTCCAGCCGGTAGCGCTGGTCCGCCAGCCAGGAGTCGAACACGGGGCAATCGGCGAATACCAGCCCTTCGAGCAGCTGGCCGTTCAGGTTGTGCGGGTTGGGCCGGGGGAGGGCACCCGATCCGACAAGCTCGACGGCGTCGCAGCGCCACGGCGGCTGCAGCGCCAGCCGCAGGGGATCGCCGTCGAGCGTCACCCCGATGAGTGTCCGCCGGAGCTCGGAGAGGTTCCAGCGCAGGGCGCCGAGCGGATCGGCCGCGTCGGGGAACAGCAGCGTTGCCAGCCGCGACCGACCGGCGCCGTCCGGCTGGAGCGCAAGGTATGCCAACACGGCCCAGGCCTTGCGGCCCCTGGGCTGCGGGGGACTGCTGTCAGTGGACTCGATCGCCGGCGGACCGAGGAGCCGAATGGTGCTTTCGGCCATACGCGTCATTTTAGCCCCGGCCCTCCGCGGAGTCAGCGGGCTTTCACACGCTTGCTCACACGGCGGCTGAGCACACTGAAATCACCCATCCGCCCACAACCACCGAGGCACAAACACCATGGCACTGCTCGTTATCCTGCTTCTCACCGGACTCTGGGCTGTCACCGCCACCGTCCGCTCCGTCCTGACCGACGGCCGGGGACACACCCCCAGCGTCCGCTCCGACGAGTTTTGGAACGCGGGAGACCTGCCCAGCGTCCCATACTCGAGCGCACGGCTCTGGTAGAAGCGTCCACCGCTGATTGAGCCTGCCGAAATCAGGGAGACCTGGATTCGGCAGGCTTTACCCGCGGGCTCAGCCACCACCGCCTAGTGCAGCCCCATCGCCTCGCGCACTTCGTCAAGGATGTGATGCATGGCGGTCTCCGCTGCCGTAGCGTCCCCGGCAGCCACCGCTGCGGCCGCTTCCTCATGCGCATCCAGGGCCTCGGGCCGCGGCTTGAACGGCATGAGCCCCTGGTGCGTTCGGCTGGTGAGTACCTCGGCAACCATTCCTTCAAGGGACGAGAACATCTCGTTGCCGCAGCTCTTCAGCAGCAGCCGGTGGTACGCAATATCGGCTGCAAGAAATGCCTCGAGCTCTCCCGCTTCCCCCAGCCGCCGCAGGTCCGCGGCCAAGGCCACCAGCTGGCTGCGTTCCGCCGCGCTGGCCCGGCGGGCGGCACCCGCCGCCGCAATGGGTTCGACGGCGATGCGCAGCTCCGTGAGGCTGGCGTACTGTTCAGCACGGCGTTCAGATGCCAGGCGCCACCGCACCAGCTTGGGGTCATAAACGTTCCAGAGGTCCGGGCTCTGCACCACGATCCCCACTCGCCGGCGCGAGTAGACCAGGTTCATCGATTCGAGGACCTTCATGGTGTCTCGCGCCACTGTCCGCGATATGCCGTACTCCTGCTGGAGGCCTTCAAGGGTCAGGCGGCTTCCCGGCGCCAGGGCGCCGGACGCGATGGCCACGCCCACCGCGTCGAGGACGCGTTCGTGCATGGCGGGTGACAACCCGCCGCCGTTCGCGTTATTTGCGCGGTCTTCTGTCGCCGTCGACATGATCCTGCCTTTCCTCTGCGCTGAGGCGCCCCTCCAGCGTACCGGAAGAAGACGGCAAAGGTATGACCTGTGACACGCAAAGATAGTATCTTTCGGGTGGATTGGTGATACCTTATCTCCAGCGCAGTTCGAGTCGGGCTGCCGATTGAGCTTCTTCCACAAGCCAAAGACGTCTTCTTCGGAGGTAAACATGCACTATCCAGCCACGCATCTGGTGGTGATGGGCGTTGCCGGGTCAGGCAAGTCCACGATCGCCGCGGCCCTGTCCAAGCACCTCGGCTGGGCAAGCGCTGAGGCGGACGAATTCCACCCGCAGTCCAACATCGACAAGATGAGCCAGGGCATTCCGCTGCAGGACGAGGACCGGTGGCCCTGGCTGCAGCAGATCCAGGACTGGATGACCGGCCAGGCCCGCGGCGGGCACAGCACCGTGCTCACCTGCTCCGCGCTCAAGCAGAGTTACCGCAAGCTGCTGTCCGAAGCCGAAGGCCGCGTAATCTTCATCCACCTGCACGGCGACGCCGAGCTGCTCAGCCAGCGCATGCAGGGACGCGAAGGCCACTTCATGCCGCCAACGCTGCTGCCCAGCCAGCTGGCCACCCTGGAACCGCTGACCGCGGACGAACTCGAAACCGGAAGCCTCCGCCTGGACATCACCCGCTCCCCGGAGGAACTCATCGCCGCCATCCTGGCCGCGCTGCAGCTCTCCACCAACGGGCTCTCCACCAACGAGCTCCCGTCCGACCCGGAGCTCCCGTCCAACCCGGAGCTCCCGACAAACCCGGAGCTCCCCACAAACCCGGCGCCAAGCGCCAACTAGCTGCACCACCCGGGTGCCGCGCTCACTGACGCGCGGCATCCACCCCCCAAGAAATCTGCTTCAAAGGAGAACCATGACCATCGAAGGATGGACACAAACGCTGGGCGCAGGACCACTGCTGCTCATCGCGGCGGTGGCGATCGGCGTCCTGCTGTTCCTGATCATCAGGCTGCGCATGCACGCGCTGCTTTCCCTGATCCTGGTCAGTCTCGGCACCGCCTTCGCCACGGGCATCCCCGCCAACCAGGTGGTCCCGGTGCTCATCAACGGTTTCGGGACGACCCTCGGAACCGTGGCGCTGCTCGTCGGCCTGGGCGCCATGCTGGGCCGCATCGTGGAAACCAGCGGCGGCGCCAAGGTGCTGGCCGACTACATGATCGGCATCTTCGGTGAGAAGCGCGCCCCCTTCGCGCTGGGCCTCGCCTCGCTGATCTTCGGCTTCCCCATCTTCTTCGACGCCGGCCTCGTGGTCATGCTCCCGGTGGTCTTCGCCGTCGCCCACCGCCTGGGCGGGGGAGTGCTGCGCTACGGCCTCCCCGCCGCCGGCGCGTTCTCCGTGATGCACATCTACCTGCCGCCGCACCCGGGCCCGGTCTCGGCGTCGGCCTTCTTCGAGGCGAACATCGGCCTGGTGACCATCGCCGGCCTCCTCACCGCCATTCCCACCTGGTACCTCACCGCGTACCTGTACGGCCTGTGGACCGGCAAGAAGCTGGAGCTTCCGGTGCCGGAACTCCTGGGCCACGCCACCGCCGAGGCGGAATCCCACCCGCCGCGCTTCCGGACCATCATGGGCCTGCTGCTCCTGCCCCTGCTCTTCATCTTCATCAACACCGGCCTGAACACCGCGGCCTCCGCCGGCGTGCTGCCCGCCTCTGCCAAGAACGAACAGTGGTTCCAGTTCCTGCGCACGCTGGGTGAAACCCCGGTGGCGCTGCTCATCACGGTGTTCGTGGCCATGTTCGTCCTCGGCGCCCGCCGCGGCGTGAACAACGGCGTGCTCGAGAACCTGCTCGAATCCTCGCTGGGCCCGGTCTGCTCGGTCATCCTCATCACCGGTGCCGGCGGCATGTTCGGCGGCGTGCTGCGCACCTCCGGCATCGGCGACGCGCTGGCAGACGTCCTCGGCCACATGGGCATCCCGCTCATCCTGGCCGGCTTCCTGATCTCGTCTATCCTGCGCATCGCCCAGGGCTCCGCCACCGTGGCCCTCACCACCACCGCCGGCCTGATCGCCCCCGGTGTTGCTGCGGCCGGAATGAACGGCATGCAGGTGGCCGCCCTGGTCATCGCCTGTGCCGCCGGCTCCGTCGTTGCCTCGCACGTGAACGACGCCGGCTTCTGGATGGTGGGCCGCTTCTTCGGCATGGACGTCAAGACCACCCTGAAGACCTGGACCGTCATGGAAACCCTGATCGGCGTGATGGGCTTCGCCATCGCCGCAGCCATCTTCGCTGTGGCCGGGCTCGCGGGTTAGGTCCCTTTCCTAAGCACGACTTCACAAGTACGACGGCGGGAGGCTGGCAGATCTGCCGGCCTCCCGCCGTCGTACTTGGGTTTAAAAGTAGGGGAGACTGTAAGCCTCAACCACGAAGGCGGACCACATTGATCAATCTGCAGCAGGATGCTGAAGGCTTCATCCGGATGAACCGGCATTTCCCGGAGAGTATCCTCGTCTCCGTGACCTTTGCCGACGGCTCGATGGAGGAGGTCTCCGGCAAGCGGCTCAACCAGGCGTACGACGAAGCCCTCGCCGAGTTCCGCGCACAGAACCACCTGGACGCGAAGGGCTTCTCGCGTTACCAGAAGAGCCGGACCAACCCCGGCAACAAGGTCGACTTCGTTCGCATCCAGCCCTGGATCGGGACTGCTGCCGGCTGACCCCTACTCGGCGAGGGCCTTGATGACCTCCTTGGCCACGTCCTCGCTGGACTGCGGGTTCTGGCCGCTGATCAGGTTGCCCTCGCGCACCACATGGCTGGCCCAGTCCGGGCCGGTCTCCACGTTGGCGCCTTTCTCCCGCAGCGCCGTCTCCACGAACCACGGGGTGTTCTCCCCGGTGCCGCCGCCCAGCTCCTCCGAATTGGTGAACACCGTGACTTTGCGGCCTGCGAAGGCGAACTCGCCGTCGTCGGCCGTTGCGCTGAGCAGGCCCGCGGTGCCGTGGCAGAAGGGCGCGACAATCTTGCCGACGCCGTCGGCCTCCAGCAGGATCCGGCCGAGGTCCTTGTCCTGGAAGAGGTCCGCCATGGGCCCGTGGCCGCCGGGCAGGACGACGGCGTCGTACCCGGACGTGTCGACGTCGGCCAGCACCAGCGGGGCGAACAGGTCGACGTCGATCATGTCCAGATAGGTTCGGAAGTCCTCCGCCCGCTCCTCGCTGCCGACCGTCTCGGGCTGCAGGCTGAGCTTGTCCACGGTGGGTTTGACGCCGCCGGCGGTGGCGAAATCCACGTTGTGCCCGGCCTGCTGCAGGGTCCGGTGCGCCACCACCAGCTCCTCCGCCCAGAAACCGGTGGGGTGCTGGCTGCCATCCTTCATTGTCAGCGAATCGGCGGCCGAGACGACCATCAGAATGTTAGCCATTGTCCTTGCTCCTTATGTGGTTTTTCCTGGTTTCGATTCGCTTAGCCCGCCCAATTCCTCAGCCGCAGCGGCGGCTCCTCGCCGCCGGCATTCTGCAGCAGCACCTGGTTCACGCCGGTCAGGCCGTCCTCGAAGCCGAGAGCGCTGGCCGCCATGTACAGCCGCCAGATGCGGGCGCGGCCTTCGGACGTTAGCCGGACTGCCTCGTCCCACTGTTCCTCGAGGTTCTTGACCCAGGCGCGCAGCGTCAGGGCGTAGTGCCGGCGGAGAGCCTCGACGTCGAGCACCTCGAAGCCGCCGCCCTCCAGCGCCACGATCATGTCGCCCAGGCTGAGCATCTCGCCGTCGGGGAAGACGTAGCGGGGGATGAAGGAATCGGGATCGTCCTCTGTGGGCCCGGCGTTCCACGAGATGGCGTGGTTGAGCAGCCGGCCGCCTGGCCGCAACAGGCCATGAAGCTGCGACACATATCGGCCCAGCTGTTCACGTCCGACGTGCTCGGACATGCCGATGGAGCTGATCGCGTCGTAGGGGCCGTCGTTCACGTCGCGGTAGTCCTGGACGCGGATGTCCACAAGTTCCGTCAGCCCGGCCTCGGCCACCCGCTTGCTGGCCAGCTCCGCCTGCTCGGTGGACAGCGTGATGCCGACGACGTTCACCCCGTACCGTCCGGCCGCATGCAGCGCGAAGCTTCCCCAGCCGCAGCCCACGTCCAGCACCCGCATGCCCGGGGCCAGGCCGAGCTTCCGGCAGACCAGGTCGAGCTTCTCCTCCTGCGCGGCCTCCAGACCCGTCTCCTCGTCGGACCAGACAGCGCACGAGTAGACCAGCGACGGGCCGAGGACCAGCCGGTAAAAGTCGTTGCCGACGTCGTAATGGTGCGAAATCGCCGCGGCGTCCCGTTTCTTGGAGTGCCGCCTGCCGTGCTTCTCAACTTTCGCTTCCTCCGGCGGGGGAGCGGGGTTGGGGCCGAGCGCGCCGAGGCTGATGCCGGTCTTCACGAGCGTCCACGCTTCCCGGGGCGTCAGCGGACTGAACGGGCCCGGCTCGGCGAACTTGCCGGCGGAGCTGAGCGCGGCGAAGGCTGCGAAAATGTCGCCGTGTGCAGTGATCTCGCCGGCCACATACGCCCGGCTCAGTCCCAGCTGCCCGGGCGACCAGAGGATCCGCCGCAGCGCCCGGCGGGACGTGAACTCGATCAGCGGCGCATCTTCGGGGCCTGCTTCAGAGCCGTCCCAAGCCCGCAGCCGGATGGGTATCTGTTCCGTGCCAGAGTCTCCATCGTTGATGTTCCCGGTCCCGAGGACGATGGCCAATGCCTTGGCCAGTTTGGGTGCTGCTCCGGTCGTCTTTGCCATGTTCGTTTTTGCCAACCTCGTCGCCTCTCGTCTGCTGCCTAGCTCGCCGACTGCGCCCTTGCAGTCCCGTGGGATTAACGTACACAAGCCTGCCGGCACCGGACAGGGAGACAACCCTGTCTCGATCAGGTCCTTCCTGCTCCGGGCGGGGCTTGGGTTCGGGCGGCGCTCCTCGAATTCGCGGGCAGGGCCCGCCCGGACCTCTCCACTCTGGACCAGATTTCGGGCCGGTGGGATGCTGATCGCAAATACCGTCGGAGAGGGAGGCTGATACCGCCATGGACGACTCGCCGGAGACGCGCCAGAGGCTGTCCGACCGCATCGAAGAAAAGCAGTCCGCACTCCGCGCCTACCTGGAACGGCTACGGCCGCGACGGCACAAGCTCACCGAATTCAGCGTGGTGGGAAGTGTGCTGGCCGCCCTGTTCACTGCCGGTCCGGCGTTCGGGGGCACCGGCTTCACGGCATCGGTCCAGAGCATGTTCTCCCTGGACGATGCTTCCGTGGTGTGGCGGGTTCTTTGCCTGGGGGCAGTAATTCTGTCCGTCGGGGCCGGGCTCGCCACGAACTTCGCGAATTCCCAGGCCTTGGCTGAGAAGGTCACCGCAGCAGAAACGGCCATCGCGCAGCTGGAAGGGCTGCAGCTGTCTCTGGGCTTCGGCCACATTGCCACGGACGAAGCAGCGATGCTCTACAAACAGTTCGTTTCCCACGTGGCCTTCGTGAATGAGGCGCCTACGCGCTGAGGGGAACCGGGGGCAGCCTTTCAGCAGCTGCCGTCCTCCGATGAAAAACCACTTCACCTGCTCCGCCCCCTGCTGTGGCTGCGGCCTGCCGTGGCTGCGGCGAACTCCGGCTGGAGCCCCGCTGTTCAGCGCCCGACGGCGGCCCCGGAACAGCCGAGTCTGGACCGGGATTCCGGGCGGTGGGATCCTGATCCAAACGTCGACCGGGGGGGGAGAAAGGCTGCAGCTAATCATGGAAGAATCTGCCGATACGCGGCAACGGCTCTCCGAGCGCATTGACCAAAAACGGCAGGCCATCCGCTCCTACATAGGACGGGAGCGCCCACGCCGGAACAGGCTCTCCAACATCAGCATCGTGGGCAGCGCCTTGGCCGCCATGCTTACTGCTGGCCCCGCCGTGGGAGGCACTGGATTCACCGAGGCGATCCAGGGCATCTTCAGCCTGCAGGAAGACTCCATCGTGTGGCGGTTCCTCTGTCTGGCTGCCGTCATTTTCTCCGTGGCCGCCGCCCTGGCAACGAACTTCGCCAACTCCCGCGCCCTGGGCGAAAAAGTCAGTGCTGCTGAGTCCGCCAACGCCCAGCTGGAGGGCCTGCAGCTGTCGTTGAACTTCGGCAACCTCGCCGTGCCTGACGCCCTCAAGCTCTACCAGCAGGCCGTCGCTCCGGTCGTGTTCGTGGATGAGGTGCCTTTGCGCTGAGCTGTCTTTCGCGGAAGATACGACGGCGGGTGGCTGGCAGAATGCCAGCCACCCGTTCTGTCTCGTCAGCTTTTTTCTTAGGCGAGCAGTGTGCAAATATCCGTTACCTGCCCGGTGCCTTCGAAGGGGCTGATTTGCCTCCCTCTTCCGTCAAGAACGTACGTGACGGAACCAACCGTTAGGTAGACACCCTTTCTGTCCCCCTCCGGAATTGTCAGTACGTTCCTGCCAGTGGCCGTTATCTCCACGCGGTTAGCGGACACTGTGTTGACGTGGCTCGCCCCTGTGATGCCGAAAGTGACGCTTTCGCCGGTCTTGACGTTGGTAAGCGTCACTTCCTGACCCGGAGCGGTGAAGATTGTGGCTCCGTTTGCAAGTTCGTTCACACCCGCCTTTCCCGTCACAACAGCCTCGATTCTGTATCCACACTCTCGAAGTGTCAGGGTCACTGTCCCGATGGGTTCCGGCGCCGCGGCAGCGACGGCTCCGGTGCCCGCCACGAGGCCGGTGAGCATTCCTGTCAGTAGTAGAAGCTTCTTCATGGCAAACTCCGTCCAAAGATTTCGTTGGGGAAATGTGCATGCCAAACACGATGACGCATAATTCGCGCATGGGCATTAGATATTTCAGCAATGAATACTTCTGTAAAAGCGGTTCCCCCAATAAGGAGCCGCAGATGAGTTGCCGCTAGGAAAGACGCAAAGCAGCCAATTTCCCACTCATTTACCCCTGCCCGAAAGTAAGGGTCAGCTCTCGGCATATCTTCTTTGATTAATGCCTAGGTGCAGGATATTAGACCCTGCTTCTCACGCTTGGGAAGACAAATTCATTATTTGTCAAGGAATTCGATCTGGTTGTCACCGGCTTGCTTCACCGGGTTCACCCCGCCGTCGCCGCCCCTTAACCCGGAGCCTCAACAATGGCCCCATGACTCCTCTCTCCCGCCGCAACGTCCTCAAAGGTGCCATCGCCGCTGCCGGTGCTGCCGCCGTCGCCCCTTCACTCGTTGTCCCCGCCCACGCAGCCCGGCCGTCGGCTGTTCCTTTAGTCCGCAACCGCCTGACCCTCCCGTCCGGTATCTCCACCGGAGATGTCACCACCAACTCGGGCGTCCTGTGGTCCCGGGCGTCGGGCGCGGGCCGGCTGGTTGCCAATCTGGTGGCGGTCGACGAGGACGGGTCCGCACTCCGCGGTAGCCGCGCCTTCAGCCGACTGCTCCGTGGCACCGCCGCCAGCGACGCCACGGACTTCACCTCGAAGATCGCCGCACGCGACCTCCCGGCGGGAACCCGCTTCGCGCTCACCATGCACTTCGAGGACCGGGACGGCAACGCAGGCGAGACCGCCCGCGGCTCATTCAGCACCGCGCCCGGCTCGAAGACCAACAGGGCCTGGTCCCGCAGCGCCGGTACGCAGCGCGGCCAGAGCTTCGTCTGGACCGGTGACACCGCCGGGCAGGGGTGGGGCATCAACGAGGAAATCGGCGGTATGCGCGGATACGCAGCCATGCTCGACACCAAGCCGGACTTCTTCATCCACTCGGGTGACACCATCTACGCCGACGGCCCCATCGCCGCGCAGGTCACCGAGCCCGACGGGCAGATCTGGCGCAACCTCGTCACCGAAGAGGTGTCCAAAGTGGCGGAAACCCTCGAGGAATACCGCGGCCGTCACCGGTACAACATGATGGACAAGAACATCCGCGCCCTTTATGCGGAGGTGCCGGTCATCGCGCAATGGGACGACCACGAGACCCACAACAACTGGTACCCCGGGCAGATCCTCACCGACGCCCGCTACAGCGAGCGCCGCGTGGACGTCCTCGCCGCCCGCGGCCGCCAAGCCTGGCAGGAATACCAGCCCATCGCCCAGCTCAGCGACGGTAGCACCGGCTTCGAACCGGCCCGCATCTACCGCAAAATCACCCGCGGCCCGCAGCTGGACGTCTTCTGCCTGGACATGCGGACCTTCAAGGACCCCAACACGGACGGCAAGGAAACGAAGCTCACCCACATACTTGGCCAGGAGCAGGCCGACTGGCTCATCCGCGAGGTCAGCAAGTCCAAGGCAACGTGGAAGGTGATTTCCGCGGACCTGCCGCTCGGCATCATCGTCCCCGACGGCCCCACCGCGCAGGAATCCCTTTCAAACCGCGACGCCGGTGCCCCCTTGGGCAAGGAACTCGAGATCGCGCGGGTGCTGTCCGCGTTCAAGCGCAACCGGGTTAAAAACGTCGTATGGCTCACCGCCGACGTGCACTACTGCGCCGCCCACCACTACTCGCCCGAGCGCGCCGCCTTCCAGGACTTCGACCCCTTCTGGGAGTTCGTCGGCGGTCCCATCAACGCCGGCAGCTTCGGCCCCAACAAGATGGACGGCACCTTCGGCCCGGAAGTGGTGTTCTCCCGGGCGGGCGCCTACGCGGGCGAGTCCCCGCGCAGCGGCGAAAGTCAGTACTTCGGCCACGTCGATCTCGGCGAGGACGACGTCTTCTCTGTCACCCTCCGCAACGCCAACGGCACAGTGATCTTCCGCAACGACCTGAATCCGGAGCGCTGAGCAACTGATCGGGCCTGCCGGGATCCCGAGGCTCGGGGTTTCGGCAGGCTCAACCAGGGGTGAGGGGGTCAATCGACGGTGACCTCGGGCTGCTGTGCCGTGCCCGGCGACTGGTACTTGATCCGCGCAGCCTGACGCATGGCTTCCATCGACTCCTCGACGCTCAGAAGCACCGTCGTTTCGAATGCGCTCAGCGCACCGCCTCCGCTGATGGCCAGTGCCACTGCGGCCATGGAAACGTTGTCGGGGGCTTCCCAGAGGTTGTAGCCATCGTGGGTGCCGAAGGCGTACCAGAATCCGTGGAGCTTCCCGCCCACCGATTCGATGTAGGCCTGCGCGGCCTTTCGGCGGTCCTCAGGGTTGTTGATCAGCCGGGCCCACGTTTCCGGGGTGTAGCTGAATTTGGACAGGTAGAGCGGCATCGTCTCGTCCTTTCGCTGGAAGCGGGATGGACCCAGAATGGCAGGCCGCAGTGCGGCCAGCAACGGCGGAATTTCCGGGTTTTGGCCGCGCGGCTTCAAGGGAGGTAGCCACCCTGCCCGTCTGGTGGGACGATTCCACTATGAGCGAGTTCTCTCCGGATCATGGACCCCACCTGCACGCGCATTCGGCACCGACCACCCAGCAGATGCGAACCGTTGGCCAGCGCCGCCGGGACGCTGAAGAGAAGCTGGAACAGCACCTCCAGGAAGCGCGGCACAAGGACCACCTGCACGGAAGTGCGCCTGTCACGCTGTCGGCTGCTTCGGCGGCGGACCAGAACGACGGCGGACTGCCCGACGGCGAGGGCGTTGATCCGAACCCGGGGCGGTAGTCCCCACCGGCTCAACCACGCGAACGTTAGGTCTCGACAAGCTCAACCACCGGAGCGGCATCACCACGACGGCGGGTGGGCCGCCGGCCATTCCGGCCCCCCCCCCGCGGGGGTTACAGAAAAAAGGGAAACAGAACAAAAAGCAGAAAACGAAACCCCCCGGCGCCCAACCCCCCCCCGGGGGGGGGCCCCCCACACTGGCCCGCCCCCCCGCCGTCGGGCTTTCCTGACTACTGCTAACCGGAACTACTCGAAGAACTCGATCCGCGGTTCGCCCTGGACGCCCGCGCGCTGGATGGCTTCCTTCAGTTCTGTGCTGGCGAAGAAAGCCCTGGCCGCTTCCACTGTGTCGAACTTATGGATGACCAGGACATTGTCCGGATCATCTGCCATCCGGTGGACCGACTGCTCGGTGACGCCGCCGTTTTTCTGCGCGTCGGCGAATGCGTCGTAGACCTTGCGCCATGCGTCGTAGTCGGCGACACGGTGGAGGACGAGTGAAAGGGCCATGGTACTTCTCCTTTGAAGCGAGGCTGCGGCCTACGCCTTGGGCCAGCGGTCTGGATTTCGTAGGTGGGCGGCCCGGGATTGGACCGCTCAAGGCCGTGGTACTCCGGGCCGGGCCGGGTGTCAACGCTCTTTTCATTGGCTGAATGGCACACGTCACATATTCAGCAGAGGCTGTAATCCGGCATTTGGTCTGCAAGAATGGCGAAGTCATGTGCGGGAGGTCACAAGCAAAGGCGCTTGCGGCCTCCCGCGCTATGCCCTGGGGAGGCAAGGATGTCAGGAATCACTTTTACGGCCATCGATTTCGAAACGGCCAACAGCTACCGCGGCTCGGCGTGCGCCGTCGGCCTGGTCAAGGTCCGGGACGGACACATCGTGGACACGGCGGCGTGGCTCATCAAGCCGCCGCCCGGTATCGACGACTTTGACCCCATCAATGTGGAGCTTCACGGCATCACCGAAGAGGACGTCCAGAACGCCGCCGACTGGGAAATGTCCCTCGAAGGCATCCTGCAATTCGTCTGCGAGGACCCCCTCGTGGCGTTCGACGCCGCCTACGACGCCTCCGTGATGCGCAAAGCCATCGAGCACCAGCACCTGGACCTGCCCGCGAAGGACTTCTACTGCGCGCTGCATCTGGCCCAGGCCCACCTGCCCCTGCCCCAGCACCGCCTCAGCGACGTGCTCGCCGCCCTGGATCTTCCGCCGGTTGAGCAGCACGAGCCCCGGGCGCACGCGCTTGCCTGCGCCCGGATTGTGCTTGCCATCGCTGACCAGCGCGGGTTGACCACTCTGGCCGAGGTCTGGGAGGAGCCGACGACGGCGGTCGGCAAGCGCCGCCGTGGCCGGCGGGTCCGCAACGACGCCGACCCGGAGGCTGAACCTCCCGGAACACGCTGAAAATCGCGGCACCGCGAAGCGCGTCTTCCGCACGGCAGCGGGACTGACCCTGTTCGCGCTGGGCGTGGCGGCCGCCGTCGGACTCGCGTATCTCACGGGACTCACGATCCGCTTCTTCGCCGTCGAGCAGACAATCAGCGCAGCACTGACAGTCGCCGCGCACGTGGCTGCCATGGGCGCGATCTGGACATGCATCCCAAGCGGCTGGCACCGGCTCCGGCCGGGTATCTGACCGCGGGGTAGCTGGCGGCCTGAACTGCCGGCCGCGCTTCCGGCCTGCCGCCACGGCTTCATCGTTGCCGTCTGCGAGAATGCCAGTGGACCGGGGAGGGCGCAACCGAACAGGGCCGTCCCCTCAGCTCAGCAAAGCAACAAGGCCTCCCGGCCGAGGAAAGGCGGACAGTCATGCCCATGTGGGCCCAGGCGCTCTTTTGGGGAACTCTGGCCGGCGGAGCGCTGGTTCTCGGCTCGGGACTGTCCTGGAAATGGAACATCCCCGCCAAGCTGGTCTCCTCGATCATGGCCTTCGGCGCCGGCGTCCTCATCTCGGCCCTGGCATTCGAGCTCGTTGACGAGGCCGTGCAGGGCGGCGGGCTCTGGCCCACGGTCCTCGGCTTCCTCGCCGGCGCGGTGGTCTACGTCGGCGCCAACGCACTCCTGGCCCGCTCGGGGGCCAAACACCGGAAGCGTTCCAAGGACCAGCAGCCCACCGAAAAGGACGATCCGGGCAGCGGCACGGCCATCGCCGTCGGGGCACTCCTGGACGGTATTCCGGAGTCGGTGGTCCTCGGCCTGGGCCTGATCACGGCAGGCACCGTGAGCCCGGCGATGCTCGCCGCTGTCTTCATCTCCAACGTCCCGGAAGGCCTGTCCAGCACGGCGGGCATGAAGAAGGCCGGCCGCAGCGCCGGGTACGTTTTCGGCGTGTGGGGCGGCATCGCGCTGCTGAGCGGGATCGCGTCGCTGGTCGGCTACACCGCGCTTGAAACCGCGCCAGACGAGATGGTCGCCTTCATCACCGCCGTCGCCGCCGGAGGCATCCTGGCCATGCTCGCCGACACGATGATCCCCGAGGCCTTCGAGGAGCACCACAACCTCACCGGCCTGGTGGCAGCGGTCGGCTTCCTCTCCGCCTTCACCATCCACCACGTCGGCGGATAGCTCTTTTCGGCCCAGGGTCCCTGGCCTGGGTCCCACAAAGCGACCCCGGCGACGGGTGGGCGGCGACGCTGACGCCCTCCCGCCGTCGAGCTTTAGCGAGCGTTCCCCGGGGGACTGCTCAGGCCGCGGTGACCGTTACGGTCCGTGTTGAGAGGGACGGCTGCCCGGCGATCCTGGCCGGCCCGCCCGCGGCGCCCGGGGTGTGGTCAGCGTGGGGAAGTAATCCACGTTCGCCCGCCCGCTCGCGGCGATGGCCCTCGGCCCTAGCGACGGTGCCGCCACCGCGACGATCGCGTCGTTGATGTGGATGTCCAAGACTGCCATTGCCGACCCCCTGTATTGGAGACCGGTAAGTGCTGAACACAGGTCCATGTCGCCCCCAATTGCGCTTACAGACAGCACCTATGATGGTCGCAGCAACCTAGGAAAAGCTTGCGGTACCCCCGCAGGAGGGGCCATGTCCTGGCATACGCCGTTCCGGCGTCGTTATTGGCTTTGCTGGATGGCGCCTTGTGGCGCCCTAATTGACGACGGCGGGATCGGGGGGAGTGCCGGGCAGGCCGGCGGCTGCCTCGAGCCTCAGCTCCATATCCGCCATGACCATCGCGGCCAAATCCCGCAGATTGGCGTTGTCCTCCGGCGTCATGGTGCGCGGCTCGAAGTCCAGGACGCACAGGGTGCCCAGGTTGTAGCCGTCCCGGGTCTTGAGGGGAGCACCCGCATAGAACTTCAGCCCGAAGTCGCCCGCCACCAGCGGATTGAGCAGGGTCCTCGGGTCCTCCGGGGCGTTCTCCACCACCCATAGATCGTCCTGCAGGATGGCTGACGCGCACAGCCCCGGGTCCCTGCTGATCTGCTTCACGTCCACGCCGTGGTGAGATTTGAACCAGATCCGGTCGTGGTCGACGATGGACACAATGGCCACCGGCACAGAGAGGAGCCGGGCGGCCAGGGCAGTGATCCTGTCGAAGGCACCGTCTGGCGGAGTGTCGAGGATGCCGTATCTGCGGACGGCCTCCATCCGGCCTTCCTCGTCCCTGGGAATGACAGTGGCGTCCACCTTGTGCTTTCCGCGGCTGCTGAGGGACAGCTCATACAGCGTCTGGCTCACCTCTGTGGTCGACGGTCTGTCCTCCGGATTGCGTGCCGTCATCGCGGCCAGCAGCAGCCGCCATTCCGGCTCGACGTCATCCGGGATATGGGGGTCTTCCATCAGGCGCGCGAGGGCGCTCTGCAGCGGATCACCAGGGAAGGCCTGCTGGCCGGTCAGGCTTTCGAGCAGCACCAGACCCAGGGAGTACACATCGCTGGGCGGCCCGATAGGCTCGGCCTTCGCCTGCTCCGGACTGAGGTAGCCCGCGGTGCCAAGGAATCCCCCGTCGTGCAGGTCCGGCGCATCAGCCATCAGCGCGATGCCGAAATCCGTGAGCTTTGCGTGCATGCGGGCGGTGTCGTGCTGGTAATCGAAGACCAGGATGTTGCCGGGCTTCACGTCCCGGTGGACCACGCCGCTTTCGTGGATGTAGGCCAGTGCGTCCGCCACGTCGTAGCCCATCTCAGCCGTGTGCCGGGAGGAGAGCGGGCCCTCTTCGGCAAGCCGGCGTTTGAGATCCGGGCCCTCCACGAGTTCCATCACCAGGTAAATGCGGGTGCGGCCGGGCTCTTCGCGGTCAACGCCGGCGTCGAGGAGCGTGATGAGGCTGTGATGGTTCAGGGCTGCGAGGACCTTGACTTCGGCGTCGTCGTCCCGCACCGGTTGAGGAGCAGAATCGCTCCTGTTAATGACCTTGAGCGCCACTTCACGCTCGAGGGACACGTCGACGGCGCGGTACACGTTTGCCATGGCGCCGGAACCGATCTGTTCCACCACCCGGTACCTCCCGCCGAGGACTGTGCCTTCTGCAATGCCGGGTTGTACGGCCATTGGGTACCTTAATTTTCCCGCCGGGCCCCGGGGGCCGGCGATATAAGTGCGTTGAAGCGTTGTGACGGCGGTGCGTCAAATGCCGGACTTTGGGTACACAGAAAGAGCCGACTTGCATCGGCTCTTTCTGTGCTTCGGCTAGATGAGGCTTGGGGCGCTCGCCAGGATGTAGTCGGCGGCTGCCGGCCCGGTCATGGCCAGCTCGCAGTTGTGCGGATCGATGCCGCGCTCCTTGAGAGCCGCGAAGAGCGAATCCGGAGCGGCCGGCTGCAACTTATGAAGCAGGCACCAGCTGGTGTAGAGGCCGTAGAGCTCGTCGGGGCCGAGCACCGTATCGGTTTCCCGCTCCGTGGTCAGCGCCTCGGCGACGAATTGTTCAAACTTGGTGGCGTCCATTTTGGGCTCCTCTAAGGACATGTACATTGATCCGCCGTTTCTGCTTCAGCGATAAACGGATCTTCGCCCGTAGGGGCCGTCGATCTACCTGAAACTTATGCGAGACAGACTGTTCTGTCTAGTTGAGCGGGTAACGCGCAGACCCATGTACAGGGTGTCTGCTACCGGTGAGTATGTGCGGTGTTCAGCCCGCTGCATCCAGTGGCCGTTCGACGGCTTCGACGGCGGGCGGGTGCCCGTTGTTCCGGCGCCTGTGGACGGCGGGGTGGGCCGCCGGGTCCCGATTTGCGGTTGGGTTCGGGGGCGTGTAATGTTCTTCGAGTCGCCGCCGCTGAAGCGGAAAGATGGCGACCGACTCCCTTTCAAATGGCCTGGAAAATGGTGCGCTTAGCGGTGTGCCGTGGACGGGTGGGGCTGGTTTTTCTGCTGGTGTGGGTCCTGGGATATGGATTTGCGTCGGGGGGTGGAACCGGGTAAGTTTGAAAAGTTGCTCCGGAGCGATCCTGAACGTTGGTTTGGGTGGTGCCGGGTGTGTCTGTTGTTTGAGAACTCAATAGTGTGCCAAGTTTGTTGATACCGATTTTTTATGAATTGGTTGAATTGCCGGGCCGCCCACCCCCGTGGTGTGGTCTGGTGTTTTTGGCTGGTTTCAAATTTTGTGCAGCCTGGGTCCCCGTTATTTCCGGGGGCGTGGGTTGTGTCTGTTTTACTTCAACGGAGAGTTTGATCCTGGCTCAGGATGAACGCTGGCGGCGTGCTTAACACAT
>NZ_JBHUSE010000004.1:0-335730 GCF_042674585.1 Arthrobacter sp. NPDC057013
AAGCCGAAAAAGATCGAGAAGATCGGCCTGATGGTTCAGGACATGTCAAACCCGTTCTTTTCAGCCATGGACAAGGGAGCCAAAGAGGCCGCCGCCAAGATCGGCGCCACCGCCAACACCCAAGACGCCCAGCTTGACCTGGCGAATCAGAACACCCAGATCGACACCTTCATCCAGCAGGGCGTGAACCTGATTGTCATCAGCGCCGTGGATGAAAACGGCATCCAGCCGGCCATTGAACGGGCAAAGCAGGCAGGCATCATTGTGATCGCTGTGGACACCCCGGCCAAGAGCGCCGACGCCGTCGTGATGACCAATGCAGTCCAGGCCGGTGAAAAGTCCTGCCAGTACCTGTTCGAGCAGATGGGAGGAAAGGGCAATGTTCTTCTGGTGGACGGAACTCCGCTCCAGACGATCCGCGACCGCATCACCGGCTGCAAGAACGTCGTGAAGAAGTTCCCCAACATCAAAGTCGTCGGGCAGCAGGCCTCCAAAAACGACCGCGCCTCCGGCCTCGCCGTAACCACTGACATGCTCACTGCCACCCCGGACGTTCAAGGCATCTTCGGCATGAACGACCCCTCGGCGCTGGGAGCGGTTCTGGCGGTCCAGCAGGCCCACAAGGCCGGAACCGTGAAGGTCACCGGTGTCGACGGAAGCCCCGAGTCGGTGGCGGAACTGAAGCAGTCCGGGTCGCCCTTCATCGGAACGGCGACGCAGAATCCGGCCGAGATGGTCCGCAAGGCCGTCGAAGTCGCCCAGAACATCATCGACAACAAGCCCCCGGCGGAGACCACCATCCTGATCCCCAGCGAGCTTGTGACCCGCGACACCGTCAGCCAGTACAAAGGCTGGTAGCGCTTAGCCACTCCCGCGTGGGGCCGCTCGCCTCCCGGAGCGGCCCCAACATAACCGGATCGAGAACAGGCCCCTCATGACCACAACAACCTCCCGCCACCCGCTGCTGCAGCTGGAAGGCATCACAAAGCGTTTCGGCGCGACCCTGGCGCTCAACAACGTCCACTTCGACCTGCGTGCCGGTGAAGTCCATGCTCTGATGGGCGAAAACGGGGCCGGTAAATCCACTCTGATGAAAATCCTGGCGGGAAACGTTACCCGCGATTCCGGACGGATCCTGATGGACGGCAACGAAATCGACATCCGTTCCCCGCATGAGGCCGTTTCCCACGGCATAGCCATCATCCATCAGGAGCTGAACACGGTGCCGGCGATGACAGTCGCCGAGAACCTGGCTCTCGGACGCGAGCCCGCGAACAGGTTCGGGGCCTTGGACCGGCGCGCCATGATTTCCCAGGCCCGAGAGAAACTCGCCCGGGTTGGGGCACGGATCGACCCGCGCAGCGAGCTCGGCCAACTGAGTATCGGCATGCAACAGATGGTTGAGATTGCGCGGGCCGTCAGCGAGAACGCCAGGATCCTGGTCCTGGATGAACCAACAGCGGCCCTCTCACGCAGCGAAACCCTCCACCTTTTCCAGATCATCAACGAACTGCGCGGCGCAGGCGTCGGGCTCGTATACATCTCCCACCGGATGGAAGAGGTCTGGGAGCTTGCGGACCGCGTCACCGTCTTCCGCGACGGAACGTACGTCGGTACCAGGGAAAAGACTGAGATCAGCCCTCCCGACGTCGTACGGATGATGGTCGGCCGCAACCTTGAGGACTTGTACCACCACGACCGGCACAGCCCGGGAGAGGTCCTGCTGGACGTGAAAGACCTCACCGACGGAGCCGGCATCGGCCCGGTCAGCTTCCAGGTCCGCGCAGGCGAAGTCGTCGCCCTGTCCGGGCTCATCGGGGCCGGCCGCACCGAGACGGCCCGCATGATCTTTGGCGCCGACCGGCCCCGAGGCGGCACCGTCACCGTCCAAGGCAAGGCCGCAATCGCCTCCAGCCCGGCCCAGGCGATCGCACACGGAATCGCCATGGTGCCAGAGGACCGCAAAGACCAGGCCCTGTTCGTCTCCCACACTGTCGAGGACAACATCGCCGTCAGTTCCCTTGGCGGGCACGTAAACGCCGGCGTGCTCCAGCGGACCAGAATCCGGAATGCCGTGAAAAAGCAAATGGAACGCCTGCACCTGCGGCAAAACGCCCTGCGCCTGCCGGTCAGCGCGTTATCGGGCGGCAACCAGCAAAAGGCGGTCCTGGCCCGGTGGCTAATGAGAGAATCCGACGTCCTGATCCTGGACGAACCAACCCGGGGCGTGGATATCGGCGCCAAAAGCGAAATCTATGAAGTCATCAACGACCTCGCCAAGGCCGGCAAGGCCATCCTGGTCATCTCCTCGGACCTGCCCGAAGCCATTGGCATCAGCGACCGGCTCCTCGTGATGCGCTCCGGCCAGATCGTCCACGAACTCAACTCACGCGCCGCCAGCGAAGAGGACGTCATGTCCCACGCGACCGGTACCGCAGCACAGACAAACGGAGAACTCCATGACTAACCAGGCTCTCAACCCACAGGGCGCTGACGTCCGGCCAGAGGCCGTAGCACCGCCTGCCCGCGGCTTCGACTTCGCCTACTGGTGGGACCGCGTTGGCATCCTCGTTGTCCTGATCGCCCTCGTAGCGTTGATGGTCGTCATCGCCCCAAACTTCGCGAGCGTCAACAACCTGCTCAACATCGCCCGGTCGATTTCCATAAACGCGATTCTCGCGGCCGGAATGACATTCGTCATTCTCGCGGCCGGAATCGACCTCTCCGTCGGCTCTATCCTGGCCGTCTCCGGGGTCGCATCGGTCATGACAGGCATCGCGGGACTTCCCGCACCCGTCGCGATCCTGGTCGGAGTCCTGACAGGGGCCCTCGCGGGACTGATCAACGGCCTGCTCAGCTCCTACCTGGCGCTGGCCGCCTTCATCGTCACCCTCGGCACCATGACATTCCTGCGCGGCCTGGCTTACACCATGACCGACGGGCAGCCCATTGTCTCCAACACCCTGAATTTCCGGGACATCGGCAACGGGTACATGGCGGGCATCCCCGTGCCCGTGGTGATCATGATCATCGTCTACGTCGCGGCATGGTTCGTCCTTGAGCGCACCCGCTACGGCCGTCACGTTTACGCCGTCGGCGGCAACGCCGAAGCAGCCAGGCTGGCAGGAATCAACGTCAAACGGGTCCTCACTTCCGTCTACGTCATCGCGGGTGTCTGCGCCGGACTCGCCGGCGTCATATTCTCCGCCCGGGTCGTCTCTGCCCAGCCGACAGCGGGCGGCGGCTACGAACTGGATGCGATCGCAGCGGTCGTATTGGGCGGCACGAGTCTTGTTGGCGGCCGGGGCCGGATCTACGGAACGCTCATCGGCTCCATCATTCTCGGTGTCCTGAGCACTGGGCTGATCCTGATGAACGTCCAGTTCTTCACCCAACTGCTGATCAAGGGCCTCGTCATCATCCTCGCGGTGGCTATCGACAGCCTGAAGCAACGTACGCTCCGGCTTCCGTGGTCCAAGGTCATCGCGGCGCAGAAACCTGCATAAGCGCACGACCGACGCATCAGGCAGCTGCATGCTGCCTGCCCCCTGGGGACATTTCCGGCCGCTTTCCCAAGCGGCCGGAATGCAGCCCCACGCCAAAAAACTGAGAGGAAAAGCCCGTGGCATTGCCCACTATCGCCGTCAAGGACGCCCTTCCCGGCCGCCGCACCAACGAACCGGTGACCTTCACCGTCGACGGCGAATTGACCGAGAGCCTTTGGACTGCAACTACCAGTTCCGGAGACACCGTTATCTGCCAGCGGCTGAACGTCCAACCCGAACCCGGTAAAACCACGTTCGTCACCGTCCTATCCTTTGATGGAAGCGTGGAGCTCACGCTGAGCGCACCTGTCACCGGTCACGTTGACGGGATCACCACGCGGGAACCTGTCGAAGCCGACGGTTTCGTCCGCCTGGACACCGGATACTTCGACCTCGAAATGTGCTCGGGAACTGCCGAGGGTACCGGCGCCTCAAAATGGGGACTGCGTCATTTCGCAACGCTGAAAGAAGGCGTCGACCTGCTGCCCTCAGGCAACAACGCCATCGGCGGATTCTACGGCCCCTTCTTCACCCCGGAGAACGGCCTCATCAACCCGCCCGAACACACCACCGTCCACATCGAAACCCTCGAACAAGGCCCCGTCCTGCATCACTACCGGATGCACGGAACAATCCCCGACGGCCTGCTCGAGGAACTCAAGGGCAAGACCTTTTCCATCGACTGGCAATTCACCCACGGCACGCCCTACTTCACCCGCAGCTACCGGGTCGACGACTTCCAGACAGTCATCAACGGACGCTCGATCACCAACAAGATCACCGTCGGCGATGAATTCGAGGCCGGCCAAGGCGACGTGGTCTTCGACCGCTTCGAGGCATACGACGGCACACGGTACCGCTCCGGCGATCCCTACGCGGCTGAACTCGCACACATGGTCGATGAAACCATCGCGAACTCAACGTCAAGCACAGCGAAGTTCCAGGAATTCCGCCGCCAACTCACCGGCAACATCGAAGCAGCCCACTGGGATCTGTACTGGCGCCTGTTCTGCAGCTGGGAAGGTGCTCTGGACAACGATGAAATCAGGGAACGCCTCGCCCGGGTCCGGGCAAGTTCACACGTGCTCGCCGACCTGCCCGAGCGGCAGTGGACAATAGCGGACGCCCCTGTCGATGTCTCGGCCGTGCCGCACGAAACCATCTTCGCCGGGCCGGCCTCCAAAACCGCCGAATTCCATTCAGAACTGGACAGAACCATGGTCTGGTGGACCTCTGAACCGTCTGGTGCCTTCCAGATCGTCCAGCGCCGCCAGTCCGGCTGGGTTAACTGGGGAACTAACGGCGAAAACGAATGCCCCGAGCTTCCCGTCGGCGTCCAGATCAAAACGGCATACGGCATGTTCGGCGACGGCTGGCAGCACGTGGCCGACCAACTGGAGACCGCACCCACCGCCCACCGCGTGTGACCGCCAAAAGCACAGCAAGGATCCCCGGGCCAGGAAATCAGTCCCCGGTCCGGACCCGGGCTTTATCCCGGACTGCCGCTGCAACGCGAAAAGGAAGCAATGCCGCCCACCGCTCCAGACACTAAACCCAAACTGACGGTCATCGGCGAATCCCTCGTGGACGTCATCAGTCACCCCCATAAACCGGGAATCCAGACCGTCATACGCCCGGGCGGAAGCCCGCTAAACGTTGCTATTGGCTGTGCACGCCTGGGCATGATGACCAATCTGATCACCCACTACGCCGAGGACCGGCATGGACGGATGATTGAAGAACAACTCACTGCCAACGGGGTCGCCGCCCTCGTCGGCGGATCGGCCCCGACAAGCGTTGCCACTGCGAACCTCGACCAGGCTGGAGCCGCATCCTATACCTTTGACATCAGCTGGGACCTCAAGGGTGTCTCTCTTCCCGCCCTGTCAGCCGTCGACAGCTCCCGACATGTCCATACAGGTTCGATCGCCACGGTCCTGGCTCCGGGCCGCGACGACGTCTACACGCTCCTGGAAGCGGCCCGTGGACACGCCACGATCAGCTACGACCCGAACTGCCGGCCGGCGATCAGTGGGGATGCTGACCGCACCCGCCGGGACATCGAGCGGTTCGTAGCGGCGAGCGATATCGTGAAGGCCAGCGACGAGGACCTGGCATGGCTGTACCCGGACAGGACGCCTGAGCAGACCATGGAAGCTTGGCTCAAGCTTGGACCTGCCTTGGTGGCAGTCACCCGCGGGGCAGATGGCCCGGCGATCACCAACCGCCAGAGGACGGTACAGGTGCCGGCCCGTAAGACCGACGTGGCTGACACCGTAGGCGCCGGCGATTCCTTCATGGCCGGACTAATTGCTTGGCTGGACACGAGAAACCTACTCGGCGCAGGCGCCCGGGGTAAATTGGGGGATCTCTCTCCCCAGGAACTTCGGAACCTCCTTGACTACGCCAACCGGGCGGCAGCCATCACCTGTTCCAGGCCCGGAGCCGATCCACCGTGGACGCGGGAGGTCAACAGCGACGGATTTGCCGTCCCGGCAGATTTCAAGGCCGTGCGGTGAACCACCCGGCAGAGCCGAAGGCCGACGGAATCGGAATCGTCGGAGACGGCGCCAGCGGGCATTTCGGGGTGACGGGAAGAGCCAGGCCGACGATGCGTGATGTGGCTGCTTTGGCTGGCGTCGGCATCAAAACCGTTTCCCGCGTCATCAACGATGAGCCGGGTGTCTCCGAAGCCACCGGCCGGAAAGTGCTGGAAGCCGTACAGCGGCTGAACTACCAGCTGGATATGGCAGCCGGGAGCCTGCGCCGGGCGGGCCGGCAGACACTGTCCATCGGACTGCTGCTGCCCAGTGTTGCAAACCCGTTTCACGGGCAAATCCACCGTGCAGTGGAGGATGTCCTGGCAGCCCACGGCATCGCGGTCCTCGCTGCAAGCCTGGATGATGACGCAGAACGTGAAAGGGCCCTTGTCAGCGCGTTCCACAGGAGGCGCGTGGATGGGCTGCTTCTGACACCGGTCGCCAAGAGCCAGGGATACCTGATGCCTGAACATTCCAGGCACTTCCCGATGGTCTTCATTGATAGGGAACCGTTAGGCATCGATGCCGACGCCGTGGTCAGCGACAACGCCTCAGGTGCGGCCAGGGCCGCCGCCCACCTCATTTCGCAAGGCCACACCAAGCTCGCCTACCTCGGGGGTCGTACTGATATCCAGACCGCCCGGGAGCGGCTGCGCGGGTTCACCGAGGAGCTCGGCCGCGCAGGTATATCCACCGGCACCGTTGCCTTCCTCGAAGGACTTCGTAGCGAGGAATCGGCCCGGACAGCAGCCAGGGAACTCCTGACCAGCGAGGAGCCGCCAACGGCCATTTTCTCTGCGCAGATTCTGGTCACCCTAGGCGTTATGCGGGCTTTAAAGGAGCTGGCATTGAACAGGACAGTGGCCCTGGTCGGTTTCGGCGACTTCACCCTCTCCGACATGATCGACCCCGGTATATCGGTTGTCGCACAGCACCCCGAGCACATCGGCAAGCTCGCCGCAGAACGAATCCTGGCACGCATCGGCGGAGACCGGCAACAACCCCGGACCTATATCGTCCCCAGTCAACTGGTCCTCAGAGGGTCAGGAGAAATCAGCTCGACTGTTGCGCGTAGGATGCCGGGACCGACAACGAGCCGGCCACACGCAGTCTAATCGGCCCAATGCGACCGTAACCCCTGAGCCACCGAAAACATGAGGCCTTTAACCGGCCAATGCCGGGACCACGGTCCTGGCGCAGCTGTTCCAAGGCTTCCTTGACGCTTCCCTACGTCGTGCCGGTGCCGGCCGTTGCCCTTCGCACGGTTTTCCGGGGCTTTGCAGGCGAGGGCGGCATGCATTCGGGGCGATCCTGGGCCCCTTCCTCATTGACGGTTTCCAACACCGATAAGGAAGGTTCCCAATCAAACGGCCCATGTCAGGTTGGGGTGTTGCTCAACCTGGCGTGAGATCCAATCTTGGAATGCGGATCGCGGATCAGAGTACCGGCGTGACTCACGAATTCTGCGTGAGCAGGGAAACCCTCCCGGCACCTCTGCGGCGAAGGCTAGAGGCACCCTATTTATCCCTCAGTGGCGCGCGGCGCGCCCCTGAGTCAGTCTGCTTCAGAGTCAAAAGTCGTCCTCTTGGCTGCGGGGAGATGTTGGGCCCAGCGGGTAGAGGGCGGTGCCGTGATCGCCGGTGAGGTTGGGGGAGTAGTGGATGGTGCTGGGGGGATGTCATCGGTCTTGCCTGGCGGATGATGCGGCGGGGATTGTATCGTCGGGGTCCATGGGGGCCCAGCTGAAGAAGCGTGGCCTCGGCTATTGCGCCGGGCACTGAGTGGCGTTGCAGCCCTAGTGCCGGGTGGGAACCTGGCGGCTGCGGTCCGACTGAGAATGTCAGCATCCGTTCGGGACATTGCTGGTGTCCTTTGCTGGGTTATTCCCGAATCCCGAGTGAGGGCATGGGTAGGCGAGGGCTGCTTCCGCGCGGCGACGGAAGCAGCCCTCCCCGCTCGGGTTCCGCTCAGGTGATGGCGCGGATGGCGGCGGTGTTGCTGTAGGAGGTGATCTGGTCGGCCGCGCCGCTGTCCAGGACCTTGGCGTTGCTGGTCGAGCCGTCCAGGACCACGTGCTGGGAGGGGACGTTGCTGACGACGTGGTTGAGGGCGATGACGTTCGCGTCGCCGCGCGCGATGAGGATCTGGGTGGGCCGGGCGCCGGCAGGGACGATGTTTTTTGGGGGAACGTCGTAGGCGAAGAGGTTGTTGGAGATCAGGTTGTTGTCCCCGACCACGTGGATGGTCCCGAAGAGGTCGTCCAGGCCGTTGCCGCGGCCGAAAAACGGCGGGTACCCCTCGGTCGAGCGCCGGAGGTGGTTGCCCGTAATGAGGTTCTCCTTGCACCCGTTGAGCAGGCGCAGCATGCCGGGGACGGACCCAGCAAGGCGGTTGCCGGTGACCGAGGACCGGTTGCAGCCGGAGAGCTCGATCAGGCTGCGTCCGCGCGGGAAGAGGTTGTTGCCCGTGACCAGGAGGCCCTCGTGGTTCTCAGCCAGGAACGTCACCCCCTCCGGGCCGGCGCCCATATGGTTTCCGGAGACAATCGTGGCCTGGCCGGCTCCGGTGAGCTCGAGGCAGTTCCCGCACTCGGCGATGAAGTTGTCGTTCACGCGGAGCGCATCGGCCCCTCGCACGATCAGCGCGTGCTCGAGGTATACGAACCCCAGGCCCGTGAAGTGGAAGGAGTCGTTGTCCGAGGCCACCTCGATGCCGGTCTTGCCGTTGACGTAGCTGTTCCCGTGGGGGCTGAAGGCGACGCCGTCGAGGCAGAAGTCGCGGAACACAACTCCCGAGAGGCGGGGGTTCCCGGCGCGTTTGACCAGGAACGCCTGCGGGGCAGCCGGTGAGGTCAGGACCCGGATATGGCTGCCCCCGGGCTGGAGGTCCTGCCACCCTGTGGTGTCCGAGTTGTCCATGATGCTTCGGGAGAAGAAGCCGTGCCCGAAGCCTGCGATGGTCAGGTAGCTGATGTCCACGATGACCTGCGTCTTCAGGTCGTAGTCCCCCGGGGGGATGACGATGACGGCGCCGGGGCGGGCGTTCGGGTCGGTCTGGCGTTTCTTGATGTCGGCGATGATGTCGTTGATTACCGCGCCGATGTCGGACTTGGCGGTCACGGCCGACTGCCCGGGGATCTTCCATTGGGTCACGTCGTAGGTGTTGGGCGCGCGCAGCGGTGTGTTCGCCGGGACGTCCGCGGCGTTCGCCTCCGTCGCGCCGCCCAGGGTCAGGGCCGCAGCGAGGGTTCCCACGGCCCCGGCGCCGATGAGCCCTCGCCGGCTCGGATCTGCGGCGGACAAAGTCTTTCCAGCTTGCACTATCTCTCCTCTGAGTATTCGAATTCCTGCACTGTTCATCTGCAGCTTGATAGACCTATGGCAGGGCTTCCTGCCGATCTGCTGGTTGAGGTGCGGGGTTTCCTGGGGCTTCGGAGGCGACCTCACCCGACCCATTTGCTCAAGGCAACCAAAAGTTTGCCAAAACGTTTCTCCCGCTACTTCATGGATCGACAATAGGAGTCGCCTCCAAGGCTGTCAACGCCAAAATTTAGGCCGCAATTTGGCACCGCGGTGGCTCCGCCCGACCGACAGCAGCGGGTAGGCTTCCCTGGGCATCCGGATCTCGCACGCGATAGTATGGTCCATCACTGACAAGGTTGTCATTGCATGAAATGGGATCCGGCGGAAAATTGCGGACGAAAAGACGCAGTGATTTGTCTCAAGGACATTCCGTATCGTCCTGCTTGACATCGTTGTCTATGCGACAAATCGCGCATAGCAAGGGGGAAAATCAGTGCGGATTACAAATAGACCCGGCCGCGGTCGACATGACGGCGGGGAGGTGAAGGCACCTGCTGATGTCCCCTCATGACCTTGGGTGAGCCCAGGACCATGTCGCTGAGGCTCTCGCCGCTGTGTCCCCGGAGCGTTGGCGCGCGCGGGCAGCTCAAAGGTGCGGAGGACGTTCGCGGCGCTGCTGAGCGACACGCTTGCTCTGCACGCTGTTCCCCGGAACCCCGCCAAACCCGGCTAATTCTCGAACTACGGGCTCACGTCCGGCGGGGACGCCGGGATGACGGCTTGGATGCATTAGCGTTTGTCACTCCAGCTGCGGGAAAGTCCGGCGCTGTTAGAGCTGCCGCTTTTTCAAGGTCGAGGTCGCAACCATCCGCTACTGGATGCCGCCTCTTCATATCAGGGACAACGCCCGGCCACTACGGCTGAACCTCCTTACCGGACAGCCGCCGTTGCTCGTCCCTACGCCAGCACGGCTTGGCCTAGGTATTGGTACGCCGTCTCCCGGCTGATGCCGTAATTACGGGCAAGGATAGATTCTGGAGCGCCGTCGCAGGCTCGCTGGACGCAGCTCCGCAGCCCGCTCCGCATTTAGGGTGTTTTCCGTCCTTTTGTAGGCGCCGGGTCGCAGAAAACATTGGCTTCGTCGTTGATCGTGTGGACAATGTCCGGTTCTGCAACAGCGCCAGAACGCCGGGCAGAAATTCTGTCACCTATGTTCAAGTACACCCAGCCGTAACTGTTCATTCGTCGAGAGGATTGCTGGATGACACTTCGGCACTCCGGCAGGTGAGATGGTCGGGTGACCGGAGTTTTGCGGCCTTCAGTGCCGGCTCAAAGGGCGTGATATAGCTGCTGTCATCAATGTGCATGGGCGCGGCAGAAGAATAGTTCAGTGCCGCCACGCTGGCGGCACTGAACTATTGTCGGGAGTTATCAACGATGGTTGGATCAACAGAGGCCGGGACCTAAGAGGGCATTTCTCCTCCGACCTTACAGATGCTTTTTGTTGCCATAGATGCTTCTTGTTGACGCTAGAGTTTCTCCAGCCAGGCTGTCCGTCGCCGGTCTCTCGGCCCGGTGTCTTACTAGCCCTTTACGCCCGACTGGGTGAGGCTTTCAATGATCCATTTCTGCGCTATGACGTAGACGATCAGGGCCGGCAGGATGGCCAGAGCCGTCGCTGCCATAATGATGTTTACCTGGCCGGTGCTAAATGGGCCTCGCATAAGGACGAGGGCCAGGGGCAGGGTGGCCGAACCCTGGCTGCTTAGGAAGATAGAAGGCAGGAAGTACGCGTTCCAACTGGCGAGGAAGGTGATAACGCCCAGGGAACTCAGTCCGTTCTTGACCAGAGGGAGCGCGACCAGCCGGTAGGTTTGCCAAGGACCCGCGCCATCTATTTTGGCAGCTTCGATGAGCTCCTTGGGGATGGTGAGGAAGAACTGCCGCATCAGGAAGACGCCGAAGGCTCCTGTCACGTAGGGAAGGATCAGACTCCAAGGTGAGTTGATAAGCCCTAGGTTTCTCATAATGAGAAACAGCGGAATCACTGTGACCTGGATGGGAACCATCATTGAGGCCAGCAACATGACGAAGAGACCGTTCTGACCGGGGAATTTCAGCCTGGCGAAGGCATAACCTGCCAGCGGTGCTGTGATGAGGAGCCCGAGAGTGGTGACGATTGCGATGACCGAACTGTTGAGCATGTTGGTCAGCAGGGGCAAGGGCCCGTTAACCGCTTGGGTGTAGTTGTCCCACCTGAACTCAAGGGGGATCCAGTTTGGGGGTAGGTCATAGGCGTTTTCGGGCGACTTTAAGGACGTGACAAACATCCAGAGGAACGGGGCGAACATGCCGATCCCGCCCAAAACCAGTACAGCCATGGCAAGGATGCGGCCCACGGGGATTGCGGGCGCGTTATCCCGTTGGGGCGCGGCTGGGGCTTGGGGCTTTGTGGCGGTCACGAGTGTCCTACTCATAGTGAACCCACTTCTTTCGGAGTCGGAATTGAACCAGCGTCACCAGGAGGATGATCACGAACAACGTCACGGAGATCGCGGAGGCGTACCCGATTTGGAAGTCACTGAAGGCGCGCTCGGCGATATACATAACGATGCTTCGGGTGGCGTCCCCGGGGCCGCCGCCGGTCAGGACGATAATCGATTCGTAGATCTGGAATGCGCCGATGACGGTGATGGTGATATTGAAGAAGATCGCTTGGCTGATCATGGGGACGGTTACCTTGCGGAAGATTGTTATCGGCCCCGCACCGTCGATCTTTGCGGCTTCTTCGAGCTCGCGGGGCACTTCCTGCAGGGCGGCCGTGTAGATGAGCATCGCGAACCCGATGTTCCGCCAGACATCAACGATGATCACGCTCCACCGTGCCTGGGCGTCATCCGTGAGCCAGCTCAGGGGCTGTCCTCCGAGTGCCTGGATGTAGTAGTTAACAATGCCTGTGTCGCGCTGGAAGAGTGCCTGCCAGATGAGTGCGACGTAGACCAGGGAGACGAGGGACGGGAAGAAATACACCGACCGGAAAATGACGGTCATGGACCGCGGCATGCGCTGGTTGACGAGAACAGCGAATATCACTGCGAGTACGTTGATGAAGACCACTGCTGCGATCACGTAAATGATCGTGTTGAAGTACACGGTCCCGAGACGGGAATCGGAGAAGAGGCGTGCATAGTTTTGGAAGCCGACGAATTTCGGAGGGGATATCACGTCGTACTTGGTGAAGCTGAAGTACAGAACGGCCGCGAGGGGTCCGAGCACAAATATCGCAAATCCCAACACGGACGGTGCCACGAACCAATAGCCGGTGATGGCTTCCCTGCGGCTCGCTGGGCTTCCCTTCCGGAGGGTGATCGAGGTCCGGAAGGGAAGCCGGGAGCGCTCGGCGGAGATAAGGTCAGCCATTACCGACCGTTGCCTCTACCTCGGAATTTGCTTTCTCCAGCTCTGCTGCAGCGTCTCCGCCGGCCAGGATGCTGGCAATGGCCCTTTGGAAGGCGGGCTCAAGGGAGGTGAAGAATGTAGGCGCGGCGACAGGCTTGGCGTACTTGATCGTGTCGTACAGGTACTTGGCGTCGGGGTGGCGGCCGAGGAACACTTTGGAAGTTGCCGCAGTGTGCGTGGTGGGGTTGGACGTGCCCAGAGTGGCCCACGCTTTCTGAACATCCTGGCTTGCAAGTTCCTTGAGGAGTTCCCATGCGAGGTCCCGGTTCTTGCTGTTTTTGTAGATGGAGAACCCTGCTGCTCCAAAAACGGTCGCCTTTTCCGATTTCTTGGGCATGGGGACAATGCCAAACTTCAAATTAGGGGAGCCCTTGATCAGGGTTGAGGAGAGATTTGCCGGCGCCGCCACCATGGCGACTTTTCCGGCAGTGAAAAGGTCGTTGGCCTCGGTCCCGGCCGGTTCCGGTGCTACGCCGTGTTCCTTGACCAAGCTTTGCAGGAACTTCATTGACTCGATGGTTTTCGGCGAGTTCAATGTGGGCTTGGTCAGATCGTCGGAGGCGAGGGACGCCCCGTTGGAGTAGAGCCACGGGATGTAGGCAAAAGTGTAGTTTTGGAGGCCGAAGCCGTACTTCTTTTCGGCGCCTTGGCCGCTGGTCAGTTTCTTGGACACGGCTAGGAAGTCGTCCCACGTCCAGTCATCACTCGGCCGTTTGATGCCGGCCTTGGCGAACATGTCTTCGTTGTAGTACATGACCATGGCGTTCCAGTTATTGGGTACCAGGTAGGTGTCTTCGCCCTTGGTGAAGCCCTTCAGGAGGTTCGGATCAATGTCGGCCATAAGGGCCTTTACGGATTCATCCTGTTTGACGTAATTCGTGAGCGGGAGGAAGAGGTCCTTGCTGAGGCCGAACTCGACGCCCTCGGTGGCGATGTTGATGATGTCGGGTGCGTCGCCGGAGGCCACGGATGTCAGGATCTTGTTGATGTAATCACTCCAGTTCACGACCTGGGTGAAGTTGTTGGTGACCTTGACGTTGGGGTACTTCTTGTTGAAGCGTTTAATGGCCGCGTCGTAAACGGCCTCATCACCGGGATTTCCCCAGTTCGAGATGGTCAGATTTGCCTGAACGTTCGATTCCGGGGCCTTATAATCCCCCGTCGGGCCCTCGCTTGTCCCGCCGGCATCTCCGCCGGCGCAACCGGCCAAGAACAGAGAGGATGCGGCTGCCAGCGCCGCAATCCGAAGTAGTGCAGTTTTCTTTATTCCCACATCGTGCTCCTTTGCATCGTGCATTGTCCGCGGTCAACGCGGATCCGTCACGTCATTGTCCGGGGTAGCGCTCGTCGTTCTGGGCAGGCCTCGTGTTCCCGGCGAACGGCCTGCAGACGAGGGTTCCATGGCTCCAGACGTGCATTTAGCCCGGCCGAGCCTGCTAAATGCATTTAGCGTCGGGAATGAGTGAAGCAGCTCACGTCTCAGGTTGTCAATAGATTTCCTCAGCATCTCCATGTTCCGAATCAGTGCGGCCCGCGGAAGCCCGCCGGGCCTCCTCCCCAATCGGAGGCCGCCGGGAGGGGTCAAGGGGAGGGCGGGGCAAGCGGCTTGTGGGCGAAAATTCGGCCCTGGTACGAACGGGTGCCTGTCCGACGGGCAAGGCAGGGAATGGGGCCCGCGGCCGATTATGCGTTTTTCGGCAAGCCTCTTGACCCGGGTTCGGGGAGCTGCTTATAGTCAGCTAAATCCATTTAGCACGGCGATGGATCGAGCGCCGCGAACGAGAAGGCGCTCCAGGGCGCACGGGATCTGAAGCCCTAATGCCTGCTCCCCAGAGGTCACGGACCTGCGCCTTTTCCGTTTTCACCCCCCACTTACCACTTTCCCTGAGGAGGGTTCATTGAGTGTTTTGGAAGTTGCCCAACTGTCGATCAAGGACGGTTCAGAGGCCGCATTTGAGTCTGCGTTTCCGGAGGCAAAGCTCCTTATTGAAGCTGCTCCCGGCCACATTGAGTCCTCGCTGACCCGCTCGGCTTCGACAGACGGATATGTGTTGCTCGTCTGGTGGCGGACTCTCGAGGATCACGTCGAGAAATTCGTAGGATCCCCGGAGTTTTCGAAGTTCCAGGGCCTCATCGGGGAGTACCTCGCCGGAGAGCCGACCGTAAAGCATTTTCAAGAAATCTGAAAGGAACAACGACGTGAGCACTATCGCGATCATGGGCACAGGACTCATGGCAAGCGCCCTCGGTAAGGGCTGGACCAAGGCGGGACACCAGATCCAGATCGGATCCCGCTCCCCTGAAGCTGTTCAGAGCGCAGACCTGGGCTATGAGCCAGCGGTGGTAGGCGATTACCGCACCGCCCTGGCGGGCAGCGACACGGTCGTCCTGGCCATTCCCTTCACAGCAGTCGCCCCCTTTGTTGAGGAACACCAGGAAGCCCTGGCAGGAAAGACCATCATCGACATCTCCAACCCCTTCGACGCACTGCCGAGCAATGAACTGGCCGGCGCAGAGTACACGGCGAAGGCACTCGGAACCACCGACGGCCTCGTTGCAGCCTTCAAAGACAACTTCGCCGCAACCGTCAATGCACCCGGCGCAGCGGACGGTAACCGCCCGGATGTGAAAATCGCTGGCGACGATGACGAAGCCAAAGCCGTAGTCGCGGCCCTCGCCGCGGATTTGAACCACCGCGTGCTCGATTGCGGACCGCTCCACAATGCACGGCTCATCGACAGCATGGTCTCACTCATGCTGATCCTGGACCGCACGTACACCAATTTCACGATGAAGACCGGGTGGCGTTTCACCGGTCTGACCGAGAACTGACCACTAGCAGACACGAGATAAAGCATGAATAGTTCCAACAGCGCAAACACTGTAGAGTCCGTCGTCCTGCCCTGGGGGGTCGCGAAGTGGCTGATCACGGCAGACCAAGGGGCACAGATGTCGCTTGGCGAGGTGATCGTCCTCCCGGGCCAGTCCCACGAGTGGCACAACCACGAGGACAGCGACGAAGTGGTCTATGTCATTTCCGGACACGGCGCTTTTACCGTAGGCGAAGGTAACCGGATTCCCATCGGCCCGGGGGACGCGATCCATATTCCCGTCGGCGTCTTCCATGACTCCCATAACACCGGCTGGGCACCCCTGCATCTGCTGGTGATGTACAGCCCCGGCGGGCCCGAAGGCACGACTCCGGAAAACGCCCACGAGCTGGTACCTGCAGGAGCAACCCTGACCATGCGGACATCAGTGGAAGAAGCATGACGGCGGCCGAGGCACGCGGCGCTGAATCAGCAGGAATCATGATGCGCCGAACCATCGATGTACACGCCCACATCGGCAAGACCGTGGCGAACAACATCGGCCAAACGGTGGAACAGATGATCCGAAGCATGGACGCTGCCGGCGTAACAGAATCCTTGTTATCCCCGGCAGCAGCGGACCGTCAGGCCGAAGGCATCGTTAACACCCGGCGCATGAACGACATTGTCGCCGAGGCGGTCAGGGATCACCCGGAACGTTTCCCTGCCGGGCTCGGCCTGGTTGAACCCAGGCACGAGGAACTGGCCGTCACGGAGCTCCTCCGATTGCTCGATGACCTGGGTTTGGCCGGCATCTCTGTCCATCCAATGCTGGAAGGCTACTACCTGGACGTCCCCCTGCGGGTAGATCCACTGTTTGAGGTCCTGGACGACCGGCGGGCCCTGTGCCTCATGCACTGCTCTCCCGATCCCGGCTCCGGGGAATCACCACGGGCCGTGCGCGTGGCTGCAAGCAAGTTCCCGAACGTAACGATCTTCCTCGGCCACGCGTTCCTCACCCCGCAGCAGCAGGCGGAGTCGGTCGAAATAGTCAAAGATCTGCCGAACGTATTTTTCGACGTGGCCTACCAGTCAGACCCGCGGATGACCGAGTCCCTTGTCGCGGCGGTGGGCAGCGAACGCGTCGTTTTCGGGAGCGACGCACCTTTCTACGACCTTGGCAAGGTACTGCAGTCCGTCCTTTCCGCCAACATCACCGACACGGAAAAAGACAACATCCTCTTCCGCAACGTCCAAAAAGTCCTCGACACGCGTGCACAGCTGCACCGCGGTTCGCTGATCAAGTAAGAGAGACAACCATGTCAGAAAAAAACCCAGTCCGGCTCGGCGTCATCGGAGCCGGCTACATCGCCGGCGTCCACGGCGTCGCAGCAGCAGGCATCCAAGACGAACTGCAGATCGTAGCAGCCGCCGATGAAAACCTTCAGGCCGCCGAAGCGATAGTTACCAAGTACGGGTGGGGCAAGGCATACGGCAACGTTGCAGCGATGCTCGCTTCCGAACAACTGGACGGCGTCATTATCGCCACCTGGCCCAGCACGCACCTGGAACTGATCCGCCAGTGCGTTGCAGCAGGTATCCGGTACGTCCTCTGCGAAAAGCCCTTCGTCCTCACCGGGGCCGAAGCACTCGAAGTATGGACCCTGGCCAAGGAAACCGGTGCCATCATCACCGAAGCGTTCATGTACCGCCACCACCCTGCCATCACACGAATTGACCGGCTACTCGCCGCCGGCGAGCTGGGCAAGCTTGACCACGTCCGCGCCAGCTTCACCTACGTGAACCTGGCGTCCGAACTGGGCATCGATCCGAACGACCCGAACCGCCCGTGGCGGTTCCGCGCGGACCAGGGCGGCGGCGCGCTCTACGACATCGGCGCATACGCCATCAACGCCTGCACACACGTCGCAGGTGCCGTGCCGACACGCGTCGCCGCCTTCGGACGCGCGAAGAACGTTTTCGGCACCAGCGACAAGATCATCGGCCTCATTGATTACGCAAACGACACCGTCGGCATGATCGAGGCCAGCGAGATTTCCGATTCCACCCAAGAACTGCAGATTTCAGGGGACAAGGGAACGCTTTATCTGCCTTTCACCTGGACGATCTATGACGAGACAGAAATCTCAATCCGCCGGGCCATCCCGACCAGCCACAGGGACCCGGAACGGATCTTCAGGACCCTGGAGGACCGGTATGCCATTGCTAAGTCAAACGCCTTCCAGGATCAGTTGCTCAACGTTGCCGACGTCGTCCGAAATGATGCGAAGCCGCGCGTAGGCCTGGCGGAGACCGTCATCAACACGGTCACGATGGAAGCGCTGGCCCGCAGCCTGAACGAGCGGGAAGAAATTGACGTAGTGGTCCCCGACGATGTGACTGAGGCCTTCCTGAAGGCCAAAGCCGGGCAGCCGGGCATCTGACGATGGGGGATAAGGAAGTGTTGCCCTTCTGGCTGGGCACTTCTTGGAAGATGAACAAGACCCTGGGCGAGTCGGCGCGATACGCGGCACATCTCAGGGAGTACGTGAGCAGTTCCGCCAAGAACGGAAGGGAATACTTCCTTATCCCGCCGCACACCGCCATAGCCACAGTGGCCGCCGAGCTGAACGGCAGCAACATCCACGTCGGTGCCCAAAACATTCACCACGAAGACAACGGAGCACACACTGGCGACATATCTGCAGAAATGGTTGCAGACGCCGGTGCTGTGATCGTCGAAATCGGCCACCAGGAACGCCGCCGGGATCACCAAGAAACCGACGCCCTCATCAACAAAAAAGTACTGCGCTCCCTCGCCTGGCGTCTGCGGCCCCTGATCTGCATCGGTGACACAGCCGAGGACCGCCACTACGGAACTCACCTGGAGGCCGTGCGCCGCCAGGTAAAAATCGCCCTAAACGGCCTGACCGCAGATGACCTGGAGAGCGTGCTCCTGGCCTACGAACCCGCCTGGTCGATAGGGATCAATGGAATTCCAGCCACGCCGGACCAGATAGCCGAAATGCACTCCACCGTGCAGGACACGCTGACCGAACTCTACGGCCCTGCACCCGGGCTATGTGTTCCCGTGCTGTACGGCGGAAGCGTCACCGCCGACAACGCAGCCAACCTCGCCCTGGTGCCCGGCGTCCACGGTCTTTTCGTTGGCCGGGCAGCACTTCAAGTCGAAAACTTCATCAGAATCAGCGACGCACTCAACACCGCAACCGCTTCTCAAAGATAGGCAGATAAACAATATGGCCGCCATGACAAGACAGCAGATCCGCGACAGGTTTACCGCCAAGGTCGCCCAGCGCAGCCCTCTCATCCTCGGTGGTGCCGGAATCGGGCTGGTCGCCAAAGCAGCCGACCGGGCAGGGATTGACGCCCTGATGGCCTATAACACCGGACCGTTCAGGATGGACGGGCACGGCTCCCTTTCCGGATACCTCGCATACGGCGACTCAAACGGCATGACGCTGCAGCTCGCCCAGCACATCCTTCCCGTGGTCAAGACCGCCCCCGTCATTGCAGGAATTGGCGCCGCAGACCCGTACCGCAACACGGATCAACTCATCACCGCCCTCATGGACGCCGGATACTCGGGCATCACGAACGTCCCGACCGCCGGCATCTACGACGGGACCTTCCGGCAGCACATTGACGCCACGGGTCTTGGTTACTCCAAGGAAATGGAGCTGATCGCCGAATGTGACCGCCGCGATATCTTCACGGTTGCGTACGCCTTCACGCCGGAGGAGGCCGCCGCCATGGCGACCGCAGGCGCAGATGTCATTGGTGCTCATGTGGGTCTGACCATGGGCGGGTTCATCGGCGCCAACGAGGTACCGGACCTGATGGAGGCCAGCGAACGTGTCGCTGCGATGACGGCAGCAGCAAAGGCGGCCCGCCCGGATGTTTGGGTGGTGGCACACGGAGGGCCCTTCGATGAACCCGAGAACGTTCAGGCTGTTTACGACCGCGTCGATGTCGACGGGTTCCTGGGAGCATCGAGCATTGAGCGTTTGCCGGTAGAAAAGGCCATCACGGAGACAGTTGAGGCTTTTCGGTCCCTGAAGCTTCGAGAGCGGTAAACGGTGCCAACGGCCGTACTTATAGGCACGCTCGACACCAAGGGCCGCGAATACGCTTTCGTGCAAGAACGGCTCCATGAGGCGGGGATCGACGTAGTCATCGTTGATGTCAGCGTCTTGGGAACAACCTCGGGCATTACGCCCGACGTCACCGCCGAGGAGGTCTGCGAAGCCGGGGGCGCCAGACTCGAGGACTTGAGACTCGGCCGGGAGGGCACCGACGCGCGGGCTGTTGCCATCGAGACTATGACCCGCGGGGCCGCCTGCCTGCTACGCAAGCTCTCCGACGAAGGACGCTGCGACGGGGTGCTCGGTCTTGGGGGCTCGGGCGGCAGTGCTCTGATCAGTGGTGCAATGCGGGCGCTTCCCTTGGGAGTACCCAAAATTCTCGTTTCGACAATGGCTTCGGGCGATGTCGGCGCTTACGTTGGGTCGAGCGATCTTTGCATCATGCACTCGGTCACCGACATTGCCGGCCTGAACCGTATCTCGAAACCCATACTGGCCAACGCGGCCGGCGCCCTTGCTGGGATGCTCACTTCTCGTCAGCACCCGGTTCTGGCCCCACCTGAAAAACCGGCCGTCGGTGTGACGATGCTCGGTGTCACCACGCCAGGGGTCCTACAGGTCATTGAGCGCCTTGAAGCCGCCGGTTTCGAGCCGATCGTTTTCCATGCAGTGGGCTCCGGCGGAAAAGCACTCGAAAACCTTCTGGAACAGGGGGTCATTACTGGAGTCGTTGATTACACGGTGAAGGAACTGACAGACGAGACATATGGAGGGATTTTCCGTGCCGGCCCGGACCGCCTTCGAACAGCAGGACGAAAAGGATTCCCCCAGGTTGTCGTACCCGGCGCCGTGGAGGTGCTGAACTTCGGAGCCCTTGCGACGGTGCCTGAAGAGTATAGAGATGGAAGCCGGCCGCTCCTCCAACACAACGCGGAGGTTACGGCCGTGCGAATCAATGCCGGGGAACTGACAAATGTTGCAGGCATATTGGCCGAGCACCTCAACCAGGCCACAGGGCCTGTGTGTGTGGTCATTCCGGCTAAGGGCTTCGACAGCTATGCCGTGGAGGGAGGCCCGTTCGAAGACGTCGCCGCGGACGCGTCCTTCGTCCTCGAACTCGAGAGACGGCTTCGCCCCGGCATCGAAGTCGTTGCCGCAGCCACGCACGCGAACGATCCGGTTTTCGCCGATCTGGTAGCAGATGCGTTCATACGCATCGCACGGCCGGTGTCATCAGCTGTAACCGCTCCTGCTGTGGAAAGGAAGAGCAATGGATAAACAAACTGGCTGGCGATTAATCGTCGGAGCAGATGAGGCCGGGCTTCAGTACAAAGACAGGATCCTCAAGGACCTGCAAAGGGATCCCCGGGTGGCGTCTGTCTCTGACCTCAGTATCCACGATGGCCCAGGAACCCCTTACCCCCAGGTAGGGATAAAAGCCGCGACCGCCATCCTGGAAGGACGGGCAGACAGGGCAGTGCTTATTTGCGGAACGGGCATCGGCATGGCCGTCAGCGCCAACAAGGTTCGGGGAATTCGTGCGACCACGGTCGCGGACAGCTTCAGCTGCGAAAGATCCGTCCTATCCAACGACTGCCAGGTAATCACACTGGGCCAGCGCGTCATAGGACTGGAACTTGCCCGCCGGCTCGTATCGGAGTGGCTTGATTACACGTTTGATAGCTCCAGCCCCTCCCGACAGAAAGTCGCCCTTATCGAGGATTTTGAAGCATGTGGCGGACCAGCAATTCAGTAGCACAAGTGCGGGCTCATCCGGCAGTTCATCGTCGGTGAGACGGTGGGCCGCGCCAGGAGAGCCGCACCCATCGGCAGAACAACAACGACGGGGCCCGCGGAGGTGAGACCGCCTGGCAATATGGTCCCGCCGCTGCCGTGGGTGGGGAGCCGGCGTTGCTAGTCATTCAGCGGCCGGCAAAGTAGGATGCCGCCGGACCCGGATCTCCGATGGGACCAGCAGCACGACGCGGCACGCTGCAGTAATGGCGAAAGGATGGGTTACGTGGCGCCTCGGCCTGGGAAAAGAGCCCAAGGCCGAGGCGCCGCATCTTAAGCTTCATTTCCACAGCCATGGGCGCTAACTGTGGTAAATGGGTTTAGCTTACACTGGTGTTAGCCGGGCGTTGGGTACGAGATGTAACGTCGCCGCTGCATCTACAGGATAATTCGACGCCGCACAGGAGATTGTGAAATGAAGGTACGCAGGCGGCCCAGCATCCGGGACATCGCGGACGCTGCGGGCGTTTCACCCGCGACCGTGTCACTCGCGCTGAACAACGTTCGCGGTGCGAGGATCGCTGACGCGACCCGTCTCAAGGTGGAGAAAATCGCCGCGGAGCTAGGTTACGCCCCCAACGGTCTGGCTCAGGCATTGCGTACGAACCGCTCCCACACTCTGGCTCTCATCAGCGAGGAAATCGCTACCGTTCCATATGCCGGCCGCCTCATCCGTGGGGCCCAGGAAGCAGCTTCCAAACACGGCTGGATAATGCTGATCATGAGTACGGGGGGAGCAAAGGACGTAGAAGAGAGGGAAATCGAGGCTGTCTGGCGGCACCAGGTGGACGGCGTAATCTACGCCGATACAGCACACCGCTTTCTCGACATACCTGAGGCTTTGAATGGAAAGCCCGTATTCCTAGCGAATGCCGAGGCCACACAGGGTGACTTCTGGTCCGTGTTTCCTGACGAGATCCAGGGCGGGTATATCGCCACCCGTGAACTTATCGATGCAGGTCACAGGGAGATCGGATTCGTCAGCACAGCAATGGACATACCGGCGCGCTCCGGCAGGCTCCAAGGGTACCGAACGGCGCTGGAGGAGTCCGGCATTCGTTTTGACCCAAACCTGGTCATTGAAGAGGCGTCCTCGTTCGCGGAGGACGGCTACCGGGGGACTCTCAGCCTCTTCTCGAGAAAGACAAGGCCAACGGCCATCTTCTGCTTCAATGACCGCATGGCTATGGGAGCTTACCGCGCCGCCGCGGAACTGGGCCTACTGGTCCCGAGGGACTTGTCCGTAGTGGGCTTCGATAATCAGGAAATTGTAGCTGAGGCCCTGTCGCCGCAGCTGACTACGGTGGCCCTTCCCTACTATGAGATGGGGGCAATGGCAGTGGAAGCAGCGATCGCGGAACTTCAGGACGGCACCACCAGCAAGAACCCCGGAGCTATCCCAAACACTCTCATCAAACGTGATTCCGTGGCGTTGCTCCGATAAGCCCAGCATTCCCGTGCCCCCAACGTCGAGGATCATGACGGTCGGCATGGGTGCCCGTATCCGTCATCCCTGAGTGCAGGTCTTAGATCCCGTAGGCCGCAGGGCAAGAACCGCCGTCGACGGACTCGACCCACTCGCAGAGGACGCCAAGCTCAGCGACGAGGACGCACGGTGGCTTTGTTCACGGCTAAGCCTGGGCGACATATCCCAACGCATTCTTCGGACCGCTGCAGGACCCGTCCGCGCCGCAACGGGAGCGGAGGGAAGCTTTGCTCACCATGCCGGCTGCACGGGCCGCAGTTCCCGCGGCCAGTTTTGCCGGATGGGTGGACACCGCGGGCAATTCATCCATGTCTGCCCTTATGTGCGGATTCCCCGGTGCACTTGCCCTGCCTGCCCACGATGGCCAAAAGGCACAGCTGCGCTGGCAGGCGTACAAGCGGGAACCGCTCCGGATCCGGTTCCCTCTCTCGGACCGGACATTAAGGAGTCGGGCGGATGGCGGTGTCCGGGCTGTAGGACGTGACCGTGGACTCGGCTCCGCTGTCGAGCACCTTGGATCGCGTGGCGGATGCGTCGATGACGACCTGCTGGGAAGCCTCCGCAGCCTTCTTTTCGCGTTGACTTCACCTCCTGAAACAACCCACCAACGGCACGCACACGATTGGCCGTCCCGCCCCCTCTGGATACGGCCGGTCGCCTTTCCCAACATTTGAAGCACCCGCAGGCAGGGCCGGATCGAAGGATCAAAGCGTTGACAGTGACCCTGAGCACGTCCTACACTCAATGCCAAGTCGTTTTACCAAAACGATTTGTCACGCTTTCGAATTTGATTCCCACGGCTCCTCACAGAAAGTGAGTAGACAGAGATGTCCACTCGTACACTCACCAGCAGGCTCGCCCTCGGCGGCATCTGCACCGCCGTCGCACTGGCCGCTTCCGCATGCGGCGCAGGGGGCCCCGCCAACACGCCGGGTGGCGCTGGCCCCAGCACCGTCAATGTCCTCGTCGAGGCCGGCGGCCACGCCGAACTGACAGGCGTCGCCGAACAGTGCAAGAAGGAAACAGGCGTCAGCGCCAATTTCGTCGAACTGCCCTACGACGGCATGTTTAACAGGCTCTCCAGCGAGTTCTCCTCCGGCAACGTCTCGTTCGATGTGGCCGCCCTGGACTCCGTATGGCTGCCCAGCTTCAAGAATGCGGTTCAGCCGATCGACGAGCTCTTCACCGACGAGGCGAAGAAGGACATCTTCCCGGCCCTGGTCAAGGAAGCAAACGTGGACGGGCACTTCATCGGCATGCCTGCCTGGACCAACGCTGAGATTATCCTGTACCGCAAAGACTTGTTTGAGGACGCCAAGAACAAGGCGGACTTCAAGGCCAAGTACGGCTACGACCTGGCCGCCCCCACCACGTGGAAGCAGTACCAGGACATCTCCGCGTTCTTCACCAGGGACGGTATGTACGGGACGGACGTCAAGGGCGGTGTGGAAACCGAATGGCTGGCCCACGTCCTGCAGGCCGGCTCGCCCATGGTCCTGGACGGCGACAAGGTGGTTATCGACAACGCCGCCCACAAGGAAGCACTGGACTTCTATGTCGGCCTTGCCAAGTCCGCTCCCTCCGGAGCGGCCCAGGTGGACTGGGCCGCCGCGCAAAACCTGTTCAACCAGGGGAAGACGGCAATGACCCGCTTCTGGGCCCACGCTTACCGGCAGATCCCCAAGGATTCACCGGTGGCCGGCAAGGTCGGTGCGGCTCCCATGATCGCCGGATCCGCCGGTGTCGGTGCCGTTCCCGGGCCGTGGTATCTCACCGTGCCGAAGGCCACGAAGAACGCGGACGCGGCCAAGAAATTCATCAAGTGCGCCTACGACTACAACGACAAGGGCATCGAATCCAGCCTGGGTCTCGCCTCCCGTATCTCCGCCTTCGAGAAATACCAGGACAAGCCAGGCTACGAGAGCTTCAGGCCGCTGATCGAAACCCTCAAGGGCCAGGCCACCGCCACCCGCCCCGCCACAGAGAAGTGGCAGCAGATCGTCGACACCGTGCTGGTCCCCATGCTGCAGAAGGCCGTCGCCGGCGGTGACACCACCGCCCTCCTCGCCGACGCCAAGAAGCAGATCGAGGACCTCCTTAAGTAAGACCCCCGCGGCCGGCACTTGAACATCCCCGGTGCCGGCCGCGGCCCCAACCAGCGGAAGAGAAAACCGTGCGCACCTCCGATCGCCGCTTCGCCTTGCTCCTGATGACCCCGGCGGCGCTGTTCCTGGCCGTCTTCGTGGCCTTCCCGCTGTTCCGTCTGGTGACGGACAGCTTCTTCAAAATCTCCCCGGTCGCCGGCGGACCCCGGGACTTCGTGGGCCTGGACAACTACTTTCGGGCCTTCGCCTCTGAAGCTTTCACCGGTGCCGGATGGCGGACCCTGGCCTACACCCTGGTGGTGGTCACCCTCGAATTCGCCCTCGGGCTGGGCATGGCACTGCTGTTCACCACGCTGGGCCGCAGTTCCCAAATCTGGCGGACCGTCTTTATGTATCCACTGATGATTGCCCCGATCGTGGCAGGTTTGCTGTGGAAGTTCCTGATGATCGACAACTTCGGCCTCATCGGAACCCTCCTGCACCAGGTCGGCATCCTGTCCAACCCGAACCAGATCGGCTGGCTGTCAGACCCGGGCATCGTGCTCTACTCCGTGGCCATCCCGGACATCTGGCTCACCACCTCATTCATGTGCCTGGTCCTCTTCGCCGGACTCCAGAACATTCCCGGCGACCTCATCGAAGCAGCACGCCTTGACGGCGCACGCGCGCCGGCCCTGCTGTTCCGGATCATCCTGCCCCTGCTCCGTCCGGTCATCGCCGTCGCCCTCGTGGTCCGCGGAATCGACGCAGCCCGGGCCTTCGACACTATCCTCATCCAAACCAACGGCGGCCCCCAGTCCGCCTCCGAAACCATGAGCCTGCTCATCTACCGCACCATGATCCGCTTCGGCGATCCCGGACTGGCAAGCGCCATGGGCACCCTCTACCTGCTGGCCATGCTCACCGTCGCATTCGTCGCCGTGTCCACCATCTGGCGGCCAGGAAAGGACAACTGATGCGCGTCGACGAAAAAATTAAGCACGACGGCAGGACCCCGGCCACGGCGGCCACGGCACCTTCCATTCCGGCAGCCGCCATCCCCACCCGGAAGCGCCGCGGTGTAAACCGGGAAGGCCTGGAAGCGGGCCGCCGCAGCACCCGCACCCTGCTGTGGATCCTGCTCGCAGCAGCTATGGTGCTCTACGGCTTCCCGTTCCTGTACCTGATCTTCACGTCTTTCAAGACACCGATTGACACCATCGCGGTGCCACCCACCATCCTCCCCAGGGAATGGACGCTGGAGAACTACGCCAACGCACTGGGCCGCAACGGAGTCCTCGCCTCCTTCATCAACAGCGTCCAGACGGCCATCATCAGCACCCTGCTCTCGCTCGTACTGGCGGTACCGGCGGCCTACGGCATCACCCGGTACCAAACCCTCAGCGGCAGGATCTTCATCATGGGCGCCCTGGTCACCCGCATGGTGCCGCCGGTGGCCATCGGTATTCCGCTTGCCTCGATGATGGCAACGCTGGGCTTGGCAGATACGCCCATCGCTCTGTCCATCGCCCACACCACCATCTCGTTGCCGCTCTCGATCTGGCTGATGTCCAGCTTCTTCGAAGCGGTGCCGAAAGACCTGGAGGAAGCTGCCACTGTGGATGGGTGCAGCAGGCTCGGGGCCCTGTGGCGGGTGGTGATTCCGGTGGTCTCCGGCGGCATCGCCGTTACCGCGATCTTCGCCTTCCTGGCCTCCTGGAACGAGTTCCTCTTCGCACTCCTGATGACAGCGATCCGCTCCCAGACAACGCCCGTGGTGATCGCGAACTTCCAGACCCAGTTCGGCCTCGACTGGGGATCCATGACGGCGCTGGCCGCCGTCTACTCCATCCCGGTCATCCTTCTGACGCTTCTCTTGCAGCGCAAGATCGTTGCAGGCATGACGCTCGGCGCCGTCAAGGGCTAGCACAACCAACCAGTAGCCTACTGATAGCCCCCGAAGGGCATCACCAAACCATTAGGACGTGGAAGACAGATGAGCAACAAGAACATCGGCATCAAGGACGTGGCCGTCGCCGCCGGCGTGTCCGTGACCACTGTCTCCCACGTCCTTAACGAGGTCTCCTACGCCCGGGTCAAGCCCGAAACCCGGGACAAGGTCAGGACCGCTGCCGAGCAACTGGGCTACGGACCCAACCGCCTTGCCCAGGCCCTTCGAACCCAAAGGACCGGCATGCTGGGCCTGGTCAGCGAGGAGATCGCCACCACGCCCCACGCCGGCCGGATCATCCTCGGCGCTGACGAAGCCGCCAAAGCCCGGGGATACAACCTCATGATCATCAACACCTCCGGCTCAGCCACCCTCAAATCCCGTCAGGCCGATGTTCAGGCCCTCCTGGACCGGCGGGTGGACGGCATCCTCTACGCCACCATGTACCACCGCGACGTGGAGCTTCCGGCCAACCTCGGCAATGTGCCCTCCGTCCTGGTCGACTCCGTGGCCAGTGACGGAAACATCACGTCCGTGATCCCGGACGAAGAAGGCGGCGCACGCGCGGCCGTGGGCGCGCTCCTCGAAGCAGGCCATACACGACTGGGCTTCATCAACAACACCGACGATGTCCCCGCAACCCGACAGCGGCTCCAGGCCTTCCGGGCCACACTGACTGAGGCAGGGCTGGACGGCAACGCGGCACCTGTCGAGTCCGAGATCTCCGAGGTCCAGGGCGGCTACGAAGCGGCCCTACGGATCCTGGGACGGGAGGACCGTCCCACGGGCCTGTTCTGCTACAACGACCGGATGGCGATGGGAGCCTACCGCGCCGCTGCTGAACTGGGACTGAACATCCCTTCTGATCTTTCAATCGTCGGCTTTGATGACCAAGAACTGATCGCCGCCAACCTTCACCCGGGCCTTACCACCGTGGCCCTGCCCCACTACGAGATGGGCGCCTGGGCCACCGAGCACCTCATTGACGCCGTCGAAGGGAAAACCGACCTTTCCCTGATGGCACTCCACCCGACCATCCTGGTTTGCCCCCTCGTCCGCCGCGATTCCATCGCGGCTCCGCGGCAATAACACCCAAACCCTTCAACTCCCAAGAGGAACGCCAGATATGTCCAGTTGGCTTGATGCCGCACGCCCGGAAACAGCCCCGGCAGAAACCTCCAGGTTCCGGCCTGCCATTCACTTCACGGCAAAGGACACCTGGCTGAATGATCCCAACGGCCTGGTTTTCCATGACGGCCTGTACCACCTCTTCTTCCAGAACAACCCGTACGGCAACGTCTGGGGCAACATGTCCTGGGGCCACGCAACCTCCCATGATCTGCTGCACTGGACCGAACAGCCCGTTGCCATCGCGTGCGACGAAACAGAGGACATCTTCTCCGGCAGCGTCGTCGTCGACCACGGCAACACGTCCGGTTTCGGCACGCCGGACTCACCCGCCCTCGTCGCCATTTACACCAGCGCCTACAAAGCCGCCTCCGAGCACAGTGGCACCCAGGCCCAGTCACTGGCGTACAGCACGGACGCAGGAATGACGTGGTGGAAATATGACGGGAACCCCGTCCTCACTCGCAATTCCGCGCACTTTCGTGACCCCAAGGTCTTCCGCTACGAGGGGGAACAGGGTGCCTGCTGGGTGATGGTCGCGGTCGAAGCGCAGCACCAGAAGGTGGTCCTGTACCGTTCCGACGACCTTAAGTCCTGGGACTCCCTCAGCGAGTTCGGCCCGGCCAACGCCGACAGCGGGGAATGGGAGTGCCCCGACCTGTTTCCGCTCCCAGTCGACGGGGACCCGGAAAATATCAAGTGGGTGCTGATCGTCAATGTGAACCCCGGCGCCGTGGCAGGAGGTTCCGGCGGCCAATACTTCATCGGACAGTTCGACGGCGAACACTTCGTTCCGGACGCCGGTTCACTTGCCGTGCCGGGCGGGGTCAGCGCCCTCGGTGATTCCGCGGAGGCCGCCACGGCGCTGCAGCAGTGCCTGTGGCTGGACTGGGGACGCGACTGCTACGCCTCCGTATCCTTCAGCAACGTCCCGGACGGCCGGCGCATCATCATCGGATGGATGAACAACTGGGACTACGCCAACCACCTGCCCACCACGCCTTGGCGGTCCTCGATGACCCTCGCCCGCGAAGTGCGCCTCACCGCGATCAACGGCTCCGCCCGCTTGATCCAGCAGCCGGTCCTGGACACTCCGGGCGCAATGGGAGATCGGGCTGCCGCCCACGAACAGATGCGTTCCGGCAACTTCGAGCTGGAGGATGCAGCCTTCCAGCTGCCGGACGCCGAGACAGGCAGTGCCCAGGTAATCGAAGCGGAAATCCAGCCTGGGGACGCCGCACGTGTGGCCTTCCACCTGTTTGAAAATGGCGGAAGTGCCGGGACCGTGCTGAGCTACAACACCGACACTGCCGAACTCATCCTCGACCGTCGGCGCTCCGGATACACCGGCTTTCACGAAAAGTTTGCCTCCGCTGACTCGGCCCCGCTTGTTCTCGAGGAGGACGGACTCAAGCTGCGTATCGTCGTCGACCATTGCTCGGTGGAAGTGTTCGCACAGGACGGCAAGGTGGTCCTGACCGATCTTGTCTTCCCCGACCAGGGAAACGTTGCGAATCGGCTGACGGTCGAGGGCGGGCGGGCAACCATTCGGACGCTCACTGTCACGACACTTCGCTAAAGACGACCTACGAACAGACAGGAAAGGGTCTTAAAATGCGCTCAGTCCAGCACACCGGCGGTGAACCCACACATGGATTTGATGTGGTCGTCGTGGGCGAAGCCCTCGTGGATATCGTTGTCTCACCCAAGGGCACAATGCAGCATCCCGGCGGATCACCGGCCAACGTCGCCTACGGGCTCGGACGGCTCCGAGTTGCCACCGGCTTACTGACCTCGATCGGCGACGACCACTATGCCGCTACCATCGAAAAGCACCTCCGCGGCGCTGGTGTTCGTCTCCTGCCGGGCTCCCAGGTCCCAGGCGGAACCGCCACAGCGAGAGCAATCCTGGCCTCCGACGGTTCGGCGCAGTATGACTTTGACATCCGCTGGGACCTCCCGCGGATTACGCCGTCGACACTGCCCAAAATCCTGCATACCGGTTCAATCGCCACTTTCCTTTCCCCAGGAGCCTCGGTGGTGAGGGAACTGCTCGAGCAATCGCATCAGCGTTGCACGGTCACATACGATCCCAACATCCGCCCTGCGCTTGTGGGCAGCCACGCCGAGGCGTTGGGCATTTTCGAGGAGCTCCTCCCGTACACCGAGGTAGTCAAGCTCAGCGACGAGGACGCCCGCTGGCTCTATCCGCGGCTAACTTTGGAAGAAATCTCGCAACGCATCCTCCGCCTCGGACCGGCTCTGGTGGCCGTCACCAGGGGAGCGGAGGGATCGTTGCTGTCCACCGGCGCCGCGCAGGTGGCAGTACCCTCGGTGAGGTCCGAGGTTGTGGACACCATCGGGGCAGGCGACTCGTACATGTCCGCCCTGATCTACGGGCTCCTGATGCGCGGAGCCGACGGGTTGGCGCCGTCAGTCCTGGAGTCCCTAGGCCGGATGGCGGCCAAGGCCGCGGCAATCACGGTGCGCCGGGCGGGAGCCAACCCGCCGACGTCGGACGAACTGCAGGCGGACCTGCCGGAGCACCAGCCGGTGGCCCCGTAACTTACCCCGGAGCGGGGCCGGGGAACGACACATATCGAAGGAAGAAGCAATGCCAAGCAGCAACTACTACGACGTAACGTCGTGGCCCGTGGGCAACCCGTCCAAGGACGTCGGTGAAGTCATCAACAGCATCATCGCCGACGTCAAGGAGCGGCAGTCCGCCACCGATGTGAACGACGGCGGAAAGCCCGGAGCGGTCATCTACATTCCGCCGGGGGACTACCACCTTCGCACACAGGTGCTGATCGACATCAGCTTCCTGCGGATCGAGGGGTCGGGGCATGGTTTTACGTCGTCGAGCATCCGCTTCAACGTGCCCGAAGACGAGTGGCCGGACCTGCATGAGCTGTGGCCGGGCGGGAGTCGCATCATCGTCGACCTGCCCGGCGGGGGAGACAGCGAGTCCGAGCGGGCCGCCTTCCTGGTTAAGCGGAGCGGAAGCCCGCGGATCAGCTCCGTGGAATTCTCCAACTTCTGCATCGACGGACTGCGCTTCCTCCCCGACGGCTCCGCGCTTCCAGCACAGAACACGTACGCCAACGGCAAGACCGGCATCTATGTGGCCAGCGCCAATGACTCATTCCGTGTCACCGATATGGGTTTCGTCTACCTGGAAAACGCCCTCACCATCCACAACGCCGACGCACTGTCCATCCACCACAACTTCATCGCCGAATGCGGAAGCTGCATCGAGCTGCGGGGCTGGGGACAGGCCTCCAAGATCACCGACAACCTGATTGGCGCCGGTCCCAAAGGCTACTCGATCTACGCCGAGAACCACGGCGGGCTCCTGGTCACCGCCAACAATGTCTTTCCCCGCGGGGCGAGCAGCGTCCACTTCAACGGCGTCACGCGTTCCAGCGTCACCAACAACCGCCTGCATTCGTTCTACCCGGGGATGGTTATTCTCGAAGGGAGCAGCTCGGAAAACCTCGTGGCCACGAACCACTTCCTGCGCGACCATGAGCCCTGGACGCCTTTCCTGGGCGTCGACAACGGCTTGGACGACCTTACCGGGCTTCTCTGCATCAGCGGCAGTAACAACTCAGTGGTTGGCAACCACTTCTCGGAGCTCATCGATTCGCAGACCATCCGGCCTGTGGGCGCAACGCCTGTGATCATCCGGCTGAAGGAGGGGACCGGCAACTTCGTCTCCAACAACCACGTTGTGGCAATGGATGTCGACTCCAAGACCAGCGACTCCTGCTTCGAGTCCCAGGTGGACGCCTTGCTGGCCACCGACACTGCCACCGGACTCGCCGTGACGGCCGTAGTAGTGGAGCCCGAATCAGCCCGGAACACCATTCTTGATTCCGGAACCGATCCCCAAGTTATAGCAGACCGGACCGGCAACGCATTCAGGGCCACGCCCACGGTCCGCTTGTGGGCTGCAGGAATCTGATCCAACTCTTGATTTTGGGATTGGCGAAGCTCCCAGGAGTTGCCGAGGCGAAGCCCAAGCACTGTCGACAACAGGACCTCGCCATCGTTTGTCCCCGGCCTTTGAACCAGTCCATCCAATGCCAGTGCACTAGTCGCGCTGACGCCTGCAGGTCCTGGCGGTTTCGTCAGGACCTGCAGTTGTTACTTTGGCAGTCGATGAGCGTGCTGACCCTCGATAGCATCTTCGCTGCCCAGTTGGCGTCCCCAACACGATCAACCGTCGTACGGGAAGTGATCGACCCATTTCTCAACCGACCACGGCAGCAGCTGCTGGACGCGGACGGTGTACTGAACGCACGGTGTCCCACGCCCTTAAGCGCTGCCGCGCTGCCCCTTTCAGAGCCTATCCGCTGCTCGTGCCCGGCGCGCCGATAACCGCGATTCGGTCGACCTGGCGGAGCGGTCCTCCGAGTTGTTCTCCTCCTAAGGGCGGAGCCAAGGAGAACGAGGGAGAGGCAAAGAGGACGATAAGTGGAAGCAGTGACATTGGGACGCGGAACCGCAACCGTACTCGACGATTGCGCCCGGACCAAGGCCGAGATTCGTCGCTCTCCTTCGTGCAGCGTATGAGACGGCACGAGATCTGAGGCGCAATTCTGCTCCCCCATTGCTGCCCCGGCTACTTGGCTGGCAGCATCATCAGTGATGCGTCTTGGGCTGCTGTCGGGAAGGCCTCCTGCTGTGCGGGCATCCCCGGCGCCGCATTGTGACATCTTGAAAGCCGCCCGCCCTCCACACGCCAGGCAAACAAGGTGCTGTTTCCGCCTATCATCCCATCCGTTGTCGGCTGCGGCGAACTCGTTTGCTTCCCCGTCACGTTGGTCAAGCAGGCTTAGCGCACGCCTCATCCTGCGGCCCCTGGCCGGCGTCCTGGTGCAGTCTGGTGGCGAGGCGGCAAGGTCGGGCCGGTCCGGAGCAACGGGACGGGGTGAGATGGGGAGGTGTCATCTGTGTACCGGCTCATTTGTCCTAAGGAGGGGTAGTTCGTCCCTGCGCGGGAACCCTTCCCAGTCACCAGGCACCAAACATGCGAAAGCGCCGGTAGCCGCGGCAGTTTGCAGTCGTTCCGGCGGCGAGGCGTGGTTCATGAACTCCGCGAGGTATCCGGCGACGAAGGCATCGCCGGCACCGACAGTGTCTACTGCTTCCACCAGTACGGGTGGTTGGCGGTAAAGCTGGCCGTCTATGAGGGCGATAGCCCCGGCTGCCCCGAGTTTGATGATGCTCTGTCGCGGTCCCAATTTCGCCAGCCGATGCGCCAAGTCCTCGGGGTCTGATTCAGCACCGACGGCAATTGCGGCCTCCTCGTCGCCGGCGAATACGATGTCGGCAATCGGAATGATCTCCCGGTACACCTCCCGGGCTTCGTCGGCTGACCATAGTTTCGCCCGGTAGTTCAGGTCAAAGGACACTGGAACTTTCGCTGTTTTGGCGATTGCGATCGCTTCAAAGATTGTGGCGCGTGCGCTTTCAGACAGGGCCGGGGTGATACCGGTGAGGTGCAGCAGCCCGGCGCTGCTGATGAGCTCTTCGTCAACGTCGCTAGGGGATATCCGGGATCCGGCGCTGCCGGTACGGTAATAGTTCACGCGCTGGGCGGACGGTGTTCGGCGTTCCTTAATCATGAGGCCTGTTGGCGCTGCTTCGTCCAGAACAGTGCGGGTTTGCACTCCTTCTGCGCGAATTTCTCGCTCTACTAACTGGCCGAGGGAGTCGTCTCCCACTCGTCCGCACCAGACAGCCTGGACACCGAGACGTTGAAGGCCGATGGCGACGTTGGATTCCGAGCCGCCGATGCCCAGGGTCAGAGTCGAGGCGTGCGCCAGGGGGCCTGGCTGGTCGGCGCGCATCAGCGCCATGGTCTCGCCGAACGTGAGGACGTACGGTGCAGAATTCACGGGGTTGCCGCCACTCACTTGCCGGCCCCCAACTGCTCTGCCGTCTGGTCGATGAGCTCGCGCACACGTCGTGCCCTGGCCGAGAGGTCCTGCAGGTCGCCGCCCTTGAAGGCATCCCCCATCAGAGGTCCGCCGAGGCTGACGGCCATAGCGCCGGCCCGGATCCAGGCGGGCACGTCTTCGATGTTGACTCCGCCGGACGGAATCACCTCGATGTCCGGGAATGGCCCGCGCAGCTGTGACACGTAGCCGGCGCCGACGGTAGAGGCCGGGAAGATCTTGACGGCGGTGGCGCCCATGTTCCAGCCCGTGAACAGCTCGGTGGGGGTCAGGCCGCCCGGGTAGACGGGAACGCCGCGGTCAACGCACACCGAAATGACGCCGGGGTTCGTGACGGGAGTGACGATGTAGGCCGCTCCCAGGTCGAGTGCCGTTGCCGCGTCACCTGCATCGGTGACAGTCCCGACTCCGATCTCGAGCGCGTCCCCGAACCGTTCGCGGAGCAGGGGGAGTTCGTCCCAGACGCCGGGGGTGCTGAGCGTGAGTTCGATGCTGAGCACACCTCCGCGCTGCAGCGCCTCGATGACCGGCCCGTAGTCCGACGCGTGCTTGGCCCGGAGGACGGCTACGGCTTTAGTGTCGAGGAGGACCGGAGACGGTGCCGGTCGGGACGCCGTTCCCGGGGTTTCAAGGCGGAGCATGGAATTCCTTTTAGGGTTGGCGGGATGCTGCGGACTGAAAGGCACGACGGCGGCGCTCACCGCCGTCGAACCTTGTTGTGGAAGGGTGGGGCTACTTGACCAGGCGGGTCGGGGCGAGGTCAGCCGCCACCGTAGGGTGGACGACGCTGGCGCCGGCAGGGCGGGCGTCCTCCGGGTCGGTCAGGTCGCGGTTGACGGTCTCCGGGGAGAGCCGGGTGGCGATGAAGCTGACGAGCATGGTCAGTGACATGTAGATGGCCACCGGGATCCAGGAGTTGCTGAACGCTCCCAGGAGGGCTGCGCAGATCATGGGAGCGATGCCGCCGCCGATGATGGAGGAGAACTCGCGGCCCAGGGTGACGCCGGCGTAGCGGTAGCGGCTGCCGAAGATTTCCGGGAAGTAGCTCATGTGCACGCCCACCACGCCCTGGCAGGCCAGCATGAAGCCGACGATGATCACCAGCACGATGGCGACGGGGGAGCCGGTGGTCAGGAGCATGAAGGCGGGTGCCGGGAAGAGGATGAGCGCACCGGTGATGAGCGAGACGACGCGGCGGCGGCCGACCTTGTCGGACAGGATGCCGAAGGACACGGCGGCGACGCCGCCGCAGAGCGCGCCGATGAGGAGTACCGGCGGGATGAACTTGGGGTCGGTGCCGACGACGGTGATCAGGTACGAGGCCATGAAGACCTGGATGGTGTAGGACTGGGTGCTGACGCCGAAGTTCATCAGGATGACGCGCAGGACGTTGGCCTTGCCGTGCTTGGCGACTTCCTTGAGCGGGGCGGGCGGTTCGGTGCGGGCCTGCTTGATCTCTTCGAACACGGGGGATTCATCGAGCTTGCGCCGGATGATCAGGGCGGCGATGGTGACAAAGATGCTGGAGAGGAAGACGAGGCGCCAGCCCCAGGTGAGCATGTCGTTCGGGGCAAGGGACTGGGCGGCGATCCACACCAGCGCGCCGAGCGCGGTGCCGGCGGCGGCGCCGACCATGATCAGCGATGCCAGCTTGCCGCGGGTGCCGGGGGCTGCGGATTCGGTGAGCAGCGTGGCGCCGCCGGACTGCTCGGCGCCGGCGCCGAAGCCCTGGGCGGCGCGGCACACGCACAGCAGGACCGGGGCGAACAGGCCGATCTGGTCGAAGGTGGGCAGCAGGCCGATGGCCAGCGTGGCGCCGCCCATCAGGAGCAGGGTGACCACGAGTACCCACTTCCGGCCGAGCCGGTCGCCGAAGTGGGAGAAGAAGACGCCGCCGAGCGGGCGGAACAGGAAGCCGACGGCGAAGGTGGTGAAGCTGGCGATCAGCGCCGCCGCGGGCGAGACGTTGGGGAAGAATAGTTTGCTGAAGACAAGCGCCGAGGCTGTGCCGTAGATGACGAAGTCATACAGTTCGAGGGTGGTGCCGATGAGGCCGGCGACGGCGGCCTTCCGGACTTTGCTCTGATCGATATCCCCTGGGGGAACGTGCGCTGCTGTGGTCATTTCCAAACTCCTTTGAATGGATGTCACGCGGTGGCTGGGCCTGGGGCCACGACCGCCGGGTTCCCAGGCCGAGCTTGCGAGGCTAGGGGGCGGTTGGGGTGTAGGTGATGAGTACTTTGAGGTTGGTGGGGTCGGTCATGGGTGCCGTGAGGGCGGCCGCGGCGTCTTCGAGCGGGAACGTGCTGGTGATGATGGACGGGAGGTCAACGACGCCGGTGGAGGCGAGCTCGATCGCCGTCGGGAACGCGTTGGCGTAGCGGAACGCGGTGACGAGGTCGATCTCGTATCGCTGGAGAAAGCCGAGGGGGATGCCGTCCACGGTGGGCTTGGCCTGGCCGACGACGGTGGCGCGGGTTGCCGGCGCCAGGGTCTGGATGCCGTCTGCGAGGGCACGGGTGTTGCCGGAGCATTCGATCAGCCGGTCCATGCCGGCCAGGTCCAGTGCAGTGGTGGCGGTGTTGACGGTCCTTGTGGCGCCGAATTTGGTGGCAACGGCGAGGCGGTCGTCGTTCACGTCGGTCACCACGATTTCGGCGGCACCCTTGGCGGCAGCCACCTGGGCGACCAGCAGGCCGATGGGTCCGGCGCCGGTGATCAGCACGCGGTGGCCCTGCTGGACCTGCGCCCGTTCGACGGCCCAGACGGCAACGGCGAGCGGTTCGATCGCGGCCCCGATTTCGGCCGGAATGCTGTCCGGCAGCCGGTGGACGGCGGTTTCGGGCACCACCACGTGGCGGGCGAACAGCCCGTCAGTGGGCGGGGAGCCGAAGCAGGTGCCGGCCGGGCAGAGGTTGTAGCGTCCGGACAGGCAGGTGGGGCATTCCCGGCAGGGCAGAGCCGGTTCAATGGCAACGGCGGTCCCGGCGGCGACTGTTGCGGCGGGGCCGGCAGCGATAACGACGCCTGCTCCCTCATGGCCCAGGACGGTGGGCTGGCGCAGCACGTTGGTGCCGTTACGGCCGGCCGCGAAGTAATGCATGTCCGAGCCGCAGATTCCACCGGACCGCATCTCGACCAGCACGTCGTTCGGGCCCAGGGCGGGCAACGGCTTCTGCTCGATGCGCAGGTCCCGGGCGCCGTGCAGCACCGCAGCCAGGGTGCCGGTGGGAAGCCCGGCGGTGTTGGTTTCCGGAAGAGCTTGGGTGGTCATGGCGTGCTCCGTGTGGTTTGAAGGGACGGCGCGGCGGGCAGGGCGGTGTTGGCTTCTGCGATGGCCGCCCGCGGTCCGGCTGAGTGGAGAATGTCGATGAAGTCGCCCGTGCGGAGGATGAAGTCGTCACGTTCGGCCAGTTCCTCGCCGAGGAGATGATGGTCGCCCAGGACCTTTTGGGCGAGGTCGGCGCCGGAGCGGGAAGCGGATGCCAGGCCGGCCAGCAGGCCGCGGGCGGGGTCGTCCATCGCGTGGGCCTGGGGGCCGGGATCGAAACCCGGCAGCGGGGCGATGCAAGCGAGGTATGCGGCGGTGGTGAGGGCCAGCAGCTGGGGCATCCGGCCGTCGTCGAGTATCTGCAGTGCCGGCAGCGGGATCCGCTGGCGGAGTTTCACGGACCCGTCCGAGCCCACTTGGCTGGTGCGGTGGCCCAGGGCGGTGTTGCGCCAGCGGGAGAAGAGCTGCTCCTCGTAGGCGTCCACGTCCACGCCTGCCGGGACGGAAACGCTGGGTAGGTACTCGTTCCGCAGCACGGAGCGGGCGGCCAGTTCGATGTCCGGGTGCGAGACGGAGTCCGGGATGGTGACCGCCCCAATGAGGGCTCCGAGGTACGCGATCAGGGAGTGCGTGCCGTTGAGCAGCCGGACCTTGAGCTGTTCGTAGCCGCCCACTTGGTCGGAGAACACCGCGCCGCCGACTTCCCACGTGGGGCGGCCTGCGATGAAGTTGTCCTCGACGATCCACATGGTGAACGGTTCGGCCGGCACCGGGATCCGGTCGCTGTAGCCGCAATGGGAGGCGACCAGGCTGCGGTAGTGGTCGGTGGTGGCCGGCACGATCCTGTCCACCATCGAGGAGGGGAAGCTGGTGCGGGTGTCGACAAAAGCGAGAATTTCGGCGGCTTCGGCGGCGGGGAGCAGCGAGGCGAACTCGCGGACCAGCCGCTGCGTGTGGCGGCCGTTGTCGGCGAGGTTGTCGCAGCTGAGGATCGTGACGACCTCGCCGTTGGTCCGGGACCGGTGCTGGAGGCCGCGGACGATCTGCCCGATCGGCGTCTGCGGCGAGCCTGGGTTGGCGAGGTCATGCCGGATGGCAGGGTCCTGCAGGTTCAGGGAGCCTGTGGCGGGGGTGTAGTTGTAGCCGTTCTCCGTGACGGTCAGGGAAACAATGCGGGTGCCGGCGTCGCCGATCGCCTTGACCACCCGGTCCGGATCTGCCGCCGCCGTGAAGGCGTCAGCGTGGACCCGGGGGACGGAGAATTTGGAGCCCTCGGGCGAAATTTCCACCACGGTGTAGAGCATGTCCTGGGCGTGCATCGCATCCGGGATGGCGGTGGACCGGCTGGCGACGCCGATGATGCCCCAGTCACCGCCGTGGGCGGTGACTGCGGCGTCCGTGTAGACGGCCTGGTGCGCGCGGTGGAAGTTGCCGAGACCCAGGTGCACGATGCCGGCGGCCGGTGCTGCGGATCGCCGGAGGATGCCGGGGGTGGCCGCGGTGAGCGGGGGTATGGAGGTCATTTGTTACCAGTCCTTCATGGAGCCGTCGAGCTCGCGGGCGATGGGCAGGTAGGCCTGCTTGTACGGGAAGCGGGCGGCGGCGTCCTCGTCAACGTGCACTCCGAGGCCGGGCTCGTCGCCGGGGTGGAGGTAGCCGTCCTCGAAGCGGAAGCTGGACCGGAAGACCGCGGACACCAGGGGGTCGTAGCCCATGTATTCCTGGATGGCGAAGTTGCTGGTGGCCAGGCCCAGGTGGAGCGAGGCGGAGAGGTTGATCGGTGAGACGTCGGAGGGGCCGTGCGGTGCGCCTTTGATCTGGTAGACCTCCGCGAGGGCGAGGATCTTGCGGACGTGGGAGATGCCTCCGGCGTGGACGAGGGCGGTGCGGATGAAGTCGATCAGGCGTTCGGTGATGAGGTGCTCGCAGTCCCAGACGGTGTTGAAGACCTCGCCGATGGCCAGCGGGATGGTGGTCTGCTGCCGCAGGGTGCGCAGGAGCCGCTGGTTTTCAGCAGGGGTGACGTCCTCGAGCCAGAACAGGTCCACGTCCTCCAGGGACCGGGCCAGCCGGGCGGCTTCTGTGGGGTTGAGCCGGTGGTGGACGTCGTGGAGGAGCTTGAGGTCCGGGCCCACGTGCTCGCGGACCGCGGACAGGACCTTCGGGGCATGGCGGAGGTAGGCGGAGGTGTCCCAGTCCTCTTCGACGGGGCCGGCGCCGCGGCCCGCCGGCTCGTAGCTGGCGGCGCCCTTCGTGACGCCGTAGACCTTGTCCAGGCCGGGCACGCCGGACTGGGCGCGGACGGCGCGGAAGCCCTGCTCGCGGCGTCGGTCCACGGAGTCGAGGAGCTCGGGAACGTCCCAGCCGGTGGCGTGGGTGTAGGTAAGGATCTTGTCCCGGGCGGCGCCGCCCAGCAGTTGGTAGACAGGGACGTCCAGGGCCTTGCCCTTGATGTCCCACAGCGCCAGGTCGATCGCGCCGACGGCGGCCATGGTCACCGGCCCGCGCCGCCAGTAGGCGCCGCGGTAGAAGTATTGCCAGCTGTCTTCGATCCGGTCGGCGTCCCGGCCCAGCAGGGCAGGGGCGAGGTGGTCGCGGAGGTAGCTGGCCACCGCGAGCTCACGGCCGTTCAGGGTGGCGTCGCCCCAGCCGACGATGCCGTCGTCGGTGGTGATCTTCAGAGTGACGAAGTTGCGGCTGGGACTGGTGACGAGGACGTCGACGTCGACGATTTTTCGGGTCATCGGGAAATCACTACATTCTTCAGTGGCTGGTTCTTGGACAGTCGGGTGATGTTTTCGGCGATCTCGCGGGCACGGCCGCGGAAGGTTTCGGCGGTGACGCCGGAGGAGTGCGGGGTCATGATGACGTTGTCGAGCCGGCCGAACGGCAGGGCGGAGGGTTCCCCGCGGCCGTCGGTGCCCGGGTACTGGTACCAGACGTCGATGGCAGCGCCGGCAATCCGGCGGTCCTTGAGGGCGTCGTAGAGCGCAGTTTCGTCGACGACGGGGCCGCGGGCGACGTTGACGATCTGCCCGTTGGGACCGAGTTCGTCCAGTTCTGCCGCGCCGATCAGGGAGGTGTTTCCGGCGTCGAGCGGGATGCTGACCACTATCACGTCGGATTCGCTGAGGGCTTCGCCGAGGCGGTCCGTGGTGCCGGTCCAGCGCAGGCCGTGCTCGTCAGCGTTGACGGAGCCGCTGCGGGTGATGGCGATGCCCTCGGCGCCGAAGGCCTGCAGCAGTTTCCAGGCGGCGCTGCCGATGTGGCCGAAGCCGAGGAAGGTGACCACCGCGCCGCGCAGCGTTTCCGGCTGGCGGATGTCGGGGGAGTAGACCGAGGAGGACCAGACGCCGGTGCGCAGGGCAGCGTCCTGGCCGAGCAGGTTGCGGCGAAGGGCCACGAGCACGGTGGCGATGTGTTCGGCAATGGAGGCTTCGTGGTGGAAGGTGTTGGCACAGACGGCCCCGGCAGGCAGGGCGTTGGCGTCGATGCCGTCGTAGCCGGCACCGCCCACGTGCACCAGCCGGAGGTTCCGGGCCTCGGCGCCCATGGCGGCGGTGAACTTGGGTCCGACGTAGACGTCGGCGTCCTTGAGGTCGGTCAGGACGGAGTGTTCATTCCAGCTGTCGTGCCAGGACGTGACGGTCCCTTCCGGCAGCGCGGCCTCGAAGATGGCACGCTGGGGCATCAGGTTGGCGTCTGCGATGACGATTCTCATGGTTACTTTCCCTGGAGGGTCTGGCTGGCGTTGCGGGCGGCGAACGTGGAGCCGCGCACGATGAGCTGTGAGTTGAGGTGGACCGCCTCGGTGGCGGTGGGCTTGCCGGCGATCTGTTCGAGGAGGAGTTCGAGGGCGAGGGAGCCGCTGCGGCTGATGGGAACGCGGACGGAGGTGAGGCCGGGTTCGGCGGCCGCGGCAATGTCGAGGTCGTCGATGCCCACCACGCTGATGTCCTCGGGGCAGTGGTGGCCGAGGGTCCGGGCGCCGGCGAGCATGCCGATGGCCACAAGGTCGTTGTAGGCGACGACGCCGGTGGCGCCGCTGGCGACCACCGAGGCGGCGGCGGCCAGGCCGCCGTCGACCGTGGCGTTCTGGTTGCCCACGGTGACCAGTTCAATGCCCCACTCACCGCAGAGACGGGTGATGGCTCCGAGTCGCTGGCCGTTCGCCCACGAGGAGGCCGGGCCGGGGATGTAGGCAAGCTTGCGGTGGCCGAGGGCGTGAAGATGCTCGACGGCCTGCCGGATCCCCTCGCCGGCCTCCATCAGCACCCGCGCGGCCTGGTCCGCCTCGCCGTTGATCACCACGAGCGGCGAGTTGCCGGCCAGGTTGTGGATCTGGTCCGAAGGCAGACGCGGGGAGCAGAGGATGATGCCGTCCACGCCCGTGGCGAACGCTGCCAGGTGCTCGCGCTCCCGGGCCGAGGACTCGCCGGTATCCGCCAGGACCATCCGGTGCCGGCCGTGCCAGGCCTGGTCCTGGATCGCCTTGATAAGCGCGGCGAAGACGGCGTTGGAAATGTCCGGGACCACGACGCCGAAAGTGCGGCTGCCGTTAGGGCCCGGGACGTCGTACCCGAGCTGGGCGGCGGCATCCATGACCTTCTGCCGCGTCTCGGCGGCGAGCCGGCCGGGATCGCCGAACGCCCGCGACGCGGTGGCGAGCGAGACGCCCGCGAGCTTCGCGACGTCCGTGAGTTTTGCCGCCATCGGTCCTCCAGTTGCTTCGCTGAAACCCTTCTCCTCAAGTATGGAAAAACTTGTACAAGCTTGTCAAGCTTTTTCCATGAGGTGCATCACAATGGGCCCCGGGCAAATGACATAAGGGATCGATCCCCTACCGCACGCCGCGGGGCTTGCCGTGGCTAACAAAGATTGGAGCCCGGCCGACCAGGTCGCGCGGCTCATCCGCCGTCGCGAAAACCCAAGGCCGCCGCGCCGGCACTGCCGGAACTGGAGGGAAAGCGGAAGGATGCTCGGCAAACGAGACAAGCTATCCAACGCCGGTGCGGAGCTTTGGAATGGCGAGACCATCTCTCCAGCACCGATGTGCAATCAAGTGCACGATTCTCGCGCCTAACGAAGGCCTGGACCGCACGCCGATAGTGAAGATTCCGTTAATCACTATTCAGCCGTTTGGTCAGAGCCGAGACCGCGCTTTGTAAACATGATGGGGGCTATTTTCGTCGTTCCACCGCTTCGACGTTGGCTCCCTTGATCAGGATGAGGATGAACCAGGCGAAATCGCGAGAATCATCAATGCCAGCGGCTTCTAGGAGTTCCGCGATTTATCGTCGGGTCGCTTCAGGTACTTGATGTCCATTTTCCGTGGGCTGGCCGGTGTCCGTCCGACTATTTCGCAGTGCGCTTCTGTGCTCAGCGGCGGTATATGGCTCCCTGTATTTTGGGGCGGGCGATGGCTGTTGGGACCGTGCGGGCTGCAATGCCCAGTGTGAAGGCTGTTGCGAGGCCGAGAATCGTCCAGGCGTATATGTCGGGGGCGGAGGGGGCGGTTGTTGCGAGCCAGCGGATGGAGTAGTTCGCGGTTGCACCTACGGGGAAAGTGAATATCCAAAACATTTGCGTGAAGGGGAGCTTTCGGTATTCGGGGAGGACCATGAGCTGCATCAGGGCCATGATCACCAGCACGCCTGTTAGACCAAGCTGCACTGCGCCCACGGGTCCTGGATGCGACACCATCCAGGCGATGTTGGCCGTTGCCGGCGCGGCCAGGTATGCGGACAGTCCGGTCTTGGCGGCTGGCGGCACCTCGCCGCCGGTCATCAGCCGCACGGTGACGACGGTTCCCATGACCAGCCAGAAGAACGCACCAACGCCGAACGCTGCCATGGCCGCATCACGGGCATGGATGCTGGTGAATCCGATGCTGGCGACGAAGAATCCGGGCACGACAGGCAACAGGTAGCCGGGATGGATGGATTGCATGGACACCCCGCCGGTGACCCAGTGGGCGAGGAGCTGGGCAGTGACGATGGCAAGGGCGGCAATGAAAGCCACGCACGGCCAGGCGCCCCATGCCGGCAGGTACTGGCCGTAGTGCGCCGAAAGCAGAATCCCCACCAGCGGGATGAAGGCCGCAAACGGCCCCGCGAGTTCATGTCTCAGGTCGGCCCTGAATGCTCCTTTCCGGCGGAGGCCCCGGACCACGTAGAGCGCGGTCAGGACCAGCCACAGAGAGCTGGCCGCTCCGTACAGGATTTCCTCGGGCCACATCGGGGCGCCGAGTGAGCTCCTGGCCGCGGACCAGCCGCCGCCGAGACCGGCGAGGCCCAAGGGAATCCCGAACCGGCTCAACGCCGGCATTCCCGAGGGGACGGCCGCGGACGAAGGGGTCGCCGGGGACGAGGCGCGGTCCTGAACGGTCGGCGTCAACGCCGCAATGGTGCCGGTATCAGTCATGTCGTCGGTCCGCTCGGTTGGTGGGTGAAGACGAGCAGCGTGCTCGTTGCGGTGGCGAGGAGTTCTCCGTCGGCTGTGCTGAGGCGGCCTTCGGTGAAGATCACCCGTGAGCCGGATTTCACGACTGACCCCTCGGCGCGAAGGGCGCCCTTGTGGAGCGTGATGGGCCGCAGGTACTTGACCGCCAGATCGATGGAGGTGTAGCCGATCCCTGCTTCCAGAGTGCTGTGTGCTGCGCAGCCGAGCACAGTGTCGAGGAGCGTACATGCCAGGCCGCCGTGCACCATTCCGAGGGGGTTGTAGTGTGCTTCTCCCGGCTCGCACTGGAACCCGACGTGTCCGTACTTCGCCTCGACGAGATCGAACTTCATGAGCGAAGCGATCGGCGGCGGCGCAATGCTGCCGTCGCGCAGGCCGGAAAAGTACTCCAGCCCCGATAGCCGCGGCAGCTGTTCAAGCGCGATCGCCGGATCCGTCCAGGTGAAGGTTTCCGAGCGTTCCGCCGGGGTATTGGTTGCCATGGGGATTTCCTCTTCAGGTTCTGTGCAGGTCGTCAGGGTTTGGCACCGTCAGGCCGGGGCATTGGCAGCCAGGGCTGGGTACAGATCCTGGATTGGACCGGACAGGCCGAGCTTCACGCCGGCGCTGATGTCGTCCACGATGACCTCGTAGTCACCGTGCTCGAGCCCGTCGAAGGACTTCCGCGCTACTTCCCTGGGGGAGGTCTTCGGGGCATCCACGCCCTTGGCCATGGCGGTGTCGATGTAGCCGACGTGCACGCCCGTGACCTGCGTGCCTTGGGGCGCGAGTTCCACCCGGAAGGAGTTGGTGGCCGACCACAGGGCCGCCTTTGATGCGCTGTAGGCGCCGGTGAGCGCGATCCAGCTGAGCACCGAGTGGATGTTGAGGACCGCTGATGTCCCGCTGGCGGCGAGCACCGGCGCGAATGCCTTGGTCAGGGCGACGGGTCCGAAGAAGTTGGTCTCCATGACTTCGCGGACCTGCTCGTCGGAGAGTGTCACCAGGGTGTCCGATTCGACGCTCATGCCGGCGTTGTTGATCAGGACCGTGACGTCCTGCGCCTGGGCCACGGCTGCCCGGATCGAGCCGGGGTCGGTGATATCGAGATCCAGAGCGACGACCCGGGGATCGTTCCACTCCCGCGGACGGCGGGCTGTTGCGTACACCTTGGCAGCACCCCGGGCGAGGGCCTGTTCCACGAGTTCGCGGCCCAGGCCGCCGTTCGCGCCGGTGACAAGGACGACGGCGCCAGATAGCAGTGGCATGAATTCTCCTGATGTCGGTTTTGGCGACGCCGCAGGGTGTCGCGGCCTCGGAATTTCAGGCTACCTGAGTCAGTTGGATTTTCCAACTAACCTGTATACTTGTGGAGAGTACTGAAAGCAGGTGAACGATGAATCAGCCGACCAATACGTCAACTGGCGCGCCGAGGGCGTGTTTCATCGCGGCAGGCCTGGACGTCTTGGGGGAGCGCTGGGCGCTGCTGGCCCTTCGTGAGATGTCGCTGGGCGTTCATCGGTTCGATCAGATTGCGCGGAATACAGGCGCGTCCCGCGACATCCTGACGGGCCGGCTGCGCACCCTCGAAAGCCGCGGCGTGATCGAGCGCGTCCAGTACTCCGAACGCCCCGCGCGCTATGAGTACCACCTCACAACTTCCGGAGCCGAAGTCGCGCCAATTCTCATTTCGCTCGCGGCCTGGAGCAGTACGTGGATGCGCGACGAGACGCCCCGAGCCTCGTACAAGCACAGTTGCGGTGCTGACCTGAAACCGGTGGTCTTGTGTGCGGAGTGTGGTGAGGAGTTCAAGCCGGGGAGCTTGATGCTCGGCCCGCTTGTGTCAGCGGCGGGAACCAGCCCGGCGTCCGGCCAGTAACCACAAAACCCAGACGAAGGAGGACGACGGCGGTACGCCCCGCCGTCGTCCTCTGACATGACCTGGGGACAGGCAACGTGTGCCTGAGTCCGACATTACAGCCATTCCTTCCTGCCCGGGGCCTTGTGGCAATCCGGTGTTCGAAAGGACGAGGTTCGGGTCATGCCTTCTTCTTGGTCTCCACCCATGAGATGTTCGAAGGAGGTCGCAACCCCTATGACGCTCGTTGAACCCCAGCCCTCGGCTTGTTCCGCACATCACTCCGCCGATACCGTGCGTCGGATGCCGGCTGAGCCCGGGAACGTTGTCGGAGTGGGCAACACGGCGGCCACTGACGGCGGGGGATTCCCGATGCCCAAAAAGGACCGTCACACTCGAATGGTTGGACCTCGAAATGCTCACAAAGAGGGTGTGCACAATGTGCACACCTTGGGATTTGGATTCGGTTGTACGGCTATCGGACTGGGCCGGATTGGGGATGTTTTCGGGCGAGTGGCGGCTTTTCAAGGGTTGGCGCCCGGTTCGAGTCCCACCTTGGGCACGTGTTTTCCCTGTTCAGGGGCTTTTTAGCCTCTGAGTGTGCACAAATTGTGTTGTGAAGGGCCCCTTCGGGGGCCTTTTTCATTGCTGGCCGGTGGTGTGGCCGGTGGCCTCCTTGCCTAGTTCTTGTGCTTGAGTGTTTGGTCTTTGGTACCTGTTCATGGGCAGCTTGGGGTCGGCCGACATGATCTTTGAACGTTCGGCGGAAAATTTCTTTTCTGTTCGACGTTGGTTGTTCATCCCCCTCCTCCTCCTTTTCGGTTGTGGTGGACTGTTCTGCTTATTCATGGTCGGCCTGGGGTGGAACCGCATGACCTTCTAGTTGCGGAGCCATCTGTGCGTTTTGTTCTTGTTTCTGCCTCCACGACCGTTCATGGCAGGGCTTCCGGCCGGCTGCATGACTAGTAGGGCTCTGTGAGGGGCGCAACTGGGGCTTGGTCTCCACGGCCAGAGGAGTTCCGGACCTCTGAGGCCTCATACCGGGATGCCGCGGCAGTACAAATCCGTCGCCGGCCAAACGATCGAACCAGTCGACTTCACCGGACCCGGTAACACCCCAGGTGGCCCTGACCTGGAGACGGAGCGCGGTCAGGTTTCCCCGGAAGGAACTACGACCGGCTGAGGTCCCCAGCAACCAACTTGCCTCCTTAAGCCATCCGACACGAGGTTTCCACGACTCCTAAGAATCGTTGGAGTGTGGAGTGGGAGGTGGGCGCATGGCCTCGACGTCGAGCTCCAGTGCGACTTTCTCGTCCTCGGTCAGCGGGCGCACCGCCTTCTCGAAAAGGTCCACCCCGGCAGCCAGTTGTCCCACCGACCGTCACTGCGGATAGTGCCGGTCGTGGAGCCCAGGGACCGGACCGCCGCAGCGATCAGAATGGCGGTGACCACAACGTCGTAGGGCCGGTTCTCCGTCGTGCAGAACGTCCCCAATTCCTGGTAGGCCGACGCTGTTGTGCCCCCAGATGGAACGTCTCGTAGGCCTCGCCGGCAGCCTTAAAGCCGTTCAGACGGATTCCGTCCTCTGCGTTGAGTATTGGATGTCCCTGACCGGCCGGGCCGCAAATGGTCTCCGAGGAGGCTTCAATGATCTTCACGGCATCGGTGATGACGTCAGCGGTGGCTGCGAGGCCCGGGAAGTAGTGGGTGTAGCCCACGGGCATCTCCTCTCCACTTCGGCCTCTAACCTATCGCAAGTAGGCGCCAGTGTCCGGTGAAAAGGCCGGCGCTGCCACTCGGCGAGGAGATTCGCCCTACCGACGCCCTGCTTCTCGCTCGGAAGACCTACGAGATTTTCGCGGCCTACTGCCCGCACCAGTCCGATGAGATCGGCGGCAGCTCAACCGGTGCCCAACTTCGGCGTCTCCCTGGATGTAGAGCAGGGTGCATGGAGGGGATTTCTGTGGGTCAGGTGTGCGTGCTGTTGAGGGCGATAATGGCTGAGCCGAGCGCCACGATGCACCAGACAGCGAGTCCAATTTGCTCGAAGACCGTGGTCATATAGCGCTCAGTGACCAGTGTGTCCGGTAGGACCCTTCGAATAACGGTCTTGTCGGATCATAAAGGTTCTGGCCTGCAGACGGGCGATTGCGCGCCTGAAGACGAGGCCGTTCATGGCCACCAGTGCGATGACTAGTGCCAGTTCCATTGAGAGCTCCTTTCTTGAAGGTTCAGGACGCCGGATCTTGAAGGTTCAGCACTTCGGACGGGGTACCTCCGGGCCGGGACTCAGGCCGCGAGTTGCTGTTGCTTTGGGTGTATTTCTGCATGGTTTGCCTGGTCAAGTTCGTGGATCCATCCGTAGGGGACGTCAGCTGTGAGTGAGACTAAAAACGGCAGAAGTCATGTCTGGTGACAACAACTGAAGCCAGACGAAATGTAGCTTGATAGAGCGCCGGAGCTTCACACTCCGGCCGTCAGGACACGCGGATTGAAGCGATCATTTTTTCTATGGCCCGATGCTCTTCAGAGGTCATCCAAGTTTTTGCCTTTGCGACTGTTGGAAAGTAGACGCGACTGTCGAAGATGATGACTCTTTTCGAGTCACCGTTGCTGCCGTTGACACCTGACTCCACCACTGCCACACCATCCAAAATGCGGGGGTCCACGGTCACGGCCGGGGCTTGTGCTCCAGACAGGCCGGTGCTGACGACGACCGGCTGGGGCCAACCAAGACCGGTGGGCGGCAAACTGAACTCGGGCGGGGCGGTGGCTTTCCTCGAATCCACGATGATGCTTCTGACGTGAGTCGTGCAGGATGCGCATGGCGTGCTGCGTGGTTGCTGAAGCATGAAGTTCCCGTAATTTGCCTCAGCTGCTACGGGTGCTGACACGGGAGGGCCCTCAGCCCCCCAGACAGGGAGTGCCACAAGACTTGCTACCTGCGTCCCTGCGGCGTTCTTTACGGTCAGTTGCCCGTTGGATCCAGATACCGACCAGGATGAGGGGTAGGCGAATGTGTAGGCGATGTCTACAGCCGATCCTGAAAACTTATTTTCTGTTGCAGATGTCTTCTTCTTTGCCGCGACTTGCTTGATAGCGTCCAGAGACGGCTCATATTGGAACTGCCTGACATTGTCGGGAAGTGAGGCATCGCCGACGGCCGAAAAGGCCTTGAGCGAGAAGTCGGCGGTCTTCATGCCTAGCCCGATGAGGCCAAACTTGGAAAGAATTGTTTTGGAGTGGACAGTGATCCATCCACTGGTGAGGTGGGGGTATCGGTCTGCTAGCACTGTTCGGACACCACGGTTGAGCGCATCCTTGGATTGCTGGGTACCTAAGCAGGTCATAGCGTTGCCGAAAGCATCGACCGCTCCGTCGGCAGAGCTGGCGGAGAGCAGGGCTTGGCCGCATTCGATCATCGCCAGTGTTGAGGACACCGCTCCGATCGGGCTGTCACGTCCTGACATGTCACCAGCCATGTCCCACATGATGGCCGCAGCACTATAAAACCAGCCGGTCTCCACCCTTATGAGTGGTTTGTTGGTCCCACCGTAGTAGAGGGCCTCGAGATCGGAGCGGCTGAATCCAAGATCCATCTCTCCGAACGGCTGAATTAGGTACTGGCGTTTGCTGAACGGGTTGCTTGGGAGTTCAGCCGCGGCAGCCATCGTGGCTAGGTCTGTCGGAAAGGCTTTCCAGAGGTCGCTCCACGCCCAGGCCGGGTCGATGGCCAGCGTGACCTTCGCTGCCGTGTCGCGGTTCATTTTAAGTTTTGCTACGAGTATGTCCGCGTTCTTGGCGTCCTTGCCACCGCACCATAGGACGGGTGAATTGATGTCGTCAAAGTACTGTGGGTCGGCCCAGTTTGGAATGGGACGGTCGCAGGTCACACCGGAAGCAGCAGCGTTGCCTGTCACCTGACCGAGCGCGTTGAAGAGGTAATCGAAGAATCCGTACTGCGAGAAATGGGCGACTGCGGCGGTCACAGTACGGCGATCCCCGGATAGCGTCGTCTGCACTGGTTGCCAAATCGAGTTGCCCGCGTCCCAGTGTGCAATTACCGGTACCCTTTCACCGGCGAGCGGCTCATTCAGTGTGAAGGACACCTTTGCCCCGCTGGCTGGAAACGGACCGCCCTCAACACTGAATTCGGCAAGCGCTCTGAGCCTGGTGGCGGCTGGAAAAGCGGCACTCTGTTTCTCGTCCGGTTGGGCCTGCTGGACCCGCGCTTTTAGGCTGGCCTCACCCGGAAAGGACGCTGTGGCCGACCACCCTGTTCCGGTAGTCGATTCCTGGACTTGGTCGTTGGCCACGGTTGGCGTCGATGCCCACGGCTGCCAGACGATGACCGCCGAGACCACTATGGCCGTTACCACAAGCGCCACAATCAATTGCCACTTCTTCATGCGTCCCCCTCCGCCGGTGCCGGCAGACCCCGGCCACTCCAATTATGTGGTCAGAATGGTCAAGTCAGGTGCGTGTTACGACATGCCAAGACGCGGGCCCGTCTCAGGAACTATAGTTCTTGCGTCCTTCGGAAGGGCGGCCCGTTCCGCAGGGAATATGGCCCAGCAATGTTCACCAATCCAGTTTCACCAGGCCGGGCCACGGCATCTTTTTGTGTCGACCGGGCCGGTGGGGCCTTCGACCGTGTACGTCTTGATCACGGTCAACGACTTCACCTCCAAGGGCATCGTGCAGCGCCAGCCGGCCGTAGTCGCGGTGTCATCCGTTCGATTCGACAGCCTCGTCCGGGATCCGAAACTTCCCTGCACGATCGGGCACTTCTAGTCGAGGGGGTTCTGCTTCGTTTCAGCTTTCTGATGGGCCATCGTCAGCTCCATGAAAACGGGCATAGCCCGCATCCGCTGCTAACTCCATCAACCACGCCGCTACGCGGAGGTTTCCTAGGAGTCAAAGCGAATCCCCTGTTGCCTCATTGCAATACCTCCGGGAGGGGTAATACGTTGCCTCATTTGAAAACCTCCGGATGAGTGGCTTCGTTGCCTCGTTGAAAAACCTCCGGATTGGTTAGCCGTTCCAGGCGCGGTTCACCGGTTTGAGAGGGGCTGGTTTCTTGGCCAGGGCGAGTGTTTCCAGCTCTGCGGTCAGAGCCAGGATCTGGCGGGAGAGGGCGCGGGTTTGATGCGTTTGAAGGCCGCGTTCATCTGGATGACCGGCCGTTTGTGCACCCGTTCGTGCCGGACCGCTGGTGGGGTGTGGCCGGCGCGTCGTGCTTCTTGGTGATCTTCGCGCCGTGGCGTTGCTTGGAGAGCAGTTTCTGCTGGGGCAGCAGGTAGTTGGTGAAGACGCGGTCCAGCTCCCAGATTTCGTTGAGTTTCTCCAGCTCCGCGGGCGTGTCGTAGCGCAGGTAGCCCACCAGTTCCCGGACCCGGGCCCAGTTCTTCTGCTCGACGTGTGCGCCGTCGTTTTTGTTCCCCGGGCGGGAGCGGGTGAAGGTGATCTGGTGCGCGTGGCAGTAGGCCAGCAGGTGGTCGTTGATGAACTCGGAACCGTTGTCCGAATCGATGCCGGTGATGGGGAACGGGAACAGGGCAGTGACGTGCTCAAGGGCCTCAAAGACCCATTTCGCGGCCTTGTTCCGCACCGACCGGTTCACGGTCCACCCGGTGCAAACATCGGTCACGGTCAGCGTGCAGCAGAACTCCCCGAAGCTGTTCCCGCCCTCGTGACCGACAAGGTCGATCTCCACAAACCCCGGGACCGCGTCGTCCCACTCGGCCCAGGTGCGGACCGGAATCTGGGACTTCAGCAGCGTGCCCGGCTTGGTGTGGGACCGTCCCCGCGGGATCAGTCTGGCCCGCTCGCCGGCGAGCTTGCGGTCGATCGTCGCCGCGCTCATCCGCATCAGCAACGCAGCCTGTTCATCGGTGAGCTCAAGCTCCCGGTCCCGCCGCAGCAACGGCACCAGCACCGGCAGCATCGGCACCAGCAGCCTGCCGGCCGGGGCCCGCAGCACCGCCCAGCACTTGATCAGCGCCGGCAGCAGGTCCGGCCCATAGACGGGTGTCCTGCCCGGCCTCGGCCTGACGATTTTCAGCACCAGCGCGTCCCTCAGGGCAGCCCTGGCATAGTCGCGGTGCCAACCGGTCAGGTCGACCAGCTCGTCCAGGATCCGGGACTTCCCTGCACGGTCCGCGCTCTGATAGGCGAGGGCCTTCTTCTTCGTCACAGCTTGCCGCTGGGCCATCGTTAGCTCCATGAAAACGGGCATAGCCCGCACCCGCCACCAACACCCTCAACCACGCCGCTACGCGGAGGTATTCAAATGAGGCAACGAATCCGGCTACGCGGAGGTTTTCAATGAGTCAACGCGAATCCTTGACCTTCGCCTGAGCCGCCCATAACATGAACCCACTATCGCCGATCCGGTGCGATGTGGGTCGTATTGGGGTGTCGGTGAATCGCAAAATTGTCGGCGGGTTGTATGGCCGTGACGCTGAGTTGGCACTGATCAATCGGACACTTGAGCGCGTAAGCAGACGAGAAGCCGGTCCCGCGGGGGCAGTGATTATGCTCAGTGGCGCTAGCGGAGCGGGAAAGTCGGCACTGGCCGAGGCTGTGTTGGTGGCAGCGGAGCAACTCGGGTATGACTGCGTCCGCACGGCCTGCGAACCCTTCCACGAAGGGATGAGCTACTTCCCGGTGCGAGAGCTCGTACGGCAGATGGCGGACGGCCGTTCTGTGGGAGAAGTCGTTGCCGAGCAGTTCGGCGCCGGTTCGCCGGAGGTCGAGATGGCAGCCGTGAGCGAATCGATCTCTGCTGATCCGTCAAGCCGTAGAGAGGCCATCGTCGCTACCTTCACGAATGTGATCATGGGTGCCTATCGCAAAGGTGGCTCCTCACCGAAGCTATTGTTCATCGATGACCTCGAACATCTTGACGTCGGCAGCGCTGACGCACTGATCTGCCTGGTCTCGCGCCTGAGCGAAGGCCCCGTAGTAATTCTCGGGGCGTTTCGCTCCGACCGGGTCGCGGAGCCCGCACACCCAGTCCGTCCAGTCATCGCTTCGGCGCGACGCATGGAAGGGATCTACCAGAATCACGAGATCCGCGGTTTCGACGTCACGGGCTTCGGGGCGCTCGTGGAGTCGTTGCTCGGCGGTCCCACAAACCTGCCGGAGTCGGTCACCAAGAAACTCTACGAAGAGACCGAAGGCAATCCGCTCTTTACCCGGGAGCTAATCCGGATGCTCTGCTCCCCAGACCCGAGGTCCGGTCGAGTCTCATTGAGCCAGGTCGACGGGGTCTGGATGTTCAATGGAGACATTGGGTCCTGGGACATTCCCGACTCCGTGGAAGAGGTTATCGCCTCCCGTCTGAACCTGCTCGACGTCGAGGAACGGCACGAACTGGAGCTCGCCGCGGTCGTCGGCCGTCGATTCGCCTTCGCCGTACTTCACGGACTGATGGAAGCAGGCGAGGACGAACTCCTGCGCGACATGGAGAAGTTTCTCGACGTCGACTTGATCCGTGAGCTCCAGACAAGCGACGAATCCTTTGAGTTCTCACACGGCAAGATCCGCGACGTGCTCTACTCACAGCTGAGTGGATTGCGAAAGCGCCGGTTACACGCCCAGGTAGCCGACGTCATCTCCAATCTTCGCGCGAGCTCGAACGAGGACTGGGACGCCTTGATCGGAGAGCACTTGTATCTGGCCGCCAAGCACGCGGCTGCCTTCCCGTACCTCCTTAGAGCGGCACGCAACGCACAGGCCACTGGGGCGTCGGCTGAGGCCGCTGCGCTGTTCGGCAAAGTGCTGGAGTTTTCCGACGGAGTCGTGTTCGACGGGGACGACTCACGGGCCTCGATCCAACTCGAGCTCGTTAACTCCTATATAAGCGCTAGCGAGGTTGCAAATGCCGGGCGTCTGCTCGCCCAGCTGACCGGTAAAGAGAATCCTCCCTCAATCCGGACTGTGGCGCTGGGTTCGTGGGGTGACGTGCTGATATTCGAGGGGGAGATCGACCAAGCGCTCGAAGCCTACGAAGAGAGCCAACGGCTCGCGGAGGCGCTCGACGACACCGAAGCACTGTGCGAAGTGCATTGTGATTTGGCCGAACTTCACGGCCGCCAGTACGAACGGCAGGCGGGTATCGCACCAGGCAGCGCAGAAAATCATCGGGTCCAGTACGTCGCACATGTCGATAAGGCGTTTGCAATGCGCGGCGAGCTCGCTCCCGGCCCCCTGCGCGCCCGGGCACTGCGGAACAAGGCGAAGCTGTCGCGTGTGTCCGGCGACCTCTCGGTGGCCGAAAGCCTTTACCGTCAGGCTATCGACACCGTTGACAGCCGCGTGGCGAGTCACCGGTTCCTCATTCCCTACGCAAAGACGCTTCGGCGGGCGGGCAAGGCGGACGAAGCGCTTGACCACATCGAGCGTGTCATCTCGTGGAGCACTCAGGTCGGTTCCGCTCGGTCCCAGGCGATCGGGTGGCAATATAAGGCGACATTCCTCATGACTCTCGCGAGGGATGACGAATCCTTCTCTGAAGCGAATGCGACGGCGGAGCGCGCCCTGCACGGGCATCAATCAATTGGTTACGCGCAGGGTATTCGCGAGACTGAGATCGTTCTCGGGGAGATTGCGTTGCGAACCGGTGACCTCGAACGGGCGCTTGAGTGGTTCACTTCGGCTGCTGACGCGCGCGACCTTGGGCCGAACGACCTGCTGGAGGTGATTGCGATTGAGCTCGACGCCAACGGAGAGGAAGATCGCGCGGCCCTGATCCGCGATGCAATCGAAGCCGAGGCGGCCACGGCATGACGCGGCTGTGGACGAGGCTGCAATCGACTAGTCTCCCCGCACTGATCCTTATCGCCGTCATTTTCGTGGTTGGAATGGCAATGTGGGTCCTAGGCCCCACCGAAGGCAACAAGTTTTCCGACCTAGGGATCAATCTTGGCGTCGGCGCGGTGCTCGGCGTGGCCGTCCTGTACGTTGAAGCGCTGGTCGGTCGGGTCGAGGCGGAACGTGAGCGGCGTCTTGCTGAGGAACATCGGTTTGTTCAGACCCTCATTGCCGCTCCTGACTTGACTGAGATCCGTATCCCGGGCAGGAGCTTGGCGGGAATCATCCTCGCGGCGCGCGATCTGAGCGGCGGTGACCTCTCGTCTACGGACCTGGCCCGCGCAGACCTTCGCAGGTCGAATCTCTCAAGGGCTAACCTGAGCGGTTCTCACGCAGTCGGCCTGAATCTATATGGCGCCACCGTCGACGGTCTGAAGGCGCGAAGCGTCAACTGGACAGCGGCAAACCTTTCGCGTGTCGCCGGCTCGGATGCCGACTTCACTGAAGCCCGGATGGTGGACTCGTCTTTAACAGATGTCCGGCTACCACGAGCCGTACTCGAGGGCGCCGATTTGGAGCGAGCGGATCTGCGGCGTGCCGACCTGTCGGACTGCAGCGGCAGCGCAGTCGTTCTTCGCGGAGCAGATTTACGGGCCGCCAGTCTACGTAGGGCCTGTCTAAAGGGCGCCGACTTGCGAGACGCTGACTTGCGCGCGGCCGACCTGAGGAACGCGACGATCGAGACGCCCGACCTGCGTGGCGCTGACCTTCGCGATTGCAACGTCGAGGGGCTCGTCCTGCGTGAACCGATCGTCGACGATAGGACCCGACTGCCTGTTCTGACTCACACCTGACTCAATCAGTTCCTACCCGCACGAGGAGACCCAAGCCATGGCTATGTTCTGCACAGACATCGACGGTACATTGCTTAATCCGGACCGAACACTATCCCGGCGCACGATCGATGCTGTCCGGGCGATCCGTGCCGCGGGTCACGCCTTCGTCCTTTGTTCTTCGCGCATGCCTGAGTCCATGCGGATCCTCGAGCGGCTCTACGACGGTGACAATGAGCCGCTGATTGCCTACAACGGAGGGCTTGTGCTGTCCCGATCAGGCGCCATCGTGCATGACGTCGCCATCACGCCGGAGCATGCCCGGAAGATCGCGGAATACTGCTCCGAGGTCGACCTGCATGCGAGCTTCTTCGCCGGTGAGGACTGGCACGTCTGGGGCAACGATCCGTGGACCGCACGCGAGATCAATAACACCGGGGTGTCGCCGCGCTCGATGCGGTCAAATGAGTACATCTCCTCTGGCCGGGTCGATGTGCATCCGCCGCACAAGGTCATGTGCATGGGCGAGCAGTCCCTGGTTGACGGGATCGAGACGCTCCTCAGCACTGAGCCTGGTGTAGTCACCTACCGTTCGAAAGACACCTACCTAGAGATCGCCAACGCCGCATGCTCGAAAGGCCTTGGCGTCGAGGCCGCCGCCGAAGAACTTGGCTACGACAAAGGCGACTGCTACTTCTTCGGGGACAACTATAACGACATCCCGGCTTTCGCCTCCGTGGGAACCTCCATCGCAGTCGCGAACGGAAAGCAAGCTGTACTCGACGCCGCGACGGTCACCACCGCCCGCCACCACGATGATGGCGTCGCGGCCTACCTAGAGACTTGGCTCGCCGCGGCGGGAAGTTGATCGCCACACGCGGGTTTTTCCTTGGTTGGCCTTCGAGCGCACAAGCTGGTAGCGGGGATGTCGATCGTTCTCGAGCTGCCTATTTTCATCGTGGTGGGCGTGGGCGTGGGCGTGGGCGTGGGCGTGGGCGTGGCGGGCGAGCAGAAGGCGTCATCGGCGGCGCCGAGCGTGCGCTGGAGGCGCAAAAGACCCAATAGCGGCCATGCGTGTAGCATTTCCGATCCAGTCCTGCCTGACGGCTAGCATCAGGTCCATGCGTAAACATTTGGCCGCCCTTGGGGCGACGGCACTTCTCCTGGCCGGCTGCTCGGCACCTTCCACCCCGATCTCCAGCCAGCCTGCGTCGGCGGCACCGTCTTCGGTCGCTGCGGTATCGTCAATTGCATCCACACCGTCGGAGACGCCTACCGCAACACCCACTCCGGCACCGACCAAGGCCGCCGACGCGGCATCGATCGCTGCCTCCCTGAAGCCGAAGGTCGCCAGCATCACGAAGGTCACAACAGTGACCGAAGCGCTGGACTCGAACCATCTCCTTGGCCGGCCCAACCAGTACATCTCGGCCGCCTGGATCACCGACTCCGGGGCCACGGCAGGGGAGACCGGCATCGACGGGGGAGCGGTCGTCGAGGTGTTCGAGAACGCGGCCGACGCGAAGGCCCGCTCCGAATACATCCTGGGTGTCCTGAAAGAGATGGGCCCCGCTTACGGCACCGAATGGCACCACCTCAAAGGCACGGCTTTGCTGCGCGTCAGCGGCAAGCTCACGCCAACCGTCAACAAGCAGTACACCGCGGCATTCGGCTCCTGAACCCTCGTCCTACCCCGTCAAGAACCCCGGCCTCAGCTGCCGGGGTGTTGGCGTCCAGAGATAACCGCCGGACATCCGGCAGTTTCCCGTGGCTGCAAAAATCACGACCGTAACAGCCCGCTGACTTCCGTGTCGCGGACTGCCATCCAGTAATCGGACTCCGAACAATCAGGCACTTCTGGGGCTCAACATGAAGGACGGCAACTACCAGCCAGCATCGGGACCGTCCAGCCAGTATTAAGGGCACCCGTACCCGCTCAGGGATATGGCTTGCAAGTACCCCAAATGGACTGGAAGCGCCCTGGTGGTCATTACCTGAAAACAATCGAAAAGGGTGCCTGGCCTAAGGGTCAGGCACCCTTTTCGCTGGCGGAAAGGCAGCGAAACTTACAGAGGCAGTCTGTCAACGAGGTTGCTGCAAGATGGACGGGCACTACTTGCGGACCTCACCCGCCAGCTGCGATGACTTAGGTGGGGTTCCTGTCCGACCGCGGGTAGCCGGCCGTTATGGCAGGGGTGTAGCCCACCAATCACAGGGTCAGCCGCACTGGAGCTTGTTTTCACCCGACTCCCGGGAATTGCTCAGCAGGCGACCGTAGTAGGCGGTACCAGAGATTACCTTGCACGCGGCATCCTCGCTCGACTCTTCGGAGTAGACCACATAAACATATGCACTCTCGCTGTTTGCTGTCGAAGGACCAGTGAAGGCCCGGCAACTGAGGTCGGTTCGCATGTATGAAGACCCGGGGTGCGTGTCGAGAAGTTTCTGGACGGCGCCGGCGTTCGTCGCACTGTGCCATGACGTGCCGTAGACGATCATGACGTTTTCGTCACATGCCGGATAGGAAATCGGCACGCTGAGACCCAGGTCCCCTGGCGAGCTCAAAGACGATGCGTTGCCGGCCTCCCACTCGGTGGTCGGTTCAGTGAACGTCTTGGACGTCGTTGTGATGGTGACCGTTCCCTGTCCGTACGAATACTCAGTGCCGTCCGGCGCGGTGGCGCTGAACGAGTTGGTCTCGGACCGCGCCGGCAGGGTGACATTGCCGCCCACGTCGTTCGCCATGCTGATGAGTGTCGGGGATCCGTCAATCGAGCACAGGGCCCCGCGATATGTGGCAGAACCCGCTAGCCAGAGGAGCACTCCGCGGTTCTGGCAGTAGGCCCGGTCCGCGTCGCTGACCGGGGACGACGAGGCCGGCTGGGCCACTGCAGCGGGCCCGTCGGCGGCAGGGGCTGAGCTGAATTGCGGGACCGCGTATGAAGCATCCGAGCCGGAGATGGGCTGGGAACTGTCCGCCGGTGCCGAATAGTAGGGCTGCGGGGTGCTGTTGTAGTACGGCGTGGGGGCGGCGTAGACCCCGTCGCCACTCGCGAAAGACCTCGTTGCGGCGTTCTGGGCGTTCAACGCCATCACCCAGAACACGCCTAGGGCGGTGAGCGCCGCTACGACTGAGAGGTAGGAGATCCAAAGGCCTGCGAGGGCAAGGCCGCGCCCTCCCTCACCCGTCCGCTTGATCTGGCTCAGTGCTACGTGGCCGAAGATGATCGATAAAAGCGTCACGAAAAAGGAAAGGACAAAGGACGCAATCGCGAAGGGGTTCGTCCTGGTGGGCAGCGCTCCATACCCTTGGGGGGCATAGCCGTGAAGGCTGGGCTCAAAGTGGTCGTTGTGCATGGTTCAGTACCCCCTGTAGGAAACGGCTGCGACAATCATTGCGGTGAGGACAATGGCGAGTAGCGCGGTCCCGGCGTAGCCAAGGATGAGGCCTGCGGTTGCCAGGCCGTTCCCCTGTTCCCCGGTGCGCCTGATCTGCGCCTTGGCCAGGTGGCCGAAAATGATGGCCAGAATGGACCCGCCGACCAACCCAAGGATCAGAGCTGTGATGGCGAAACCGTTCGTGCCGGTGTGCAGGGGTGCGGGACGGTACACCGACGCCCTGTACTCAGCCGTCTGAACGGGCGACGCGGCGGGTTCGATGCCGGCAGCACGGCGTTCCGCAATCGTCATGCGGCCGTCCCGCCTTGAGGAGGCAGCGGGAGCGACGCTGTCCCCTGAAGGCGTCTTGATTGTTGTTCCGCAGGTACTGCAGGAGCTCGCCGATGAGGCGTTGGGCGTGTGGCAGTTCGGGCAGTTCATAAGGTTCCCCCATGTGTGATGTCCGCGGCGGGTCGAAGCTCCCGCGCGAGTTGTACTGAGAATCCACGGGCAGGGCATTCCCGGTCAAGCGAATGTACGTACATGGCCCCTAATGTTTCGCTCGACGGGCACCCCCCGCTACCCGGACTGCACCGCAACGTATGCAGCGCCGCCGCCGGCTGCGGACGGCTCAGGTGATGATGCGGAACGGCATCGGGTAGCGGTACGGCTCGCCCTTGTTGGCGGCCACACCGGCAAGGATCGAGAACACTATCAGGGCCACCCAGAGGCCGAGCATCGCCAGGCTGAACAGCAGGCCGATGAACGGGATCAGGGAGAAGACGATGCAGACCAGGTTGGCCGCGGCGATGGTGATTTGGAAGTTGAGCGCCTCGGCTGCTTCCTGCCTTGCGAACCGTCCCCTGTCTTTGAAAACCAGGTAGATCACCAGGGCCGGGACGAAGCCGGTAACTCCTCCCAGGTGAGCGAACGTCGCCCACTGTTTGTCCTCATAGGGGTTCAGTTGGTGCGACGGCGGGGCCACCGCCGGCCGGTAAAGGGTGCCGCTCCAGGCAGCTTCTGGGGGTGCCGGCTGATAGGGCGGTGCCGGCGGCTGCTCAGGGTATGACTCGGGCGTCTGGTTGCTCATCGTGTGTCCTGTTCAGGTCGTGTTTGCGAGTTCAGTGTTCACAGCTACCTGATACAGGTCGTTACCCTCCCCTCAGGTAGGACTGAGATTAGAGCCGCTGCCTCAGGATCACATCAAGATTCCGGATTGTGTCGTTCGATTGCACGTTTGCATCCCGCGTCCCCTTGTTCGGTCCTGTCGGCGCTAGTTAGGATCGGCGGCACGCTCTGGATCTGGAGCGGGGTGGTATTTCCTGGTGCTGGCTGCTGCTTGCGAGCGAACGGGCGCCAGAGCCGGAGTCGCCGGGGCGTGCTGCGAGCCGGGACCTAGGACAATGCGGCCCGAACGTGGTCAGAGAATTTCTTCAGCGTGGGGTAGCCGGCGGCATCCTTGGGTCCGATCGGGATAAACACCAGCAAGGTCGCTTGGCTTGTCAGGTACGTGCCAGGCACGAGCAGGACGGTGTTGTCCCTGTCGCCTTCTGCTTGGCTGAATACGATCCCAAAATTCATGACGTCCAGGAAACCGGAACGTTTCACGGTGTAGGAGATGGACTTGTTGGAGTCGACTTCCAGTTCACTGACTTTCGTCAGTGTTCCGGAGGCCCTTGCGGCGGCTTCAAGTCCGAGGGCGCGGATCTGGTCAAAGGACTTGGGCGTGTGAAGGATGAGCTTTGTTGCCTGGATCTTGTCGTCGATGGCTGCCATGGTCTGTTCCTGTCCGTCAGTTTGGGGAGTGGCGCGGAGCGTGTGCACCCAGGGGCAAGGAATCCAGCGGCCCCCCATATTTTGCCGCTGGGTTCCGGGCCCGGGTGTGGTGAAGTCGGCTAGAGGCGCTTCATCGAATACAGGCGTGTGCCGGAAACGTCGTACACGGTCGCTGAGTCGTTGCCGCTGAATTCGACCTGGTACGACGCTTCGTTGGGCGGCTGCGTGACGACGAGGGAGTACCGGCCGTTTGTCCCCTTTTTGTCGGACAGGGAGCACGACATGCCGCCGCCGATGTCCAGCGGTTTGCCGCCGGAGTAAAACATGCCGCGGCAGGCACCCGCGTCGTTGATGACCTTCGTGCCGCTGCCGTCATCCGCTGACCAGTTGCCTGTCAGTTCCGGTGCTCCGCCACAGCCCGTCAACACCAGGCCGGCTCCGATGAGGACGGTGGCTGTGGCCAAAGACCTGAGTGTTTTCCTTGGCGAGACCATGGACTGCCTTTCGGTTGGTGGAGCCCCGGCTCGGGGCACGCTCCGAGACTAGATCGGCAACGCCGTGCCGTACCGGCTGGTGAGGGGATCGGGCCTCGGTTGTCACCGGAACTGTGGACATGCGCGGGCTTCATGACACATACAGAACATGTGGCGCGTCACAGTTGGAACAATTCCGGCCGAACCTCAAACTGATCCTCATCGGAGCTGTCCGATCGCAGAAGGGGGCAATGGGGTTGGAAACAGTACGCGCTGGAATCATTGACGATCACGAGGCGGTGCGGGTCGGCTTCGCCCTGTCCGCCGGCAGGGAAGCGGCAACCAGGACACCGCGAGTGACAGTGTTAGGAGCTGCGCCCAGCGTTGATGCCTTCCTCGGGGCGCTGGGGAAAGCTTCCCGGCCCAGCGATGTCGTTGCCTTGGACCTGTCACTGGCGGACGGCTCCCAGCCCGGTGGGAACGTCGCCAAACTGACGGCCGCGGGGTACAAAGTGCTCGTGTTCACCCTCGGGGACAACGTCGGACAGATCCAGGACGCCCTCGCGAACGGGGCCATGGGAGTCTCCTTGAAGTCTGAGCCCATCGCGGAGACGTTCGCCAAGCTGCGACGAATAGCTGCCGGCGAAACGATCGACAGCCAGGAGCTGGCCGCAGCGATCGAGGTCGACTCCGACTTCGTCGCAGCCAACCTCTCGGACCGTGAACGCGAATGCATTGCCTTGTACGCGGCCGGCCTCGGCCAGTATCAGGTGTCAAGGCGGATGAACATCGCCGAGAGCACCGTGAAGAAAAACATCGACCGGATCCGGGAAAAGTACGAAGCGGCAGGCCGCCCCGCCAACACCAAAATCGACCTCTACATCCGGGCGGTTGAAGACGGCATCCTGCCGCCGGTACTCCCGCTGCGGAAGCGCTGAGCGTGCTGACACCCTCATTGGCCGGTATCTCGGCCCTGGACACCCACCGCCTCATGGGTCGCGGCATCGCAGCGTTCGCCCTCCTCCTGCTGCTCCAGGCCTCCGGCTCCATAGTGGGCCAGTCCGCCTTCGCGGCCGGCTGGTGGAACACCATCTTCCTGGGGCTCTTCCTGGCCCTTGTCGCGGCATTCGCGGCCGCCTCAGGCCGCGGCCGCGGCCTGACCTCGACTGCCGGAGCTTTGGCATCCCTCGTCCTGGCAGGCCTGGCGTTGTGGCCGCTGGCGGTTCCCCCGACCGTCCCGGAAGGCTTCGGAACTCCCTGGCTGTGGGCCATGATCAATGTCGGTGCTGCCTGGTGCGCCTTTAGCTTCGGCACTCGAATCGGCTGCATCTACACCCTCGTGATCGGGGCCGTATTCACAATGGTCAGGACGACCCCGGAGGGCGGCTCGGCCAGCCTGCAGGTGGCTTTGGAGGATGCCCTGTTCGCCACGGTGCTGGGGCTCATCATCTGCGTGACCATCGGCATCCTCCGTCGTGCCGCCGCGCGCGCCGACACCGCCGCCGAGCAGGCCATTGAACAATACCGGGAGGCTGCGTCAGCGACGGCACTCAGCAACGAGCGGCTCCGGCTCGATGGGCTGCTTCACGACTCCGTCATGACGGCGTTGCTGACCGCGTCACAGGCCGGATCCGTGGAGGAACGGGACGCCAGCGCCCGGCTGGCCCAAAGCGCCCTGCAAAGGCTCGAGCAGCAGGGGACGGCGGCCTCAGAGGCGGGACCGGCCACCCTTGCCGAAGTCGCCGCGCGCATCCGCTTCACAGCCGGAACCGGCACCAGCGAACCCGTCGTCAACGTCGTGTGCGAGTCTCCTGAACACCTGCTCCTGCCGGGCGATGTGGTTCGGGCTGTTTTCGAAGCAACCACAGAGGCGATCAATAACGCGGTCCGCCACTCGAGGGCGAGCCGTTGTGAAGTCACCCTGACCGGCCACCGGGCGGCCGGGACAGCGAAGATCGCTGTCTCCGTCAAAGACAATGGCACCGGGTTCGACCCGGGCCTCGTCTCGGACCGTCGGCTCGGTATCCGCGTTTCCATCATCGGACGTATGGAAGCCGCCGGTGGTTCGGCGACCATCATCACCCCGCCTCTCGGCGGAACCGAAGTCCGCCTCACATGGGAAGGAGCGGAGGCATGATCCGCGCCATCTCAACCAAAGTCATGACCGTCTTGTGCATCGTCTTCGTCGCCGTGCACATCACCCTGGGCCTCCTCGCCCTCGACATGGTCTCCTCCCCGGGGCCGGTCTACCTGGCGATGGCCATCTACCTGGCAGGCATCGCCGTCGTGCTCAAGCCGAGCCCTGGCCGCCTCCCCCTGACATCAGGCATCACCGCCCTGGCGGCAACCGTCGCGGTCATCGTCCTCGTCGACAACGTCCTGCCCACAGACAGGTGGCCCGGCTACGCCTCCTGGCACCTGGCCGCCACATACACAATGCTGGTCGCCGTCAACATCCGAGGCAGGGTCCTGCTCTCTTGGATCGGGGTACTGCTCTCCGTCATCCTCACCACCGTGTGGGCGTCAGGGGCATCCATGGGTCTGGTCGGCGGCCTCATGCTGAACATCGCCACCGTTGGCTGGGTCCTGGTCAGCACTGGGATCGGCCACCTGCTGCGCACCAACGACCACAAAGTCGGCCAGTACCGTGCCGACGCCGAGGCCGCTGCCGACTGGCACGCTGCCGAACAGGCGCTGCATGTCGCGCGCACCCAATGGCTCGAACACGTCCGCGAAGTCGCCGGGCCTGCCCTGGCCCGCATCGCCGACCCCAACCACACCATTAGCGACGCCGAACGCCAGGAACTCCAGCTCGCCGAAGCCCAATTCCGCGACGAGATCCGCGGCCGCGTCCTGGCCACCGCTGAGGTCGTCGAAGCTGCCCGGAAAGCACGGGAACGCGGTGTGACCGTCCAGCTTCTGGATGACCGCCGCCAGGACCTGACGCCGCGCATGCTGGCCGCCGTCTCCGAGCGCGTCGTCAACATCCTCAACCAGGCCCGCGCCGGCACCGTCACCGCCCGTGCCAGGCCACAGGGCGGCGACCTCGCGGTGACCATTTTCGCCTCGACCCCGGACAACCCCGACGAGCCGACGTTCATCGAGTTCGCAGACCGTTCCCCGGACGCCTGAGCCGGACACCCGTCACATAAGGAGACGGGTGTACGCCCTTCCGGGGACACTTCGGCCCTCGCGGCCCAGTCTCCATGCCTCACCCCTCTGTCGCATGCCTAGGATCCAGCATGGATTCGGGCCGCTGAGCCTTGTCCACGGGACTGGGGGCAATCCGGCACACAGTCCTTCGCTGCCGGAGGGACCGCATGAACACCTTCATCACCATCTGCTACATCGCCAACGCGGCCATCTTCTTCTACGCGCTGACCCGCCCCTCCGGCATGTGGCTGGCCGCCGACCGGAACCGGGGTTTCTGGATTACGACGCTAGCCATCTGCGGCATCCTCGGCGCTGCAGGCCTGGCCGCCGACGCGGCCTTCCTCCTGCTCGTGTTGCCGCGGCTGCTTGGCAGCGGAAGTACCGCAGTCTCCGAGGACCCGAGGGTCCGTCCCAACCCATTCGTGAAGAACTGATCGGAGCACACTGTGGTTTACAACCCGCTGGCCATCACCGAACCCGGGGAGCCCGAGTCGTTCGCGTACCCCAGCATCAGCCGAAACCTCAGTCTGATCTGGGAAGACCTGGACGGGGACATCATCGGGCCCATCCACGCCTCCGCCGCGGAAGTCCACATCTACGATCCCGCCAGCGGGCGGTTCCGCAAGGCAGCCGGCGTGGATGAGGTGCGGATCGATTGCTATGTCACCGACTCCCGCTTCGCCATGGTCTGTTCCAACTACGACAAAGGCGGCGGCTGGGTCGGGGGAGGCGCAGCCCTGCTGCTGAACGCTGGCAGCAAACTCCTCGCGGCCGGTCGAAGCCGCGGCAAAGCCCTCGCCGGGCACCTGCGCTACCCCTGGCTGGACTCCATCCTTTTCCAACCGCGGTACGGAGTCCTCACGGCCGAGACCCTCAGGCTCGCCTTCAACTCCGAAGGCAGCGCCATGTACCTGCAGCTGACCTTGGACAAGAGCACCGACACCGCTGCACTCGCCCACGACCTCATGAAACGCACCGTCGCCTACCGGAAGGCAGACACCCACCCTCTCGACGAGGAGGAAATGGACGCCTTGAACGCTTTGCTCCAGGCCGGCCCCGCACCATTGCCAGAGAAAGGCACGATGGCGGCCTACAAGTTACCCAGCAGTTGGCCTGCAGGCGCCGCCGCCCAATACGCACCACCCACGCTGCCGCCGGCGCCTCCCACGACCCACGGAGCAGCAGGAACCCACTAGTACCCCCAACTGAAAGGTCTCCCATGAACGCCAAGCGAATATTCACCGTCATCGGCATCATTTTGGTCGCCATTGGCATCTTCAAAGTCTCCATCCTGGGCTACTACCCCCGCGAAGCACCGCTCTTCATCGGCATCCTCGTCGTCGGCGCCGTATGCGCCTTCATTGGCCACAAGCTTCCGTCCAAGTAGCACGTTCCTTTACCGCCCGCCTACCGAGGAATCCCCATGCCCGCAATCGCATCACCCGTCCGCCACGGCCGTGTCCTGGCCACCGCAGCCGTCGCCATCGTGGCGGCCGCCAGCCTCACCAGCTGCTCCAACCCAGGAGCCATGACATGCGACGAGTACGCCGCCCTGTCCACCGGGGAACGCCTCAAAGTGGAAAGGGAGCTGCTAATTGCTCACGACCTGGAGCCCAACAACATGGGCAATTCTCTAGGGGTGTCGCAAGCTGTCGACTCGTACTGCGGCCTGAACGGTGTAACGGACAAGGAGCCAGCGGCAAAAGCAAATCGCAACAATCCGCTCGAGAACGCCGTCAACTGGTCAGCCAAACGGTGGTGATCGTGGCCATGAATATGGTGCCCTCACCGGCGCCCTAGAAATCCCCTATTACAAAGCCGCTGGACTCACCAGCAAACCCATTACAGAAAGAGCACACCATGTCAGAACAGCCACCAACCCTGAACCAGACCATCAACTCTTCGGTTCCCCGCGTCCGCCGCAAGCCCCGCTACATCCTTGGGACTTTCTGGATGCTGATCGGCGTAGCCAGCCTCATCTTCGCCTTCACGTCCTCGGCCTCAGGACACCTAAACGGCCTGTGGGCCGGCCCGTTGCTCATCGCGTATGCCGTTTACCTTTACCGGGGTGGTCGCTGGGGCTTCTTCATCTTTTGACTTGATCGGCATCACCGTGGCCCGATCATTTTGCACGGGCTACGGTGAAGCCATTTCCAATAATGAAATCGTCTTCGTCCCCCGTGCGGCACGAACACGGCTGATCGATAGAGGGGGACACCATGCGCACCGATTCAGATGGAAGTGGCCCGGGGGTTGACCATGGCCCGCGGTGGAAACCGCGATTGAAACAGGCAGGAACGCCGGGCTCAGGCCCCGGACGTGGCCGCCGATCACCGCGGTGGCTGCGGCTCAGCTCGGCCATCCTCATGCTCAGCCTCGCGTCGTTGTTCGCAGGTCTCATTTTGGGCTGGGTCGCGCGCGGGGTGCTAATCCCTGGCCCAGGGACAGAAGCAGCCAATCCGGGCGAGTCAGCTCCGGCCCCAGCCGTTGCAGCCGAGATGCTGCCCATGCCAGATGTCCGGGGTCTGAGTGAAGCTGACGCGCGACAGGTTCTCGCGGATGCAGGGTACAGCCAGTCCCTGGTGAAGATCGCCAAGGTTCCGTCTGTCGTGTCCGCGGGTACGGTCGCTGCCCAAGACCCGGTTGCAGGTACGGAGACGCCGGCTTCGATCACGCTTTCCCTGCCGTCCCCGGCGAAGATGCCCCAACTTGCTGGGAAACCAATAGATGAAGCGACGAAGGCACTCACCGCAATGGGAGCACAGCCCTCGCTGAAACGAATTTACGACCCCGGGGCCAAAACAGGAACAGTGCTCACGACAACCCCCGCTGCCGGCGCTCTCCTTAATGCCACGCCTGCATTGACTGTTGCGGGTGCAGCAAGCAGTGTTCCTCTGTCCTCCCTGAAAGCCACCGGAGACTGTGGAGCCGTTAGCTCCGGGACCGTCAATGGAACTGCCGTCACGGACGGCGTGAGATGCAGTGCACGCAAAGAGGCTGAAACTACTTTTTGGATACTCGGACGCAAAGCGGCGCAGTTAAAGGCGACAGTCGGCATAGACGACACGGAACCTGAGGAGAGTCGGGTGCATGTCCGCATACTCGCCGACGACAAGGTGGTGCTCGACCGTGAACTCGGGTACGGCGAAAGCGCGAACCTGGACGCGGATGTTGCCGGCGCTCTCCGTTTGGACATCGAGGCGACTAAAGTCGGCGGCAGCGAGAGCTTCAGCAGCGAGTCCGTCCTGCTTGGAAACGCGGTTCTTCTCGGCTCAGCAGACGCAATATCGGCATTGGGGTCAACACCATGAACCGCTTGCATCGTCTGGTGGGCCTGCTGTGCATTGCTTCGCTCTTCCTTACCGTGAACGCCCCGGCCGGGGCAGCCACTCAGGTCCCGGCGCCGCCCGCACAATCGACTCCAGGTAATTCACCTGCACAGTTTCGTCCTGGTAGTTCTGATGTGCTGATCCTCCTTGACACGTCCGGTTCCATGGCGGACAAGGACAGCAAAGGAGTCGTGAAAATCGGGGCCGCGAAAACCGCTATTCTCCAACAGGTGCAGGAAGTACCACCGACGGCAAGGCTTGGTCTCATGACCTATCCGGCGGGGTCTGCAAACGGGTCCTCCCAATGCCCGTCCGCCAAACTCAGGCTTCCCGTCAGCACTTCCTCGATCAGCGAGATGGGCGCCGCGCTGGCGGCCCTTCCTAAGCCCGATGCAGGAACACCCACCAGTGACGCCATGCTGGATGCTGCCGACTATCTCAAGAGCGAAGGACTGACTGATGTCACGATCGTCCTGGTCTCCGATGGCGAATCAAACTGCGGTGATAGCCCTTGTGAGACAGCGAAGAAACTGAAGGCCGAAAACGTCAATGTCACCGTGAACACCGTCGGTTTCGACATCAGTACCAGCGGCCAGTCGGAACTCGAATGCGTTGCCGCCGCTTCCGGCGGTGTATATGTCACGGCCCAGGACTCAGCCCAGCTAACCCAGGTCCTGAAAGAGCAGCTCGGCAAGGGACTAAGCGTCAGCGTTGTGGCACCGGCTGAGCCCGTCCCGATGTATGAGGAGACTTTCGCGGTCGGGGTTACAGTCTCCGTCGCTAAAGGCCACCGCGCCTCAAACGTCCAGCTGCAGGTCCGGGACACGGACGCATCGTCGGGGTCTTCCGTCAAGCGGCCAATCATGATGCTTGGCAACATGGGATCGAATGCCAGCATCCCCACCAAGTGGCTTGTCAGGCCGCCGACCAATCCGAAGCTCGACCACTCCACCTTCCGAGTGACAGTCACAGCTGACGGGCTGACAGCCGAGAAAAAGGAATTCCAAGTCACCTACAGGCATGACCTACCCGCCGGGGCGAACCTCAATGGGAGTTTGAAAGATTTCAAGAACGTACTTGTGCTGGGGGACTCCTATTCGTCGGGGGAGGGCGCCGGCACCGCGGACAGGCCGTACTTCCAGACTGCTGAGCAAGCCTCCGCTTGCCATAGGACGAAGAACCAGTACGCCAACTGGCTCTATAGCCCAGAGCAGGTCCGCATCTTGGCGTGCTCCGGTGCCGTCAGCCGGAACATTTACGCGAGCGGCCAGAACGGAGAGGCCAGTCAGCTGGCCCAGGTTAAGGACATACTCAAGACCGGCTACCGGCCGGACGCGATCTTTCTCAGTATCACCGGTAACGACATACATTTTGCCGACATAGCAAACAAGTGCGCCATGAGTGCACTGTTGGCCGCACCCACAGCCCCCGTATCGGGCGGTGATCCCTTGGCGTCCTGCCCGGCAAGTCCGAAATCCGGCGCCGCCTATGTAGAAATTCGCGGGCTGGTGGATTCCGTACCGGAATATGTGGCCAACGTTCTGGACCACACCAGCCAGGTATTCGCGGAGTCGCGCCTGCAAGTCCCTCCGATAATCGTCTTAAAGTATCCTCAGCTCTTGGCCCGGGACGCCGACTCTCCGCTTCGCTGCAACGGAACGCACCGCTTCCAAACGGGAACGCTCAGCGCCGCCTTTAGAGACTTCTCGACGCTGCAGGCGTTGCTAAATAATGCAGTGGAGGTAGGTGTCGCTTCCAGTACCAGAAAGGGGATTCCGGCTTACATCGCCTCAATAGAACGAGCCATCCCGGCTTCGCATAACATGTGCTCCGCCGATCCCTGGTTTGTGCCCGTTACATTGGCAGGGGCCTACAAGCATTCACCCGAAATGCTTCATCCAAATGCGGCGGGGCACCAAGCTATGGCGGCGGCGCTAAACTCATGGGCGTCGTCCGCGGGAGCGGTTAAGGGCAGCATGGTCAACTCTGAAAGTGTGCCAGCATGGCAGAGTGCGACCGTCCAGTGGTGGCCCACCGAATCTGAGATTGATGTCCCCTTAGATCAGCCAAACACTATTCGACAGCCGCAGGTGGACGCTTATGGGAGAACCGTCATTACCGTCACCGGTGGGGACCCTTTCACGGGCACGACGATTTACGTGAAGTCCAAGCCGATTGTCCTGGGACACGTGGAACTGGACGAAAATGGAAGGGGCTCCTTGACGGTCGATCTGCAAGCGACGGACCTTCCGCCGGGACACCACACTATTAACGTTCTGGGAACTGCAAAGGGCGGCAAGCCCGTAGTCGGCACTGTAGCCATCTCGATTCCACAGCCATTCCCCTTAGCTCTCTGGATATTCGGGGTCGCCGCAATTCTGCTAGGCCTGGCGGCATGGCGGATGCTTGCAGGGGCGCGGGCTCGACCTCTAGCTGCCACGGGGTCATGAGAGGAACCGGCGTTTTACTCAGGGCGGCCTGCCCGTCCTACCGGACAGCATTCGTTCCCGACATCCCTGGGGAGGTCGTTGCCGGGCGATCATGCCTTGCTGGCAGTCGCAAACTCTAGTTCTATGGGAACGTCCGTCTCCTCCACGGCCAAGCACCCTTTCGTTGTCAGTCCTGTCTCATAAAGTCGGTCTCACCGCAGTGTCTCAGAACGCCTTATGAGAATTGAGACAGACAAAGGCAGGGCCATGAAGCGCGGGTATGCGCGGATCAGCATCAACGATCAGAACGCTTTCTGGGAGATCGGGCGCTCATCGAAGCCGGTTAACCTGGGTAGGTACGGGGCCTCCTTGCAGGACGGGTGCGCGGTGGCTCTGAGAATCAGCCTGTCGACGGACGAGTCACCCGGCCGGTTGCGGAGGTCCCCGGTCGATAAGGGCAGGGCCAGTCATGCAGTTTCCATTTTTGCGGTGATGAGAATGTTGAAGGAGGTGCATCGGAATGACGCTCACTGAATCCCGGCCCACGTCTGTCGCAGTGCCGACGTGCTTAGCCGCGGCGGTATGCCCGCAACGGCTCAGGACACCCGTGGTTGGAAACACTCCGGGGTGCGTACACGTTCATGGACAGGATTTGGGCGTAAGGCCAGGAGCTGCCAAATGGCGCGTAGATGCGCACCAAAAGAGGGTGTGCACATTGTGCACACCCTGGGCTTCGGATTCGGTTGGACCGGCGTCGTAGGGAAAACACGTGCCCAAGATGGGACTCGAACCGGGCGCCAACCCTTGAAAAACCGCCACTCCCCCCGAAAAATCCCCGATCCGGCCCAGTCATCGACCAGCGCATCGCCCTCCTGCAAGGCCTGCTCGACTCCGACGGCTGCGCAGCCAAGCAGGGCATCATCTTTGTCGGCAGGGAGCGGCTGTCCCGCGATGTATTTCAGCTCCTGTTCGCACTGGGTGAGCGGCCGACCATCGCCTTCAGCGCCGACGCACGGTCCCGGGACACCGGGACGTGGCGTTTATCGTTTAATCCGAGGTATGTCACCGAATGCTTCCGGCTGGCCCGGAAACAGGCAAAGGTCGTCAGGGCCACGTGTGCCGAAACATACATTGCTTCCATTGAGCCGGTCGAGTCCGTGCCGGTGCGCCGCATCCGCGTCGATGCCAAAGACTCACTGTTCCAGGCCGGCGAATCCTGCCAGCTGACTGACCACTGGACTCCGGGCCAGCACGGACCCGCGTTCTACGAGCTCACCAACAACCCGAGCAAGGTCGAGGGCCGGCTGCTGTGCATGAACGCGAGCACGGTCGATAAGCTGCGCCGGTACGCGTACTTGGACATGCCCGAGCAGACTCTTTTGGACGATCCAGAGAGGCCCGAGCATGACAGCTGAATTCTCAGGCGAAGGCTAAGGGGCGGCCTGCTGCGTCATTTCTTCCTCGTAGCCCCTGACGCGTACGGCCGCTATGCCAGCCTGCTTCGCCCGGTAGACCATCCCGTAGTCGGTGGTAATCATCCGGATACCGCTGACGTACGGTGCGACTGCTCCTGCTCGCTCGATGATCTCCAGATCTCCATCTGGGAGAGGCGATTGGTCAAGAGGCTGCTCTAGGACGGACAGATAGACCGTCCGAGTAGGGTGCGCACTTGCCGTGCTTCCTTCCTGGAGCTTTACGCGCTCACCCGGTACGACTCCCTGGGCCTCGAGATACTTCAGAGCTAACCCTGCCCGAAAGCGGATCGACTTGCCTCCCTTTGGAGCATCGACGCGGTTCCGTTTGCTGCCGTCGAGCTCATCCACGACCTTCATTGGGACGGTGATTACCAAGGGGACATGCGGATGCTCGTCGAGCCGTTCACGCCATTCGTCATAGTTCATCGGATCATCGAAATACTTCAGCCACGCTCCGGTATCTAGGACGACTGCCACAGCCTCGCCGTTGTCCCACAGCTGCAGATCGGCTCCGATCCTTCGCTTAGCCTCCTCGAGGGCACGAACGCGCTGCTGCACTTCGCCATCAACCAGCTGCGCAAGGGCGCCGAACGGGATGGTCGAGATATCAAGGGCGAGCAGTGACCAGTAACGCCGTGAGGTGATGAGCGCGTCGACTTCGTCAGCGTGCAGGTAATGGGCGAGCAGATTGCCATTCCGGGACGCCCACTCAACGTAGCTGTTGTACCGGTCGCTGGCGTAGCCGGCGCTCGACACGGTGGCAGCCTCGTTAACTGCGGTAGCTAGCATCTTGAGCGTGGTGTCTGGGGAAGCACCAGGAAGCAATCTGATCATGGGATTCAGTGTATGTGCGCGGCTCGATGGGCCATGGGGCTGATTCCTGCGCAAAGCTTGCTAGAGTCCGACCATGACGACTGAGTTCGCCGCGGAGGCGGAACGGCTGACCGAAGCGTGCCGGACGATTTTCGGCGACCCAGCCACTTGGATAACGGCCGATGGCTATCCGAATAGCCTAGCTCTGTGCGTCATCGACTCGCTATGGTCCACGGGGCCGACGTATGGGGCTGTAGAGAACGTCGTAGCGCGCTATACAGCTCATCGCCGACTCAATGGTCATGATGCTCACCAGGACGGCACAGAAGAGCTCCTTCGCGTTTTCAAGGATGAAGGCGGCAGCGATAGCTTTGCCGACCTGGTCGAGAACCACAATCGTGCTTACTCAGACAAGAGAGCTCCGCTGAAGGCCGAAGTGGTCTACCAGGCTGCTGTGGCACTCCACGGCATAGGTGTCAGGACCATGAAGGACCTGCACGCACAGTACTCGGCAGACGAACATCTCACGGAGCTTGAAAGCGTTTGGCTGGATTTGCCCAGCCAGTCGTCGGGTGTCACGTTCAACTACTTGCTGATCTTGGCTGGCTATCCGTCGGTGAAGCCCGACCGCATGATCACGCGATTCGTCAAGGGACACGGCGGCGTCACAAGGAATCTCACGTCGAGGCAGACTGGCGATCTGATCAAGCAGGTGGCGAAGCTATACCCCGTCCCCGCTAATCGTTTGGATCACGTTATCTGGCGCTATACGTCGGGGCGAAAGGTCTTCAAGGACGAGGAATAGCAACGGCAGCCCATCTACTTACTTTTCGACTCGTTGCCTCTGTAAACAACGTCCTGGGGTTTCTGCCACTCGACTGGTCTCGGCGATGAGACATGCCGTGAGCCAGTCAGAAGCGGGCGCGTGGATACACAAGCGCCGGTTAATCGACGATGCTCGGTCCATGGCGTTCAGCGCGGAGTATCATGCGGGCCATTAGCAGACGCCAAAGGGCTGACGCGTTGTATGAGCAGTGAACCAGGCCAGCAAGCCACGTGGCCATACCGTTAGCGACCTGCTATGGAGAGAGGATTGGCTATTTAATCGCGCTGCAATAATCGCCCCACTTCAAATATGTTAAACACGGAGCTAGGAGCTCGGTAGCAAATCAGTCCTACACTTTGCCGTCTCCGATTGCCTTTTGGACGCCTTTGCCCAACTCGGCAGGAGTGAATGGCGAAGCTAACGACATGGACTGGAGGACAATCATGACTGCCTCCTTCTTATGGTCGTCGTCAGTAACGAGCCCAATCAGACGCTCGGTCCCCAGCCGTCGGGTGAAATCTGCTGGTTGAATGAAGAACTGCCGGATTTGGGCCGTGGCCTGGGTGTATGCCTTCATGTAGGTTGCACTGATATACGCACTAACAGCGTCGCTCACGACGCTTATCGCGCCGGCAGCGGCGGCTGCAACGGGATCAGTCTGTATCACCGCGGCTACGCCAAACCCCACAATCAGAAGCAGTCCTACGCCCATTGCCACCTGGCAGGCCTTGAAGCTCTGATCCGCCTGGCTCATGGCGATTTTGTGGTAGCTGTTCATCAGCTCCTGCATCAGACTCCACAGTGTTGGAAAATCGAGGGAAGAGTCCGGGCGGCTTGAAGACGAAATAGAGTCACCTGCACCGCAGCGCTCTGTTGTGAAGGTCTTGGAGCAGGAGCTTTTGGAGCGAGCCGCCACGGGAACCGTGCAAGGGGTCGTTGATGCCCTGAACACGGTCATTGCCTTGGGTATCAACGCCATAGGCTAACCGAGCCCGAGCAAATCAGCGGCTGGTCGGTGACGGCAATCCCCGGGAACAACGTCGGGAGATCAACTTCGAATACCTACGCAAAAGGGCGTCCACTGCGGCTACGTCGAAACCGGGGTCGAGAGATCCCAGTCCCCGCCGAGCGCAGTGCGAGAGGTGGCTGCGAGGAGCTCTATAGTGGACTCCATGAGCGAACTCAGTGGACACCTTTCACGGGTGCAGGACATAATCGCCCGCACGCGGAACTTCCAGGTCAAGGAAGCCTCGGATCCGAAAGAGTTCTCCAGGACTCTAGTCGAAGATGTTGGTGCGCTCGCCGAGGCTGTTAGTGAGCTCATCAAGCGATCTGAGGTCTGAACGACGGCCGAACGGCACCTATCTAGGGCGTCTCTAGGGCGTCCATCCCAAGTCTCGCATCTGAACGAACCACCCGCCTCTGCAGTTGCTTCTAGAGATGAGACCTCTGCGTGGCCGAATACCCGCATGACTTCACACGGACGATGGCTTCGACCTCGTCGTCGGAGTCGCAGCGGGGACTTCCGACTTGCTGGACTTTGCCGCCGAGATTTCCAGGCCCGGCAACAGAATCATCATCCAACAGCTTGACCATTCTTTCATCGTGCTCGGCCGCGGATCCAAACTCACCGAACGGGAACAGAATTCGTCGGCATCGAAACCGCGATCAAGCTATCCGCCAACGACCTGGCACCAACGAGAATCTCAACGGCGACGAATCCCAGTCCGGGTTGTCGGTGACGGTCGAAAAGTGAGCCATTGTGACGTGGCGGAGTTCAGGGGTCGTAGCAACAGCTTAATGGCTCTATCAACGTTGAAGTCAGTCAAGCCAGGTGCTCCATGGAGCTCTACCAACCCAAGATTTCGCCTGGTCTGCGATTGAGTTCAGCGGCGACTCTGGCAATCTTGTCATGGCAACTGCCGCAATTGGGTCATTATTCGGAGGGCTAGCGATCGGTGCGGGCGCCCGCGTTGTCTCAACTGAGAGTGCTGGCGCCCGTCTCGAACGAGACGAGTTCAGTGTGGTTCACGGCTCCGTCTCCGGGTGACAGCAGAATGCTGAATGTAATTCGCGCGTAGCCGTCAGTTGCGACCCAGGCGTAGTGGTCATTGTGATCCGCCGTCAACGCATAGATGTCATCTTCAAAATTCCACTCGGTGCGATAGAAGTCCCCTTTTTCCATGTAGCCGTCCACAGTAAGCGCCGCGTCCGCCGTTACGTTGATCAACTGCGTCCCCTCGGCAAAGGTCTCCACCACATCCCAGGTCATGGAAGCAGCATCTGGCTCGAGTAGGTAAACGCTCGGGTTCTGCACCTCGGACGGGACCCAGTCTGGGCCATAAACGTCTCCGTCCTGGGTGCGCTCTTCGAAGTCTGAACCGGTCAGCTCCGAACATTGCCCATCCAACGCGGTCAACAGGATTTGCTCAAGATTTACTGTTGGCTCCGCGGGCTCGGGCCCCGGCTCAACGCTTCTGAGTTCCCTTGCGAGTGTGAAGGCGGCCGTCAGCCCCGGCGAGTGCCTGAGCTCAGCTGCAGACTGAAGCTGCGCCGTGTCACCAAGGAGATCGGCGTGGATACCGCCCTTGTCGACGAAATCGCTTTTGTTGTTGGAGACAAAAATGACGCAATTGTCCGCTCCGGCTGCTGTCACGTACTCGAGGACCGTGGCCCAAATGAGGGCATCTCTGTAGCCCTTCCCTTCGGTCCTAAACGGTTTTCGGTTGGCCAGGTCCCATGCAAGTAGTCTCTCGTGTTCGATGGTTGGCAACGCGGCAACTTCGCCGCCGATTTCAGCGATGCGCGCCCGCAGGTAGCTCTCGTAGTCTGCGGCGATCTTGGTCGCTTCCGTGAGAGTGTCGGTGTCGACGGAAACCCTTATGCCGATCTGCTTCAACCCTCGTTCAGCCCGCTGGATACCGGGAAGAGTCTCTTTCTGAGCCCTCTCCCAGGCTGCGGTCTGATGGCGCACGGTTTCCCGGACAACAACTTCCGGAACAACCCATTGCACTACTCCAGCGCTGATCTCCTTGGCCAACAACACCCACCGCGTGTCGGCTAACGGGTAAGAATTATGCAGCTCAGTCGTATCTGTAATAACGATTATTGGGTCCGGTGTCAGCGGCGCTATCTGCATTCTCCGATCTTAGGCCCAGCGAGTGATCGCCGACCTGTTGGGGACTAGGAAGGCGGCCGGTCCGCGAATGACCGCCGAGGCTTGCCGGCCTATGCGCAGGGGTGGGCTTGGTCGGGGTTCCACGGCCGACCTAACGGAAATCGCACCGGGATCCGAAATTAGTCCGTGTCTTCGCTTTCTTCCTCCAACTCGATCTGGAACAGTGCCGTCCACCTCATTCTTTCTCCTACCGACTCACCAGAGATGGCAACCTCGGACTGAACGTATTCACCTTCGGCAAGCTGTTTCTCCACCTGCTCGCGAGCTTCCCTCCAAAGGATTGCTTGATCATGGGTGTATCCCTCGGGCCGGTTAAGCGTCACTTGTTCAGATCTGGGGTAGGGGGCAACTTCGAACTGGGCTTCTGCAATGTTTGTCATGCCGGAAGGATACAGGTCAAGGTGCCCGGGCTCGCCGCCGTGTCACGGTCCAACCACTGACCATCCGTCAGTGAGTCCGCTGTGACGGCGCAGAACCTCGGTCGGGGGAGAAGCCGTAGTTCAAACCGTCCTGGTGACGATGGTGGTCCTGACGGCGGTGGGGTCGGCATAGCTGGCCCTGGGAATCTGTTGCCGATTCTCTGCAGAATGAGCGTGCGCCATACCCGAGTTGATAGCGCCGTCGATGCTCTGGGGCCGGTAAGCGGCGGCCGAGTTCCTAGGGGCTCGAAATCTTGATCACGGCTGGAGGCGGCGGATGTTTCGCGGCGGGGACGCCGCGTCACTAAGTTCGACCGCAAAGTTACTGTTAAGGAACCTGTATCCGTCAGCCTTTTCGGTAAGAAAATCGATGGCAACTAACTTTTTGCCAGCCTTGGTGTTCTGCGTATAGAAGTAGGGGACATTCGATAGCTCGCTGGCCAGTTCGTGCTTTCGGGCGCGGAAGTCCTCCTCAAACTCCATAGCCTTGGCGTTCACGATTCTGTTGGTGTCGGGCATGACTTGGTGTGTAAGCAGCACGTCATTGATCTCGCCCAGGCCTGCTTCGGCGAGAATGGCAGGGGCGATGTGACGACGCTTGTTTACCTCAGCTGCCTCGAGTCGGCGTTCGGCCTTGAGCGGGAGTTCCTCGTAAGCCTCGGTGCTCCGTATCCTGCTAGTCCAGAATATTTCTGTCTCCACTGCAATAAATGGAGCGTTCGCCAGGGCTGCTACTCGGAGAGCGTCACCGATTTCAGCTTCAAGCGGGTAGATCCGTACATCTGTTTCCCGAATGATTTCGACCCCGGGAATGATTGCTAACCCGGCGGCGCTGGCCTGTTTGGAATGTTGGCGACGATCTGAGCCAGATCCGCGGATGTGTAGATGAAGGTCATGATTCAGATACTAGGGAGGGAGCACGACAAGTCGTAAAAGACCTCCCATGCGCAAGTTTTTGTGTGCGGGCATCGGCGTGGTCTTCCGCGACTTTGCCAGGAGGTTGTGGTTGTCTAATAGTAGATTTCTCAAACCTCGCATCGACGGGGCCGTGGGGGATTGTCGTTGCCATCATTCTGATTTTGGTCTCGTTCGGACTTGCACTCTATGTATCTGTCCGCAATGACTCTGGGAAAGGTGGCCCTATGGCCGTTATCACTGACTGGCTCTCGGCACTCGTCGGAAATGTAGGCGCTGGCATGGTTGCGACGATCCTCCTAAGCGGATTCCCGGATACGGCCGCGGTCAGAGCCGACAGGTCCCACCCATGGGAAAGATTGCTCTGAACGTCGCGGGCAAGATAAGGGACCGGACTTGCCAGAGCGATCCGTCTCCATATGTCAGTCGCGCCGCGGAGGACGACTTCGAAAACATTCACGGCGCCGTTGACGGCAGCGGAAGGGTCTATGTTCCACATGGAGGAACCGGATGGCCTACCGCAGGGCGGCGGTCTGGCAGGTGTAGGGTACAAGGTGCTTCGGGTTCAGGCCGGGCCCGAAACAATGCAACCGGCAGGGCGTTGGTCGCCCCCGAATGGTGACAGGGCCGGGCTACAATGAATCTGTCTACAGAGATCGGGAGGCATACAGAGCGCGCTGAGAGGAGGTCCCAAATGGCGACCAACGATCAGGTCAAAGCACTCGTGAAGAGCCACGGCGATGGTGACGACCCCCAGTTCTACGCGGTAGCGATGCAAGTGGCCGCCAAAGCCGCACGCGCCGGACAATCGAAGTTTGCTCAGGAGCTTCGCGACCTCGTCAACGAATTGCGGGAACACGCGGGGAACACCGCCCGCGTAGCGTCGATCGTCCCGTTCGCGCAACCCAAGGGCGAACTCGGCGCGCTACTGAACGTCTCGTACCCCGAAGCACGTCTCGGCGACCTCGCGCTCACCGGCAAGCTCGCTGAGAGACTGCAGCACGTCCTCCTGGAACAGCGCCAACGAGACGCGCTCGCGAAGCACGGTCTGACACCTGCGCGGCGGCTGCTACTTATGGGTCCGCCAGGGACCGGGAAGACCTCCACGGCGCGGGTCATTGCAGGGGAGCTCGGGTTGCCGTTGTTCTCGATCCGGCTCGACACAGTCTTGACCAAATTCATGGGAGAGACGGCGGCGAAGCTGCGGCTCATCTTCGATGCGCTCGCTCAAACCCGAGGTGTTTACCTCTTCGACGAGGTTGATGCGCTCGGAGGTGACCGTGCCGCGCAGAACGATGTGGGGGAGATCCGTCGGGTTCTGAACTCTTTCCTCCAGTTCCTCGAAGAAGACGCCTCCGAGAGCGTCATCGTCGCCGCAACTAACCACGCAAGTCTGCTCGATAACGCGTTGTTCCGTCGCTTCGACACCGTCATGGACTTCACGCTTCCGGACGACAAGATAGTCGAATCGGTGATTCGGAACCGGCTCGCCTTGTTCCAGATCAGCAACCTCAGCTGGGCGCGCATCGTCCCCGTAGCACGAGGACTCAGCCACGCAGAGGTCTCGACGGCAGCGGAGAATGCGGCGAAGCGAACTGTCCTCAGCAACCGCACCCGGGTACGCACGGACGATCTCATCACCGCGCTCGAAGAGCGCCCCCGAGCACGGCATTCGTCTGAAGGAATTGTCTAACTGGTATGGCAGAACGAGACCACCCTCACATTGTTGTGCCCACGCCGCCTTCCGCTGAGCCCTTCACGCTCGCTGGCACTGGTCGCAGCGGGGACAAGCCAGCTTTCCTCGGTGATCGAAAGGCCCACGGCACACGTCTAACTTCTGAGTTCGAGACCGCGTCGACGCCGCCAGTCGAAGAGGTCGCTGAGCCAAAGGGTGCATACATAACGTTCGCGTCCTTCCCCGGGCTGGAACTGGCGCTTGAGAGCCTCGAATCTCATCGCTCAGGCGCGCAACCCGAGTTGGTGGCGGTCCAGGAAGAGGAGACTCCAGCAGGCATCGTCTGCAATGCGACGGTCTTTATCCCGGAAGGAAAGAAGGAGTTCTTCCTCAAGAAGCTCGAGCAGTACGTATCCACTGCCGAAGCCACGGACGGCAATCCGAGGAATGCCGCGCTGATCGAAGGGATCGCCTCCATCCGGCGCGCAACGATCCGCGAACTCTGGACGGACCCTGCCGACGAGTTCCCATCCGACCGGACACAATCCCGATGGTGGGAAATCTGGCTCCGGAACACTGACGGCAAGGAACCGGAGCGCCTTGCAAGATACGCCCGAGACCATGAATTGCGAACGAGCGACCATTATTTAGGGTTCGGCGACCGTACGGTGATCCTCATGCAGGCCACCGCCGAGCAGCTCGCCATGACGTTCCACAGCATTGACGACATCGCAGAGATTCGCCGGCCGCACGAGGTCTCATCGTTCGTGCCGGGGCTTGCCGCCTCCGAACAGCGGGAGTGGGTGCGCGATCTCCAATCACGTGTGGACCACGCCGGCGTGGGAGTTCCGGTCGTGTGCATTCTGGACCGCGGCGTGCAAGCTGGGCACCCCCTACTCGATGACTCCCTGGCATCAGATGACCTCCACGCGGTGGAGACCAGCTGGCGCAAAGACATCGCCATTCATCCGCATGGCACGGAGATGGCTGGACTGGCGCTCTATGGCGACCTCCAAGAAGCGATTGTATCCAGCCACCGCATCCAGCTCGGGCACCGGCTCGAATCGGTAAAGATTCTTCCGGACAGCGGCGACAATGACCCTGACGTATACGGGGCAGTTACTGCCCGCGCGGTAGACCAGCCCGAGATCACAGACCGCGATCGGTCGCGCGTATTCATGCTCGCAGTAACTGCTCCCGCCGCCGCACCGAATCCGGGATCCAGCGTCCAAGATCGCCCGAAACAGGAATCCGGAAAGCCCACAGCTTGGTCTGCGACCGTGGATGCTCTCGCATTTGGCCGCGCCATTGACGACACCGCCGCGAAGTTCACCTACCTCGACCGTGATGAAGAACCCACTCCTCGCCTTTTTGTGATCTCCGCAGGAAACATCCGGGATGTTCAGGCCAAGGATGATCACCTCGACCGCAGTGATGCCGAGGCTGTCGAAGACCCCTCACAGTCATGGAACGCGCTCACCGTTGGCGCATATGCCGAGCACGACGCGATGGACCACGCACGGGATATCTTTCGTGGCTATGTGCCTGTCGCAAGACGCGGCGAGCTGTCACCGACCAGTCGCACGTCAGTGTCGTTCGACCAGAAGCGATGGCCATTCAAACCGGATGTTGTCGCTCCCGGCGGAAACCTCGCCCGAACCCCTGACGGCACGGGAGTTGACACCCCGGAAAACCTGGCCACACTCACGACGCGCATGCAACGCCCAGGCGAGGGATTCTTTACGACGACGCGTGATACCTCGGCCGCGACAGCCCGGGTGGCGGCGATAGCCGCGGACATTCGTATGGTTTACCCGCACCTCAGGCCGGAAACCGTACGCGCATTGGTTGTCCACTCGGCCGAATGGACCGACGCGATGTGGTCGCGTATCGATGCGGCCCCGACCAAGAAGGATGCCGTCAACCTTCTGAGGCGGTACGGCATGGGAGTGCCCAACCTCGAACGAGCGACCCGAAGCGCATCCAACGCATTGACCCTGGTGGATGAAGCAGTAATCCATCCCTACGAACGCGAAGGTCAGTCCAGTAGCGGCAAGGCTCGAGAGATGAACTTCCATCAGCTTCCCTGGCCTACACGAGAACTATCAGAACTCGGCGAGACAGAGGTCCGGCTGCGGGTAACCCTTTCGTATTTTGTCGAGCCGAACCCCTCCAGCCGCGGATGGACCGGCCGCTATATCTACCCGTCGCATGGACTGCGCTTTGCGATGAAGCGCCCCGAAGACAGCATCGACGCGTTCCGCCAGCGAATCAACAAGCAAGCTCGGGATGACGGACAAAAGCCACTGACGCTCAACACCGAGACTGGATGGTTGTTCGGACGAGACCAGCAGACATCGGCCGGCTCACTGCACACAGACATCTGGACGGGAGCGGCCGTCGATCTCGCGAGCAAGGAAGCGGTCGTCGTCTATCCCGTCGCTGGCTGGTGGAAGAACTGGCCCCATATGGACAAAAGCAGCGACGGCGTGAACTACTCGCTTGTGGTGAGCATCGAAGCACCAGAAGTGGATGTTGATCTGTGGACACCTGTCGCGCAGCAGATCGCGACCGTAATCGAGGTATAGACGTCTCTTCACGCTTCGACACGAGGGACCAAAGCGAGAGCGCTGCACGGCAACGAGACTGTAAATGCCCCAGATGCCATCAGCCGTGCTCGGCTGCCATGCCTGACCCCCAGGAAGTGTACAGATTGCAATATGAACCCCACATTCAGGCAGGCGCACTCTCCGCGCCGAGGCAGTCTTCGGCCCCTGCTGTCTAACAACGCGGTCATTGCACTCTGCACGGTGGTGACCCTGATGGAGGGTTACAACCTGATCGTTTTCGGTTCCGTTGTGCCACTGCTGCTACAGGATCAGTCCCTCAAGCTGGACGAGGCCACGGCCGGCCTGGTGGGCGGAATCGTCTACGCTGGCGCACTGATCGGCGTCCTCGGCGGCACCGCACTGGCCGAGAGGATTGGCCGGCAGCGTGTGATGGCGCTTGCCGCCACGATCTTCGCGCTGGGCTCGGCATTCGCCGCGATGGCGCCGACGCCCGATTTCCTTGGGGCCGTGAACCTCATCAATGCCACGGTCAGCGGCGCCGTTGCACCTCATTGCAGGGGCAGGATTCTGGGCCTCACCAACACTATGGCGTTCATCGGATCGTTCATGGGACCGTTCCTCGGCGGCCTGGCCTTCGCATCCGACGGCGCTCCCGGCCTCTTCACGCTCTACGCCGGTTCAGCGGTTCTCTGCGTCCTGATCAGCGTGGGTCTCCTTTGTGCACACCGCCCGTCGGCGCGTCAGCCAGGCGCCGATGACGTCCCTGTCCTGGTGGAAAGCTGACGACTCTTCTCACCACTTGCACTCGTCCTACTTGAACACCCGATAACCGTTATTTCGTTATGGCGGGAATTCGCTGGGCCTCATGGCTGTCTGATGCCGTCTGTTCAGCAAGCATCGAGTCACGTCCTCATCGATTGCCTCAGCTATGGGATGCCTCAAGGAGGCTGCAGCGTTATGCCATTATCTGATCCCAGACCCCGACTTGCTCGTCGCATCACAGCTCAGCGGCTTTGGCGCGTTCGACTCAGGCTGAGACGGCGGAGCAGCGCTACAGTGGGTGCCACAGCGCCGCGTGGTGGAGAGAAGTTCTCAAGCCAAATGGACCGTCACACTCCGCTCGGGCGGAGCGCAAAATGGGCAAAAAGGAGGGTGTGCACAATGTGCACACCCTGGGCTTCGGATTCGGTTGTACCGGCTTCGGACTGGGCCGGATTGGGGATGTTTTCGGGGGAGTGGCTGGTTTTCAAGGGTCGGCGCCCGGTTCGAGTCCCACCTCGGGCACGTGTTTTCCCTGTTCAGGGGCGTTTAGGCCTCTGAGTGTGGACAAATTGTTCAATTGTGGGCCCCTTCAGTGGCCGTTTTCATTGCTGGCCGGTGGTGTGGCCGGGTGGCTCCTTAGCTTCCTGGATCGACGTGTCGTTGTTCCATACCTGTTCATGGGTGTTTATGGTGCGGTCAGCATGACGTGAGGAAAATTTTTTGCGGGTTTCCTCGCTGCGTCTTTGGGTGTTCAGCAGGTTCCCTCTTGCTGGGCTGTTGGCGGCTGTTCTTGTTCATTCATGGACGGGCCGGGGGAAGACAGCATGACTTGTGACACTGGCGGCCGCAACGTTCTTGCGGCCGGTATTTCTTCACGCCGATGCCTCCTGCGCGGCGGTTGTTTAGCCTGTGCGTCGGTGCGTTACTTGGTGATGCGTCATTCAGGCGGTTGTGGTTTGATCCTATTCAGGAGGCTCCGTCTCCTCTGTGCGATGCGTGCCGGTCATCACTGTGGTCGTCGGTATCATGAGTGTGCCCTTTTCGGGCGGCGGCAAAATGGCCTGTGGTGAACGTTCGGTCGCGCGATTTGAGCTCGGTGAGCGGATTGGTTGGCAGGTGGATCCAGCCCTCCTCACGCGCTGCGATGTTCTGGTCCGTGGCGGGTGGCCTTGGGGGTGTGCGGGCTGTGGGACGCGATGACGGAATAGAGCAGATTGTCGGGGACGGCCCGACCTTCGCAGGCTGCAGCATCACGTCGGAGACTCAAGAGCGTGGTCAAAAAGAATCTTGATGCTGGGAGAGTTTCTGTACTGCCTGCTTGAAGTTGCGGAAGCGATCGAGACGCGAGACGCCTTTCTTAGGAGCTCCTAGGAGTGAGCTGAAGCATGGTTCGTCAGGTCGGTGAGCAACGCCGTCAATCGCTCCTCTTCGAAAATGCCATCTTCTGAGGGTAGCCAAGGAGATACGAGTGGTCCGTACCGCCGTCCGATTCGTGCTTCCACCTCCGTCGCGATTTGGTCACCGGCAACGTCCCGATCGGTACTTAGAAGGATTTGAGCTCCCTCGGCCGCGACGGCGGACAACACCGACCACGCCGCAGATGATGGGCGTCCATACAGGCACACGAGGGGCGGGCAGGAGGCTCCGAGCCGATTGGCCGCCGCCTCGATCACCGACGGGTTCTCGCACACCCGCACGACCAGCTGGTCGGGCTCCGTACCGTTGGACTGGCAGCGCGGGAGACCAGTATTGCTGGTCCAGTTCATCGCCGTATGGCATGGCTCAACGGTCATTCGTGCGGTCAGCCAGATAGGCTCCCCAGCTACAGCCGTTACCTCTGCGAGCGCAGGATTGACGCCATTCAGCGGCAAATTGAGCACGAGGACCGTAGATGACACCTGGTCGCACGAGATCCCGGCGCGCGTCCACGTTCCACGCCACGACCTAGCCTGAAGCACCGACCCCGCAGCGTCGACGGCGGCCGCTGCCAGTGCATCCTCAAGTACTTTTTTCATAACTGCTTCGACACCCCCGCCGGGTGCCTCGCTTTGGTCGAGCCAGGCGAACGTCGCGGCGAGGAGGCGGGCGACCGCGCGACCTGCGGGGTGGTCCCGGTCGAGCGCATGTGGGTCGAGGAGCTTCTGTCCGGCAAACTCGGCCAGACCAACCGTGTCGAGCTGGCTGTGCGAGCCTCCGGGCTGGGTCGGCAGTGCGGACCACGCGGCAGCAACGACGCCTGCGACCGCCTGCGGGTCCGCGCCGAGCCAACGACGCACGACGGCCAGTTCCGCAATGGGTCGAAGGACCCCTGCGCCGGCCAGCAAATCGACGACATCGGAGCGCATCTGCTCTTTCGCGTGGGCCACCAGCCGTCGCTCGGTCGGCTTGTCCCGCAGCGGCCCACCGACCTCAGTCAGCAGCCCGGTCAGGTCCGCCCCCGCCTTGGTGAGTGCATCTCGTAAGAGCCGCAACGTGACGGGCTTGCGCGAGAGCTCCCACGCAACGCCGAGCATCCGTCCCACGTCGTCACGTTGGTCCTCGACGACCGCAACCTGCACCCGGTCACCGGTCTTGCCTGCTTCGACCTTCTCCCGCACCTCGGCCAGCAGCGTCGCGGAACCGGGACGGCGAGCCCATCGCAGCACCGCCTCCGGCACCGCGCGGTTCTGGTTGGGGCTGACGGTCACTCCCACAGCCCCTGATGCTGGCGATGCGCGTCAGCGGAGCCGACGCCGTCGCTGTTCTCATCGTCCGAGGCCAGCACGGCCGTGGTGCTGTCGACGGGAGCCCAGGCCTGTGCGCCCATCGGCACGCACTCCTGGGTGCCGCCAGCGAACAGCCATAGGCCGAGGTCTACACCGGGCAGCGGCGCTGGCGCCCGGTTGACCATCCAGACGGCCGCGCAGGGCACGTGCCGGGATGCGACCAGGGTCTTCGGGCCGGCGAGGAGGAAGTCGAAGTCGAACTCGACCAGCATGCCAAGCAGGCTGGAGATGTTGCCCGGGTCGAGACCGTCGAATGCCTCATCGAGCCAGAGCGGCCGCGGGGAGGTCTGCGACGTCTGGTACAGGGTCGCGAGCGTGGCCAGCAGCGGCTGCACCATCGTCATCACTTTCCCGCCACCGGAGTCCTGTCCGTGCCGGGCGGTAGTGAGCTCGGTCCACTTCTGCGACGCGCCCTCCTTCGCACTCGCCAGGACCCGCCACTCCGTGACGACTGCGAACCAGTTGCGGTAGTCGAGGTTGTCTACCACTAGCTCCTTCCAGTCCTGCCCGGTCGCGTGCCCCTCGTCCTGTGCCGCGCGGATCTGTCCTGCGAGGAAGGTCTGAACCTGCTCCTGGACCGCGGGGGAGTCGATGCCATCGGTCAGGAGGCGCTGGAGGACGTGGTAGCCGCCGACGTGCTCGGGGACCGCCTTGCGCTGCAGCCGGACTACGGTGCGGGTCGTGCCGGTCGGGTGTTTGGAGAGTACGACGTTGACGTCATTGATCAGTTTCTCGGTCTCCTTCACCTTCGCACGCAGGTGGTCGACGAACGTCGAGGAGAGCAGTTCCTGCATCACCTCGTGCATCTGCTCGTCGTGCAGCTCGCCGAGCTCGGCGGCCTTTGCTTCCAGCGCCCGGACCGCTGCAGCTGGCTCGAATGTCGTGCCGGAGGAGTCGACCATGACCCGAACTTGCGGCAGGCCGGTGACCTCGTCGTGCTCGACAAAAGCGGTCCGCCCGCCGGTCCGGTTCAGCGTATTGTTCAGGGCCACGAGGTCCTGCCCGGAGAGCCGGTCGCGGAGCCGGTTGAGGATCTGGTCCCGTTCCTTGTCGCCGGCGGTGCCGGCGGTCGTGTCGGGCCAGCCGCGCGGCGGACGCCGCTCGGCGCGCAGAGCGCGGGCCTGGTTCACGGCCGCACTCAGCGTTCGGGTCGCATCTCCTGTGTCGATGCCTCGGGCTGCTGCGAATCCTGCGTCTACCGGGACCCACCAGGCGGCGAGCTTTTCCGTCCGGTATTCCTCGGCCTCGCGCCGCTTGTCCTCGATGGTCTCGAGGACACTGGTGGCCTTGACGACTTCCCCGCCCAGGTCTCGAATCCGGATGTTGAGCTTCTTACGCTCATCCTCGAGCTCCTCGATTCGGGAGTCGAGCCGTTCAGCGTTCGAAAGCAGTTCTTGATCCGTGGACTCCAGCGCGTCCTCGGCTGCTTGTAGTGCGACGTCGAGGTTCTCCCGTCGTGACTTGGAGTCAAGGGCGAGGTGTTCGGCTTCGTCGGCGGCGGCACGGACCTGGTGGGCAAGCAACTGTTTCCCGTCGACATTGCGCTGCTCGCGTGCCAGCTCGGAGACGCGGGATCCGAGCCGGTCGGCCTCGAGGCGCGCTTGGTGGAGTGCGGTCTCAGTCTCTGGGAGCCGGGTCACGATTAGGTTGTGCTCGGCGGCGTACGCGACGAGGTCGGCCTGCGCTTGGTCCTTCGCGCCCTCGGCCGCCTCGGCGGTCTGGTTCCGGTCGTGCCGGTCGCGCTGTGCAGCCTCCAGCTCGGTGGCCGCGGAGGCCAGCACCCGCGCGGCGTCGATAAGCGCGACGTCGTCGGGTGCAGCCTGCGCGAGCGAGTGCAGCCGCTCCGCAAGTTCCCGGTTCCCTTCGGCGTTCCGGGTGTGCTCCTCCGCGTCCTCACGCTCCTGGTGCGCCTGTTCTCGTAGCGCGGTGACCCGGCGAGCGCGGGCTGCTTCCCGGGCAGACGCACCGAGCAGGCTGGCTCCGTTGGCGGAAGGGATTGCACGTCCGGTCGTGGTCGGCGTCATCCAGCAGCCATCGCTGGAAACGTGAACACACGCTTCCCGAGCTCCTTCATGAGTGGTACCACGAGCGGAGTCAGTCGTCTCGATGGTGTCGTCGTGCCAGATTACCGAGTCGAGCACCCACCCTGCGGTCTCGGCAAGCGCGGCAAGCGGCTGTCCGTCTTGGACCTTCTCGGCGAACGCCAGGACCGCCCGAAGCCGGTCGTCGTCGGTGTGATCGGATGGGTCGGTGTGATCGGATGGGGCGGCGAGGGTGAGGACTTGTTCGTGCCCGTCGCGGTCAGCGGCCCAGACTCCGTCGGGGGTCACCCAGACGTCGAGGAGGCCCGCGCCGGCGAGTGCTGCCTCGAGGCCGGCGATCTGTGCCTCGGTGAGGTGGGGGAGCGGGTCGAGCAGCTCCCAGAGTGGTGCACCGGCTGGCCCCGACGCGGGACGGGTGCGTCGCTCCCACAGATGTGGGTTGGCGGGAACAGGGACCGGCTCGGCTTCGACCTGCGACGCCTCGGCGTTCAGTTTCTCCGCCCGGTCGATGGCCGCGGCGGCGGCGTTGCGGGACGTGATTGCAGCGGCGGTGACTGGCTCGACCTCTGGGGTCAGCCACTCGTCACGAATCAGGCACGCGAGTGTCTGCGCTGGCCTCGGCTGCTCGCACGCGGAGATGACAATGGCCAGCCACCGTTCACGGAACGGTGCTTCCGGGGGCGTCACCTGCTCGAGCTGACCGACGGCTGCGGCCCAGGCCTCGAGCTCGTCGGAGAGCGCCTGGGCGGCGCTCTCGTAGCCGCCCTCGGCGGCCTCGTGCGCCATCCGGCGCTGGTGCTCCCGGCTCTCCGCGTCGGCGAGCAGGGCAAGCGCGCGCTCGTGCCGGTTGGTCGCCTCCTTGACCTTGTCGGCGCGGCGGCGGGCGTGCTCGACGTGCTCGGACCGGTGTCGGATGGCGGTCAACAGTCGCTGGCTGTCATGTGCCGCCGCCCACGCTGCCGCGTCCGGGAGGCCGGCGTCGGTGCCTGCGGTCGCGGCTAGCTCGACCTGGGCGGCGAGCCCCTGCTGGGTCTGCTTGAGGTCGCCCAGCGCGCGGTCGAGGTCGCCGTCGGCCTGGTGGGCCGTTGCCCGGGCGTCATTAGCGGTCTTGGTGCGTTCACGCTCGTCCTCGCGGGCACGCTTCGCCTGCTCGGTCAGATCGACGACCTGACGGCCGGCCGCGGCGGCGGCGTGGTAGGCCCGGGATGCGATGAGGGTGTTGCGGCGACCGGTCGTGATCCTGCGGTCGGCTTCGTTCTCCTGTTCGGCGGCCTCGGCGGCCTCGCATTCCTCGCGGGCCTTCTTCTGCTGCTGTTCTGCGCGGCCGCGTTCCCGGGTGACGCCGTCGAGGACGGTGACTGCGGAGACCAAGTCGTCGGCGGCCCGGCGGAGGAGCGCGTCGGCCCAAGGGTTCCAAGTCGACCGCAGGTAGGCAGTGACCGCCTCCTGTGCCTCGCGAGCGTCGTCGCGGTCTTGGGCGAGCTGGCCAAGCTGGTCCCACCCGTCGGCCAGCTCGTTGATTTCGGAGGTGTCCAGCGGAGGGAGCGCCTCCCGGATCCGGTCGACGACCCATGAAGGGTTCAGCCGGTTCCCGAGCTTCGGAGTGCGCAGGGTCTTCAGCAGCTCCACAACCGTACGCAGGCGCTGCGGGTCGGTGAATCCGAACAGGACGGAGGCGACCGTCTTGACGTATTCTTGGCCGTTCGGGTGCGGGGTCAACCCGGGCAGGGTAGGTAAGTCGGCGGCAGGGACAGTGGCCTGCTCCCGCACCAGCGTCAGGCCGGCCCGGATCCGTTCGGGTCCGCGGTGGGTGATCCAGTGCTTCGCGACGGTTGGGGACGTACGTCGTGCCTGCACGAACAGCAGTGTGGTGAAGTACTCGGGGCCATTCTCGCCGCGGCGGCCGTACTCGACCCAGGTCCAGCCGCGGTTCAGCTGGTCCTTGGTCGGGCGTCGGTCCTTCGGGTCGTCGGTCGGCTCGAGGTAGTAGCGAAAGGTGCGGTGTGACTCCCCGAACGTGTCGACATACCTCGGAGACAGGTCGCCGGTGAGCATGGTCAGGGTCGTCATCGTCATCATCGTCGACTTGCCCTGCTCGTTTCCGCCGACGAACTGGGCGCGTCCGTCCGCGGTCCAATACTCCGCGGCATCGAACTCCCACATGTTCACCACGCCGGCGCGCAGCTGCTGCCACCGGTCCCGGCCTGGCTCGGGCAGGCCCCCGCTGATGGCCGCCTGCCGCCACGCGCGTAGGGTCTCGTCGTCTGAGGTCAGATCGAGCGTGGCGGAGGCGCCATCGAGCGCGGTTACGCTCAGCGGCTCGTGTCGGCCAACTGATTCCCCGTTGGGGGGGTTGTCCACGGTGTTATTGGCGGTATCACTGGTCACGTGTGTCCTCCGGAAGGTCAACTGCGCTTTGGGTCGCCCGATCGGCACGGTCGGCCTGGCGGGATGTGGAGTAAATTGAGTCGCTGGTGGGGTCGGGGAACAAGTCTGCCTGCTCGGGTCCAGGCATAGGCTCGACGAGTTCGGGGTCCCGGTAGCGGCCGGTGACCGGGGACAGGTGCCAGGATCCGTCGGCCCCCGTACGAAGCAGGTCAAGCCATCGGAGGGTGTCCTCGACTGCGATGCGAAGCTCTGTTGGGTCGTTGCGCAGGTCGACTCGGAACAAGTGCCCCTTCCACTCAGTGAGGTCTTCGAGAACCTCTTCGACCTGGGAGCTGGCGAGGTGAACGAACCCGTCGTCGTCGTGGTGCCCATCGCGGCCAGCCTTATCGGCCACCATCAACGCCGCCCAGGATTCGGTTCTTGCGGTTGGCCACACGACAGTCGCAGGACACTCGTCCTCGCGGCTGATCCACACGAGCCCCTCGGCGCGCGCTTCGATGGATCCTCCGATCAGTCCGATCGACTCGGCGGCTCGCAGGCCACGCTGCCCTCGTGCGAGCTCGGCCTCGTCCGGGGGAAGGTCGGCATACAGCAAGGCAGGGGTCTCGACCAGAGTGCGCAGGTGGCGGACAACACGGCTCGCCTGCCGCTGCGACTCCCAAATGGCATCCAGAGAGTCCTCTTCGGCGGAGGGGGCGATCATTGGGGAACGTGTCGCGGGCTCGTCCCCGTCGACCTGGTCAGGTCGGTGGAGCTGCGCGAACTGGACATGCTGATGTGCGGCGAGCGCGATGGTGTCCGGGGTGACGAACAGCAGGAGGGCTTCGCGGTCAACGTCATAGCCGGCACCGATCCCGTGGCGCGTCTCGGTCCACTCCTGGACATCACTTACCAGGGTCGTCCTTTTGCGCAATACGCCCCAGAACTCCAGGATTGCAGCCGCCTTCACCAGCGCACGACGTTCAGCAAGCAGGTCTGGGTCATACGGAGTCAGCTGCCGGTCGGCGCTGGAGGAGAGCTCGGCGACGAGCTCGGAGAGTTTCACGAGCGTGACTCCGCCTTCTACCTCCTCACACGCGGCCGCGAGCAGGGCGGAGAGAGAGAGCACTCGCTTCGGGGGCAGATCTAGCGGCCGGGGCGGGGCGATCACTGTACCGAGGATGGGATTGCGGACGAGCCGGATGGCTCCGCCCAGATGCGCGCGCCGGTAGTCCAGTCGCTTGCAGTACCCATCGATCTGTTTGGCGTAGCGCAGGACATCACGGTAAAGCTGTGTGTCGACATGTGCGGTCACCAGCGGTCGGCAGAGCAGCCGCAGGAACGTCTGCCGCGCCTGTACCTCCTCGCTCGTTGATGTCGCCTGGGCTGGCGCGTATTCCGGGACCAGAGGCGTCGGATGGTTCGCCTTCGTCATCGCCTTCTCCCATCTTCGACGACCACAAGCTCATGGGCAGGTGTGCTGCCGACGCTGTCGCCTCTGCTGCTGGTTGTGGGAGCGACGCTGCCGGAGAGGGAGGGTGCGTCGACTGCCCGGGAGACGCTGACTGTCAGGTCCCGGTAGACCAACCGGCCCTCGGGCAGCTTGACGACCGCATCGGGCGTAGCGGCCGGCGGGACGGTCGCAGTGAGGTCCCACAGCCCGTCACCGGTGCAAGCGCGCACCACTGTCCCGGGCCTGAGGTCATGACCGCAGCTGCGCCGTATTTCCGCGATCGTGGAATCGAGGACCATCACGAACTCGGTCAGGTGCTCCGCGACCTTGCCGCTAATGTCGTTCCACTGCGACATCGGGTTCCCAGATAGGGCGAGCAGCCGCTCCCAAGTCCTCGTTTCTTCACGCGCGGCTTCCGTGGCCGCCCGACGGGCGGCCTGCTTGCCGGCGGTGCGGTCGTACATCCGCGAGGGGCCGCTGCGTCCGGATCGGGGTCCCTGCCGACGTAGCCGGGCCTCGACCGGCGCCGGGTCAGCCGTCCAGAACGATAGAGCGTCCGACCCGTGACCCGGATGAGGTGCGGGCTGGCCCAGATGGCGTGCTGAGAATAAGCCTGTGTAGGTGGTCCACACATGCCACGCTGCGTCATCGTCGGTGGTGCAGTCGAGACGTTCGGCAAGGTTGAGCAACTGGTTGCGCCTCGACACATGTCCGCCGACCGCGGCGAGCGCGCGTTTGCCGCGCACCATCGGCACGATGGTGTCGCGCATCTGCCGGCGTAACAACCCGGCCTGGCTGGTCTCGCCGTCGAACCAGGACAGAACGCGTCCCAATACGGCCACGATCTCAAAGACGATCCGTGCGAGAATGTCCTCCGAAACGTCAGGTCCCGCGATGTGGAGCGCGATGTGCCGGAGCGCGGTTTCGGGGACCGCAAGAACCGCCCGGGCATCGCGACTGATGTCGGCAGAATAAATATCGATGCCAGCGCCCCACATCGACACGTAACCGGACAGCGTGTCGTTGAGCGCGGCAATCTTGTCCGCGTCCGGGCTTCCAGACAAGGCGGCCGCAAGGCGCGCCTGCCAGCCGTTAGCGGCGTCAGACATATTCCGCATCGTCGGGGTGATTACGCCCCACGCGGCAGCGGCGGCCGCAGGGTCGCTTTCAATGGTCGCGCGCAGCTGGGCAAGCTGGGCCGCGATGACTGGCGGCGCCAGCGTCGCGGCGATGGCGGAGCTGCTCTCGGCACCGAAAGAGCGAACCGCTCGGTGCAAATGAGCGGCTTCTTCGGAGAGCTGGTAGCGACCGCGGTGTCGGGTGAAGTCCTCGTCGGACCGAACCTTGTCCTCCCACATGACGATGACACCCCAACCGGCGAGCTGCGCCAGGCGGTTGTCGAGGTTGAGAGTGTCCGGGTCGAGGGCGGCGGCGAGGGTCTGGTCATCGCCGGTCAGATGCCTTGCGAGGCGCTCTCGGATAAGCATTTCGAGCTGGTCGTGCGGGATCCCACTAAGGTACTGCGGCTGGTGCTCGAGCATGACGTCGACGATTAGTCGGTAGATCGGCGCCAGGCTTTCGGTGAGGTAGCTCGCGACGCGCATGACGCCAGGAAGGCCGATGGCCTTCCATAATTCCTCATGCGGACCACCTGACGCTGTCTTGGGGTCGTGAATCGGCATTGGTTACCTCCTTTCGCCATAGCCTAGGCTGACCCACTGACAGTGAACTAGCGAACCCTCGATTCCTCCAGCCGGGAGCGGCTCCGCTTCTGCGCATCAGTGGCCGATCGATCGCCATCAGCTTGAACCTGCACCGACAAAACCGCCGCGCCTCTTTGAAGGCGAGGCAGTCGCTTTGATGGTGCGGAAGGGGGCAAAAAATGGTGTGTACAAAGTACACACCATTTCGCTTCGGACTGGCTCGTACGGGACTGCCCCCGATATCGTAGACGGACTGGAGGACGCACTGCGCCGCATCCATGACTACGCGTTTCCGCTCGAGGACGCCCGGGCCCAGGCAGCCTATGGCGTGCACGGCGGCGTGAACGAGCTGATCATCATCACCGCGAGTGGATCCCCGGCCGCATCACCGTCATCCTCTGCGACGAGACCCTGGGGTTCTAGACAAGCCAGGATCGAGGGGTCCCGGTACGTGCGGACATCAGCGCGGCTGGCTGCCTAATCCGCAACGCCGCCGATACCCCCGGATGGCCTTCGTTCGGGCGTCCACCCGCCCGGAAGCCGTAACACGGTCCCGGCCGCGGCGGACTAGCAGCAGCATGGTGACGTCCGAGTCCGCATTGTTGTCCGCCCACCTTACCCGCACACGGTCACGGACCCGGAAGTCCAAGTCTCGGATTATGGGACGATTGCCGCCTCCTGTGGCGTCGAGTCGCAGGCCCTAGCGGCACGCGCATTTTCCAGGCGGCCCAAGTCAGCTCCTTGTCCCCCGGCATATTCACTAGCCGACCGGCGTTCTTGTTTTGTGTCAGTTCCGGAACTGGGAGGACTCCATGAACAGCAGTGATACACCGTTCGGCGGGTCGCGGCACATCGCCGTCGTCGGTGCTACCGGCAACCAGGGTGGCTCCGTGGTTCAGGCTCTCCTGGACGGGGATGTGAGGGTGCGTGCGCTAGTGCGTGATGCGGGCAAGCCTGCAGCACGGGCATTGGCCGCCCGTGGCGTCGAACTCACGGTCGGGGATCTGGCCGACGAGGCGTCGCTGGACACCTTCCTTGACGGGGTGGATGCCGTTTTCGTGATGACCACGCCGTTCCCTGACGGCACCGAGCGCGAGACCTCGACAGGCATCGCGATCGCGGATGCCGCTGCCCGCGGGGGCGTGCCGCATCTGGTTTACAGTTCCGTCGGTGGCGCCGAACGGGACTCCGGCGTCCCTCATTTCGAGAGCAAGCGGCGGGTTGAGGAGCACATTGAATCACTCGGCATCCACCACACGTTCCTGCGCCCGGTCTTCTTCATGGACAATTTCAGCCGTTACTCGACGAGTGTTGAGGATGGCCAGATCGTGGTGCGGATGGCCATGCCCGGTGACATTCCGCTGCAGATGATTGCCGTGCGCGACCTCGGGAAAGCGGCCGCGGCAATCCTGCTTGGCGGGAGCGCCGTCGAGGGTTCCAGTGTGGAGATCGCCGGCGATGAGCTCACTGGTACGCAGCTCGCCCAGGCCATGGGGGAGCGCGCCGGTCTTCCCGCAAGGTACGAGGCGTTGCCGCTGGAAGCGGTCGCTTCGGCGGAGGATCAGGCTGCGATGTTCCGCTGGTTCGCCGAAACCCCCGCCTATCAGGCAGATTTCGCCGCAACCCGCGCGCTGGTGCCCGACGTCCTCGATTTCCCCGGGTGGCTGGCCGCTTCGGGCTGGAAGCCTCCCGCTTGAGGAGTTTGCCGAGGCCGCTTTGGTGGTCGTCGGCCTCGGCAAGTCCGGTTGTACCTGGGCTGAGAAGGGTTCCTTATGGTGGCCTGGACCACCGATACGGGGGACCCTGACCCTGGCGGGTCACTCCTCGACCGCGCATCGGACGGGCGGTAGCCTGAGAGCGGACAGGCCGCCGATGCTGTGCTGACTTGTCGTTCGGCAGGTGCTGTGCTGTGGGCATGATCCGGAAGCGAGGGTCCGTGATGGAAGTCCCTGCAGGGACCGGTCCTGGAGGCGGGTGGCCTGAACTCAGGGTTCAGGACTGGTCCGGGACCCGGGACACCCTGCACCTGTGGACCCAGATCGTTGGCAAGATCCGCATGGCTCATGCGCCGATGCTGAACCATTGGTGGCATGTGACGCTGTACGTCAGCCCGCGCGGGCTGACGACGTCCACCATTCCCTACAGCAATGGTGCTTTCGACATGGAGTTCGATTTTCACGAGCACGTCCTGCGGATCCGGACCAGCAACGGCAGTGGTGCCGGCATCAGACTGAGCCCCAAGCCGGTGGCTGAATTCCATGCCGAGACCTTCGATGCCCTGGACCGGCTCGGGATTGCCACCGTCATCCGGGCGGTGCCTAACGAGGTCGATCCGGCCATACCGTTCGCCGAGGATTACCTTCACGCCTCCTACGAGAAAGAAGCCGTGCGCCTGTACCGGGCCCAACTGATCCAGGCGGACCGCCTGATCAATGTGTTCAGGTCCTCCTTCCGGGGCAAGGTGAGTCCCGTGCAGTTCTTCTGGGGAGGAATGGACCTGGCCTGCGCGAGATTCTCCGGCCGCCCGGCCCCCAGGCACCCCGGAGGGATCCCGAACTGTGCCGACTGGGTCATGGCGGAGGGCTACTCCCACGAGGTCAGCAGCTGCGGTTTTTGGCCCGGCGGCGGAGACGAAGGCGCATTCTATTCCTACGCCTACCCCGAGCCCGAGGGGTTTACCGGATCCATGGTCGAACCGTCCGAGGCAACCTACGACCATGATTTGGGGCTCTATCTGCTGCCCTATGAGGCGGTCCGCCGCGCACCCGACCCCGACCGGCACGTGCTGCGGTTCCTGCAGTCCACCTACACCGCCGCGGCGGTGGCGGGGCGATGGGACCGTACCGCGCTGGAGACCGATCCAGCCAGGCTGCGGCATCGAGCGAACCGGGGTCCTGAGCCACCGCTGTAGCTCCCCGGGCCAGTCCGGCCGGGCGTAAAGTTAGCCTTGTTCCGCGCGGATCCAAGCGAGGAGGCGGTCATGGCCGAGACCCCAGGGATCGATGTTTCGGTGCCGCCCAGCGGTCCGGGCTGTGTTGAATGCGACGCCGCCGGCGGCTGGTGGCTGCACCTGCGCCGCTGTGCCCAGTGCGGCCACATCGGCTGCTGTGACAATTCCCCGGGCCGGCACGCCACCGCCCACGCCCACTCCACCGGGCACCCCTTCATCCGCAGCTTCGAACCGGGAGAGGACTGGTTCTGGGACTACCGCAGCTCCACCTACTTCCGCGGCCCCGAACTGGCGCCTCCGGCATATCACCCTAAAGACCAGCCCGTTCCCGGGCCCGCCTCACGGGTTCCAGTGGACTGGGAGGACCGGCTGCACTGACCCCTGACCGCCGCCCGGCCTCCAAGTCCGGAGCACATCATAAACTGCCCGGGTGACCGCTGGAACAGCTGCCTTACGACGAAGTACTTCGAATTCATCAGGAAGCCGGTCAATCAGGCAACTGTGCCTTGTTCTGGTCACTCAGCCGGTCCTATACTGGGGTCGGCAGGCGAGTGACGGAAATCTCGTACCTGCATCCTTTTGGCGTATGTCCCTGTTCCGGTGTCGTGGCAGGCGACTCCGTGGATGATCCTGAATCAAGTAGCCGGGCTGCGAAGCCGGCATAGGAGAACAACCGCCCCGCTTGGTGTACTCCCGGGCGCTTGACCACGTCGGCGTAGTTGCGGGGTCGGACTTTACGGGAAGCGCTCCGGCGGCGCACGCCGTCCTGGCGCTGCTACCGCTCATGAGTGGGAGGACCCGGGTCATGACAGAGCAATTCGTGCGCTATAGCTCCGACGTCGAACACGCTGATCCTGACTTCGATAAGAACCTTCAGACAGTTATCGACAACATGAGACGCCATACGGAGCGGTCGGTCGAGGTAGAGGGCCTCGGCGTCGCGGTCCGCGACGCGCACGCCAAAGGTTACGGCCTTGCCCGCGGGGAGGTTGAGATCCTCCGGGGGCTACCCGACGTGTATGCCCAGGGCATCTACGCCACCCCCGGACGCCACGAGGCCATGGTGCGTTTTTCCAACGGTACGGCGCACACCGGGGCAGACAAGTTCCTGCCTGCCACCTGCGGAATCGGCCTGAAAATCTTTGACATTGACGGACCGACAATGCTGGAGGACGAGCCGGACACCCGCACCTTCGATTACGCGATGATCAACAACCCCACGTTCTTCGTCAACACCGTTGAGCACTACCTCTTCATACAAGGCCTGATCCTTCAGGTCGGCACCGTTCCCCCCACTGATGAGTCGGCCGACGAGAAGCGCAGGCGCCTCTACCGATTCCTGCACGACTGGGTGACGGGTGGGGGCACCCTCCCGCCGGAGGAATGGGCCTGGAAAGAACTGGGCGCCTTTCTCTCGCTCACACAGATCAAGTTCCTGAACCCGCTGTTGTTTACCTACTGGACGATGGGGGCGGTGCGCCACGGCGACTACATCGCGAAGGTACGCGTGTCTCCCGATCAGGCCTTCGCCGACCGTGTGGTGCGGCGGACGCTGGGCGTCGACTCAGCCGATGAGGTGTTCCGCCCTGCACTCGTGGCGGAACTGCAGGAGCGCCCGTATGAATTAGACATCCAGGTCCAGCTCTGCACCGACCTGGACCACATGCCCGTCGAGGACATGACCGTCCCCTGGCCCGAGACGCTCTCGCCGTTCGTGACGGTCGCCAGGCTGTCGCTCCCGCAGCAGGACATCGGCGACCCCGACAACCTAGCCAGGATGGACGCGACGTCCATGACTCCTTGGCGGGTCACCGAAGCCCACCGGCCCCTGGGCAACATTATGCGAACCCGCAAGGAGGTCTACCGGCAGTCGTCGATCCTGCGCCACCAGCTCAATCACCAGGCACGCCGGGAGCCGAGGAACCTCGCCGACGTCTTCGGACCGCCTGCGGGCGTCACGGCTCAACCCCTACTGCAAGCGGCGGACCAAACGCCATGACATACGAGGGAAACCACAACGAGGAGGTCACCATGACCACGCAGCAGTCCAACGAGATCCAGCAGCAGGCTGAGAAACTGCGGGAACTCTTCGCAGACGCACCGGAAGTCGCGAGGGTGGCGTTGGAGAAGGAACTCCCGGACATGCAGGCCCGGCGGTCTGCATCGCGTGTGGAAAATGCCGGCCGGGTCGGTAAGCGGTTGGGGAAAGTCTCGGAACTGACCCTGATCGCCCCGGTCGCCCCGGGCGGAGCCAAGCGAATGCGGGCTCTGATGGAGATGCTGGACGGCAACTTTGAAGGCGCGGACCGGGTCGGCACCGTCCACGACATGCGCTTCGTCTTCTTGGACAACGACACCAAGATGCTCTTCACCACTGCCTACGACGGCAACTGGGACGACTACATCGACGACTTCGTAACCAAGATTCCGAACTTGATGGACATCGTGTTCTCGGCGATCGAGGACTGGCCGGGAATCCACGACCCCTCGGTCAAAGACATCATCCTGAAGTACCAGTTGACGGCCGACGCCTGGTATGTGGCGAACCCTGACCTGACCGTGGTGGAGACCAGGCGCCTGCAACGGGTAGGCGCGGCCCTGGATGAGTTCCTGGACAAGATCGGCTGACCGTCCAGCACGCACCAGCCGTTTCCGTTCCCGCGACTAGGTCCGGAGCGGGCCGGAGCCTTACCGACACGGACCTTACTGGGGAGCGCTCATGTCATTGCTGAACAGGTCCGATGGGGGTCCGCGGCCTGGACCCGTCGGCGTTGAGCTGGACGACATCCAAGCGACCGTGCTCCGCTACCGGCCCGAGCCCTACTACGGCACGCATGTCATGCTGCACGTCGCCGACGCGGCCGCCGGGCGCGAGCTCCTACACCGGATCGTGCCCTATATCGACTCCGCCGCCGACTGGTGGCAGGCCGGAAACGCCTGGACCGCGGTTGCCATCAGTTATTCCGGGCTGGTGGCCCTGGGCGTTCCTGAGGACTCGCTGGAATCATTTCCGGAGAAGTTTCGATGGGGGATGGCCGCGCGCTCGGACGCGCTGGGTGATACGGGCGCGAACGACCCGCAGCACTGGGATGCACCGTTCGGAACCGGCCAGATCCACATTCAGCTCAGCATCTTCAGTGACGACAGGCAGAAGTGGCACCGTGCCATGGACACGGCGCGGCAGCAGTATCAGGGACTGTCCGGGACGTCCGTACTGGAAATACAAGACTTTGGCGCCCAGCCCGGGGACCGCAATCCTCTCGGCTACAAGGACCTGATCGGCCAACCGGCCGTTGAAGGCAGCGGCGTCGAGCCGTTGCCGGGGCAGGGACGGCCAATCAAGGCCGGCGAGTTCATCCTCGGCTATCCCGGCGAGGCGGGCGTGCCCCTTCTCATGCCAAAACCGGACGTACTGGGCCGTAACGGCACGTTCGTGGGAGTACGCAAGTACCAGTCACGGGTCGGAGCGTTCAACCGGTTCCTACAGGCAAACGGGCAGACCGAGCAGGAACGGGAGCTGCTCGCGGCAAAGCTTGTAGGCCGCTGGCGCAGCGGTGCGCCGCTCACACTGGCGCCCGAACAGGACGACCCCGACCTGGGCCAGGACCCGCAACGGAACAACAACTTCACCTACGCAGACGACGCCGATGGCCGTCGCGTGCCGTTCGGCGCCCACATGCGGCGAATGAACCCCCGTGACACAGCCCTGGCGCAGCTCACCGACGTAAACCTCCACCGGATCATCAGGCGCAGCACCACCTACGGGAAACCCTACGATGCCGCCGCACTCACCGAAAGCGACGACGAAATGCCACACGGAATCTACTTCATCTTCCTGGGAGCCCGGGCGATGGACACCATCGAATTCCTACAAAGAGAGTGGATTAATAACGGCAACTTCATGACCCTGGACGACGAACGCGATCCCCTCATCGGGCTGCAGGAGCAGCCAGGGATCTTTACGATTCCGAAGGAACCCGTCAGGCAGCGCATCCACGGTCTGGAAACGTTCAACGTCCTCCGCGGCGGAGAGTATCTCTTCTTGCCCAGCCTTTCGGCTCTCAACTGGCTTGCCGAACTGGGCGGCTGACGAGCCGGAACGCGACCGCGGCCATGTCCGAGGCGATCACCCGCCAAAACTGGCTTAGCCGGTTAGCGGCCACGTTCCCAGAGGCCAGTACACCCCAACAACGTTAGGAGGACCCCATGACTGAAGAAATCCCCGCCAGCCCTGACACCCCGGACACCATCGTTTTGGTTCACGGCCTGTGGGTCACCCCACGGAGCTGGGAGAAGTGGGTCGAACACTACGAGGGCCGCGGGTACCGCGTGCTCGCGCCTGCCTACCCTGGTTTTGAGGTCGAAGTCGAAGCGCTCAACGCGGATCCCTCACCGATCGAGAGCTTGACTATCCCGGCGGTCGTCGAGCACCTCGAGCGGATCGTGGCCGGGCTCAACACGGCGCCGATCATCGTGGGCCATTCGGCGGGAGGCCTCTTTACCCAGATCCTGCTTGACCACGGGTACGGTGCAGCGGGCGTGGCCATAGACTCTGCACCCGCAGAGGGCGTCAGGGTAACCCCTGTTTCACAGATACGTTCCCTGTTCCCCGTGCTGAAAAATCCCGCCAACCGCCACAAGGCGGTGGGCTTCACCCCGGAGCAGTTCCACTACGCCTTTGCCACCACCCTGACCCGGGAGGAATCGGACAAGGTCTACGAGCGCTACCACATCCCGGCTCCCGGCAGCTTCGTGTGGGCTGGCCCCCTGGCCAACTTCACGCCCGGACACCAGGACACCTACGTGAACTTCAGGAACGAAGACCGCGCGCCCTTGCTGTTCATAGCCGGTGGAGACGACAACCTCATGCCCCCGGCGGTCAACCAGGCCAACGCCAAGCACTACCGGCATGCCAAGGCCGTTACCGACTACAAGGAGTTCCCCGGACGCTCGCACTACACCGTGGGTGAGGACGGATGGGAAGAAGTCGCAGACTACGCCCTCGAGTGGGCCGTCGAGCATGCGAAACGCCCGGGAGCTTCGACGTAGCCGCAGGCTTCCGCTCTTCAGCTCAAGTCATCCCGGCATCGACTCACGACGACGCACATCTGGCGGCCGCCGGACAGCTGGTTCGCCAGAGAAAACGGAGTCGGTAGTGGCTGCCCGGGGGATCTGAGCCGTTGGCCTGTGCCGGTAAACCCCGTCGCTGCTCTTCGATTGGGGGAGACCTTTTCGCCCTGTCGCTTTGCTTATTTGGAGCGACGAGCCGGTGCCATCCGGTTCTGTTGGCCAGTCAGGCCACTTATTTGCAGCCCATAGTTCATTGAGGACCATTGCAATGGAAAAGCACATTCTGGAAGTCCCGGCGCAGGGAATCGCCGATGCAACATCCAAGCCACCGTTCCTGTACGAGCTCGGTCCGGAGGGAGCGAGGAAAGTTCTTGACGATATTCAGGCAGTTCCCATCGCCATGCCCGACGTCGACGAGAAGTGGCTCATGGTGCCTTCTGACGTTGGGGACGTGAAAGTCAGGATCGTCAGGCCCAGGAACACCGAACCGGTCCTTCCGCCCGTCCTCTACATCCACGGCGGAGGATGGATCCTCGGAAATGCCGGCACACATGACCGCCTCGTGCGTGAACTGGCGGTGGGCGCCGACGCAGCACTTGTATTCGTGGAGTACGACCGATCGCCCGAGGTCCGGTACCCCGTAGCGATTGAACAGGCGTACGCAACCGCTCAATGGATCACCCGTGACGGTGCATCGGAGGGATTGGACACCTCAAGGATGGCCATCGCCGGCGACTCCGTGGGAGGTAACATGACGGCTGCAGTCACACTCATGGCCAAGCAGCGCGGAGATGTAACGTTCATCCACCAGTCACTCTATTACCCGGTCACCGATGCACGACAGGACACCGAAAGCTACCAGCAGTTCGCAGGCGGACCATTTCTCACTGCGAAAGGTATGGCGTGGTTCTGGGACGCCTACCTGCCTGACCCGGAAAGGCGAAGCGAAATCACGGCCTCACCGCTCCGGGCATCCCTTGAAGAGCTGACCGGACTTCCCGAAGCCTTCCTCATTGTCGATGAAAACGACGTCCTTCGCGACGAAGGCGAGGCATACGCACGCAGGCTCGTCGAAGCAGGCGTCCGGACCACAAGCGCACGTTATAACAACACCATCCACGATTTCATGATGTTGAATCCCCTGCGCGAAAGCGCCGCTAGCACGGCGGCCGTTGAGCAGGCTATCCATGTCCTCCGTAAGGCATTTGGGATCGTGTAAGGGAGACCGGCAAGGCGGGGGATCCCCATCCCGGCTGGTACGCCGAGGGCCTCCGCGGGCACCCCACCAGTGCATCCACGACGGCATGATGGACCTCCCGTCCGACTTCGAACCCACCGGTGAGGGGCGCCCCAACGCCGCGGGGATGCGGCGCGCACGATAGTGCATACCAGTGCCGGTCGCCGCCGGTGGGGTGACGGACCTGATTGCCCACCGGTGTGCGGGCTTCGGGGGATTCTCATTCTCCGCGGAGGACTGGTCGGTTTCGGGATGGCATCACTGATGTGTGCGTTCGCGCTCACCGCTGAGGTTCTGATCATTTCCCGGGCCTTGCAAGGGATCGCGGGGGCTCTGCTCGTGCCCAGTTCCCTCGCACTGGTCACCTCTCACTTTGCCGGACTGGCCCGGGCAAAGGCGGTCGGCCAATGGACCGCCGGTACCACTGTGGCGTTCATTGCCGGGCCTCTGATGGGCGGTATCCTGCTCAATTCTGTCGGCTGGCGTTGGGTGTGGCATAAACGTTCTACCTCTTGCCGCCACCATGTGCCTTCTGGCCCTGCTGCGCGCGCCTGACGTCCGCCAGCCAGGGGTGGGCATCGACTATCCGGGGTCGGTGCTGTGTGTTCTCGGGCTGGGCGGGCCGGTGTAATGCCCTGATCGAGCAGGGCACATATGGGTGGGGGAGCCCGGTCGTCCTGGTGCCCTTCATCCTTGGAATACTCTGCCTCGGGGCGTTCATCTGGCGGCAGGCAACCGCCAAACAGCCGCTCATGCCGCTGGGTCCCTGCATTTTGATGAATCCCAAGGTCGTGTCGGCGCCGTCGCGCCAGCCGTGGTCACTGGTCAGTGAGTGGCCGCGGCCGGGTATTTCCTTGATCTCGGTGAGTCCCGGATGCTACTACTGCCGTTTGAACGTCGCGTGGGCCATTGCGGCAGGCCGGCCCTCTGCCGGGGCACCGCCGGATTCATGGGAGACAGTCTGCTGGCCCCCTGTACTTTTGCTGCGGCGGCTGGGGGCTGTTTGTTTTACAGGCCCATCCGCATTGTCGACGTGCAGCACGGTTCAAATGCCCTGCAAGGGCCCGAACCATTGCCTGTCTCCGACGGCCAAGGTTCCGTCTAAAGGCCCACACTCAAATTGGTGGCCCCAGCAGGGCCTCTACCCGGGGAGCTGTGTGAACGTGCACGGCACGACACGATGGATGCTGCCGCCCTCCAGACGCTGGAAGGGGGAACCAGGCCTAACGGCGACTCGGGCCTGGGGAAACGCGGCCGGCACCGTTAGTGAGTACGCAATCGCGGCCGGGAAAGTGTCATGGTCAGTTGCCGCGAATGGGCGGCGCCGTGGCGGTGTTGGCTGCCACGGCGCCTGCATCGCTCAGAAAGAGTTTTAGGCCATGTGTCCGGTCTTGTGGGTATCGAACTGTGCCGTGAAATTTGCCCATCCTTCGGAGAGCTTGGACTTCACTTCCTGGGTTTTCGCTTCCCGCGCAGCGCGGCGGGCATCGACGGCGGCCTTGTCAGCGGCTTCCCGGGCCGCATACACATCGGCCAGAACTTCTTCGACTGGCCAGCGGCTGACCGTCGCGTTTGTGGCTTCAGCCAGGGCGTCGACCGCGTCCGTTGTCGGTTCCCGCGCGGCAATGACCAATGCAGTTGTCTGCGGCTTCAGTTTCTCAGCGATCTGCGGCAGGGCATCGAAAGCATCGGCCGCTGCCATCGCGTCGCCCACCGATCCTGCCGCGGTGCCGGCGCTGAACCCGAGGAGCACACCGACCGGGCCGCCGAGAACTCCGATAACGCTGCCCAGCAGGCCCCCGGTGATGGTCCCGATCCCGAGGGCGGGTTCGTCGGAATCTTTGATCGTTGGAGTGCCCTTGTCATCTGTCTGGATGACGGCTTGGCCGAAGAGGTCAATGGCACCCTTGGAGCTGAGGTCCCTGATCTTGCTCTGAGCCTCGTATGCCTGGCTTTGGTCTGCCGGCGTAATGAGAATAACTGAGTTATCCATCAGATGCCTCCAAATGATACTCAATAGTGAATGGACTGATGCGCCCAGACGCCATCGGCGACGACGTTACTCCGGGAGCTCTTGTGGAGTGCCCGTGCGCATCGTGAAGAACTCGTGTCCACGGGAAATGGCCGCATCGGCCAATTTAACTATCGTCCTCCGACAGCGCCCTGTACAGGGCGCCGTCGGAATGCTCCGCGGGGCAGATGCTTTACGGATGCCAGCGGCCGGCGGCGTCGCGGATATCAGGATGGACCGGACCGACCAAGCCCAGGCGCGTCGCGGTCTGCTGGAGGTGTGAGGTTCAATCCGGCCGGGCGCGCAACGCCATTCGCCTGCGGTTTGCCTCAGAATGTGATCTGGTAATCGTCGGATTCGCCGTAGGACAGAAGCTCTCGAAGCTGAAGCAACCCGGGTGGTTCAGGCGCCGATAATGGAGATTTCGTCACGCTTGGAGTTCCGTCTGGTGGCAGGGGAGCGGTTCCGGCCAGCCTGGCCTGTCGCAGGTACTGGTACACCGTCTCCAGGCTGATGCCGTACTCCCCTTCAAAGCATCCGGGATAGCCCGGTTCTTATCGCCCGGAACATCGATCGCTGACTGAACGGTGAAGTGCCGCCCTCGGGACCTCCTTTGGCCTCGTGTGGGGTGAAAGTCCAGGGAGGACATCTGCCCACTGGGACCGCAGAGGAGCCTCAGGACCCGGACGATGCTGGCCACCCGGCCGGGCCGACACGGTCCTCGACCGGACCTACGGGCGGGGTTAGCCTGAGAGCGGACAGACCGCCCATGACGTGCCGGATGGTCGGGGCAAGGGGCTGCACCGGCACCGCGGGCGTGACCCGAAGTGAGCTCTCTTGCGCGCTGACGTCACGGCGGGCTGGCAAGGACCGGGCCTGCGCAGGTGACTGCGTCCTGGAGGTCGCCACGGTTCGTCACCCGTTGGCAAGAAAGAAGAAGGACATGGAATTCCTGACCAACCTCATCACCAACGTTCCCGACGGGACGCCGGACGCGACAGTAGATGACATCAAGGCGCGAGAAGCGATCAGGGCAGCGGAACTGGGGGAGCAGGGACACCTTCTCCGCCTGTGGAGGCCTCCGCTCGAGCCGGGTGAATGGCGGAGTCTCGGCCTCTGGAAGGCCAACAGCGAGGCCGAATTGAAGGGCATGATCGCCACCCTTCCCCTGTACAAATGGATGACGGTCGAAATCACACCGCTCAATCCGCATCCGAACGACCCGGAAAGCAAGCACGCGTAAACGCCCCTCGGCATACAAGTCTGGTGGAACGAAGGAAGCGAAACGCCTATATCCACACCGACAACCCGTTCAGCGGGATCCTTAAAATCCGACTCTTCGCCGTGGTCCATCGTCGGCCAAGCAGCTGCGGCGCTTGCAGCCGGGAATAGGGATCGCAGCATCTGCACAAAGCCACAGTGTCGGTTACTCGATGTCCACGTCCAGGGCAGAGGCGAATGCTTCGGGTGACGGCAGAGGCTGTTGCAACGCTTCCGGCAGTGCCTCGTAGGCTAAGCCGTTCCCATACGGGAGGATTCGCATACTCGTGCTGGCAATTGATGAGGGCACGCAAACTCACCCGTGAACTCCTGGAACCTTTCCAGCGGCTGGGGTCAGCGCGATGGCGGTGAGGCCGCCGAGCGAGTGGCCGACAATGACAGTGTTTGAGAGTTCGCCTACTGCAGATGAGATGGTGCGCGCCATGGTACCTGATGAACACCCTTACGGCCGGTCCCCGGTGATCATTCCGCGGGACCGCTTCGCCGAGTGACTGGATCCTGACCTGACCGACAAGGGTGACATCCAGCACCTGTTAAACTCCCTCCCGGAGCCAGGGCAGATCCGGCGGTCGGCAGCCCCCGCGTGAACAGCTTCAGGAGACCCGGGCCTGAATTGATCGAGCCGGGCAAGGGCAAGTAACGAGTAGGGACTGCCGATTAGCGCGACTGGATCCAGCTTCTCCTGGCGTTCACGCCCATCTGGACAAATGGGGGCTGGGGGCACCGAACACAGGCGGGCCAATTGGACAACGGCGTCCTCCGGTTCAAGAAGGTTCAGGTATAGAGGTGGCTGTCGACGACCGATCGGGGCCTTTCTGAGGGATCGGGGTGGGCGACCATGACGCGAATTCCATCAGGGTCGCGGCCTTCCACCACAGTGATTCCTCCGGCTGTGCGGGTCTCCGTGTATCGCCCCATCTCCTTCAGAGCCTGCTCGAAATATTTCAAGCCTTCGGCGGTGTCTGTCGCCCACATCAGCAGGTGTTGTCCGAGGCCGCCCGAGTGGCGCTCCTCCCGCTTGCCACGCTCGATGAGGTAGAGCTGGAAGCCCCCGGGCGCCAGGAGGAGGGCCGCCTCGCCCGAGCGGATGGTCTCCTCACACCTGAACAGGTCCCGGTAGAAGTTCACCGACCTGTCCAGTTCTGCCACGAACTGGACAGACGATGCGACCCTGGCTGAATACCCCATCCAGTCATTGTTGACCTGCCCGCGGGATATGACCAGTGTTCCGGACGGCACTTCAGCTTCCGCTGCCCCGCCCCTGCTGACGGCAGTGATGGAGTGAGCGTGTCCCTCGTCCGCGAGGACAGCACCAATGCATCTACCCCGGGGACTGAAAACGAGCACAAAAAACCTGCCGGGAACTGGAAACCAAGTACGGCCTCGAAGAGCGCTCCAGTATGCAGGGCACCCGCCGGCTACGACCGGGCAAAGAAGGCCCTGCCCTCCGGGACGAACGCTAAATGCACCGCGCCTCCCTGACCCGCAAGTCTGCGTCAGCGCCAGCTCCTCAGCCACAGAAGCGGAGTTCGTCCGCGGTCGCCCGCGACACCGGACTGCTGGTACACCCGCGGTATGCCAAGAACACCACCGACGTCATCGTTGGGTACTCCGTAACGGAACGCCCCAAGCAAGGGGCGCGCCCGATCTGGTTCGGCGGCGGCACGCTCACCTCCCACTTGAAGCTCGGTGCCCTGCGTGAAGAATGCACGGACTCACCGCACCTGGCCATCGAGGCCGCAGCGGAATGGAACGCCTCCGCGCGCAACAAACGCAAGGTCTCCAGAACCGGGCCCGCGAACGCAACGCCTTCGGCAAATGTGTGGGTGGAGTACACCGGCAAAGCAACAGCGCTGGTCGAAAAGCTGCGCGTACTACCGCGGGAATAGGCACCGTCGCCACCACGTTGTTTTCCTGTGTGAAAAACATCGGATTCCTGTCCTTCGGCCATTGGACCGATCACCCGGAGTCCGGCACGCGCAACGCGTCGGACGCGCTGTTGCAGGCGATCGACCTCGCGATCGCGGCCGAGGAGGTGGGAGCGGACGGCGCCTACTTCCGCGTCCACCACTTCGCGCAGCAATACGCCTCTCCGTTCCCGTTGCTCGCTGCGATCGGTGCACGGACAAGCCGCATTGAGATCGGTACCGGCGTGATCGACATGCGCTACGAGAACCCGCTCTACATGGCGGAGGACGCCGGCGCGGCCGACCTGATCTCGGGCGGCCGGCTACAGCTAGGCATCAGCAGGGGTTCACCCGAGCAGGTCATCGACGGGTGGCGCCACTTCGGCTTCGCCCCCGCCGAGGGCGAGTCGGACGCCGACATGGGCCGTAGACACACCGAGCGTCTGCTGGAGGTCCTCACTGGCAAGGGCTTCGCGGCGCCCAATCCCCGCCCGATGTTCCCGAACCCTCCTGGCCTGCTGCGCGTGGAGCCGCACTCGGAGGGCCTGCGTGAACGCATCTGGTGGGGTTCGGGCTCGAACGCCACGGCCATCTGGGCGGCGAAGCTCGGCATGAACCTGCAGAGCTCCACGCTCAAGGATGACGAGAGCGGGAAACCTTTCCACGTCCAGCAGGCCGAGCAGATCGAGCTCTACCGGCACGCCTGGAGGGAGGCGGGGCACGAGCGGGAGCCGCGCGTCTCGGTCAGCCGCAGCATCTTCGCACTGACGGACGAGCGCGACTGGCGATACTTCGGCCGCGACCGCCACAGCTCCGACCAGGTGGGCAACATCGACGAGAAGACGCGCGCGGTCTTTGGCCGGTCTTACGCGGGTGCCCCCGATGAGCTGGCCACGGAGCTGGCAGGGGACGAGGCGATCGCCACGGCAGATACCCTGCTTCTCACGATCCCGAACCAGCTCGGTGTCGACTACAACGCCCACGTCATCGAGTCGATCCTGAAGTATGTGGCGCCGCAACTCGGCTGGCGCTGACCCCCCCCGCGGCAGATTCCCCCAGTACGACGGTCGCGTTTATTTGTGGCTGTGACGTCGCTCTAACCGGGCTTTCCGGCCCGGACGGCATCCCCTACGTCCTCCGGCCCGCAGTACCTCGGCAAGGCCCGTGCTGCCGAAGGCATCCCGGGCCAAGTACAACAGGGGAATTAATTAGGCCGACGGGAAGGCAAGCTGCCGCGCAAGCCCGCCCCCGAGAGTTCCTGGGGGCGGCCCCGCCCTCTGGCGCGGGTCTCGGAAGCTGGTGGCATACTTGCGCGAGTCGGGGTGCTCATCGCCGATGTGCCCGGCTGACGTCGCGTCAAGGACCCGGGCGACGAAGGCGGCGTACTCACCCATCGAGTGCCGCAGGAACTCCCTCGTCCCTTCGTTTTTGACCTCGCCGTCCTCGCCGTAGGCTTGCTGGGTCGAAACTGATGTAGGCCTCCGGGGAGTTTAGTTGCGGGGCGTCCAGGAAGCTCAGCACACTGCGCATGGAGGACTGCATATGTCGTGTGCGCGAGCACTAGCAGGTGCGCGGTTTCACGGTCCACAGCAATGGGGTCTGTAGGGCTGCCGCGTAGGAGGCTGACGCCAGGCTGGAGCACGGCCAGCACGTCAATGCTTCCGATGCGGTTATCGACCGGCTGGCCCGCGCCCTGGCCCGAACAGAGGTTGAGCGGAAACACCTCGCAGACCTCTCCAGCGCCAAGCGCCGCACAACCAAGGCTTCCCGCAGCAGGCCGGATCAGGTCAGACCCGGCACCGGGCGCTTGGTCGACGCCATGGGCACCGTCCCTGCTGTGGTGCTCGGCAAACACACTGAAGTCCTTGCCTGGAACCGGGCCGGGCACCGGCTGGTTGCCTCGCACGTGGATTTTGATGCACCGGAGAGGCCCTCAGAGCGCCCCAACATGACGCGGATGCTCTTCCTGGACGAGCCCACTCGCGCCCTTACCCGAACTGGCGATCAGAGGCCTCACGTGCAGTGGCGTCTCTGCGGCTGCTCTCCGGACGCTTCGCCGACGACACAGACCTCGCAGCTCTCGTCGGCGAACTGACTCTCAAAAGTCCTGACTTCGCCAGCATGTGGGCAGAGCACCCGGTTGAGAACTGCATGTCGGGGCACAAGACACTAAACCACCCGCAGATCGGATCACTGGAGCTGGGGTTCGAGGTCTTGACCATGCCCGACGACTCCGGCCACCGCATCCTCACCTACGCCTCGGAACCAGGAAGCGATAGTGCAAGAGCCCTGGCCCGCCTCCAGCGGCCGGCGCTCACCGCGGTGGCGGACGATGGTAGCGTGCGCCACGCAGTCTAGGGTCAAACCAGTCCAGCGTTCCCGTCCACAGCAACGGGCGGGCGGCCAGGGAAGGTGGGTGCATGAACCGCGTATTACATTCCTTGCTGCTGGGTGACACGCATGTCCCGAGAATGAGGAGGATTCACCCCTTTCTTTGGCTCAAGGGAACTACCTCCTCTTCAGATTACGAAATGCCGGTCGAATTCAGCATTCCGTACGGATGTCGCTGCCGCACGCTATTGGCTTTTCGCTTTGGAGCCAAGACATCCACGGTGATTTGATGAAATTCCGATTCCAGTGGTCCCGGAAGAGGCCCGCCCGGAAATCGTCCCGTGAGCCGGTCGCGCTTTGGGAGCACGTGGATCTGACTTGCATTTCGGTCCTTCGCCTCTCGAAGCCATTCATTGGACCAGCCTCATTCACCGTCTGGGGATGGGGCCTCAAACGGTAAGTGTCAAAGGCGCACCGCGACATCCTGCTCCTCGTCAACAAGCGTCTCAAAGCCCGTTGGGCATGCCCGAGTCCTGGCTCTGGCAGAAGTCATGTCCGTGTGTCTGTGGCCACTAATTTCTGCCCACCGGCGGCCAGTTAAGCTCCCCGCAGGAATGACGGCGCCCTTCCCGCGTTCCGTCGGGTTTTCAACTACCAGGGTGTAGAGGCAGCCCTGGGCGTCCATGACCTGTTTCCTACGGGCGTCTGAGGGCGGGACGCCGACGCCGCAGATGGCCCAGTCGTGGTCCTTCCCGGCGTTCATCAGCCGGTCCAGGTACATGGCCTGGTGTGCACGCGGTGGAAACCGCCCTCGCCAAATGGACGATGCCTGCGGTCAGCGCGGAGCGGTCGGAGGCCGGTTGCGACAGCGGAGGGAATTTCGGGCAACGTCTCGTCAGCGGGTATGGGTATTGCGGTCGACCTTTCGGGCGGGGTGGAAACGGACGCCATGGGTGCATAGCATCTCGGGCGGCGGATTTGCGTTACAGGGCCGGGCCGGGCCGGTAGGGGCGGGTAGCCGATCAACCCGCCTGCATCGTTCTTTGGGTTATCCGGTTGTGCTGGCCCGCGCCATGAGCTTGTAGTCTGCTCTTATTTCGGTGGGGTCGGCGGGATTGATGGTCTGGCCGGAGACGCGGGCCAGGAGTGTATCGACGGCGGTCTTGGCGATTCCTGCCTTGTCGGGAGAAATCGACGTGAGCGCCGGGCTGGAATAGGAACATTCTTCGATGTCATCCCACCCAACGAGGGCGATGTCTTGGGGGACTTTCACCCCTCTGTCCAAGAAGCACTTGAGTGCGCCGAGCGCGAGCGTGTCGTTGAAGCAGAATATGGCGTCGATGTCGGGTTTGCGGTCGAGCAGCCGTTGGGCCGCGGCGTAGCCCGCGGCCCTGGTCCAGGCTGTTGACTCGGAATCTATTTCGGTGGTGACGGGGAGGTTGGCGCGGTCCATGGCTGCAAGGTATCCGCGGAGCCGGTGGCTGGCAGGGCCGGATACGGCCATATTGCGTGACGCTCCGATGGCGGCGATCGAGCGTCGTCCCATGTCAATCAGATGCTGGGTTGCTTCCGCAGCGGCTGCTTCGTTGTCCACGGAGATGTGCACGACGGGTGTGCCGGTGGCTTCGAGGCTTTCGCCCAGGAGGACGACCGGAAAATCAATATCTTCATCGACGAGGTCTTGGGCGGTGATGGAGAGCGGGTTAAGTATCAGGCCGTCGATGAGGTTGGACTGGTAACCGCGCAGGACCAGGAGTTCCCGGTCCCGGATGCCTCCGGTCTGGCCGATCAGGACAGTGACGCCAAGTTCGGCGGCCCGTTGTTCGACGTGGTCGGCCAGTTCAGCGAAGTAGGGGGCAGCTATTTCCGGAAGCGCCAGGGCGAGGATGCCTGTCCGGCCTTGCCTTAACCTTCGGGCAGAGATGTTCGGTTTGTACTTCAGACTGTCGATGGCTGCCTGGACGCGGGCCCGGGTTTCGGGTTTGACGTGGATATAGCCACTGACGACGTTGGACACGGTGCGCTGCGAGACACCGGCCAGTTCCGCGACGTCTCGCATGCTTGTTCCCATGTTTCCTCCTGATGGTGCCGTGGTCGTGCGGGTCTTCTGAAGCCAGAATGTCATATCAGCGGCGCTCCGGGGCGGGACCGGGTGTCCCGCCCCGGAGGCGGCTATTTTGTCAGTGCGGCGTTGATGCTGTTGTCGCCATCTTTGAGGGCCTGGTCCACGGGGCGTCCTTGGAACCAGATTGATTCGATGGAGTCCCGGACGGCCTTGGCGACGGCGGGCCAGCTGGCAATGTGCGGCACGGCGCGGGCAATGCTCAGTCCCGTGTCGGCGTAGTTGGCCCGTTGCGGGGCTGCCTTGTAGGCTGCGCTGTTCAGTACTGACTTTTGTGCCGCGATGTGCCCGGTGCCTAGCGCCCAAGCGCTGTCGTTTGCGTTCAGGAAGGACAGGAATTCTGCCGCGGCACGGTACTTCACCGGATCGGCGTCCGCGTGCTTGGGGATCACCCACGTGTGCGAATCGGCCCACACGGCGGGCTTGTCGTACAGCGTCGGGAAGTTCGTGGCTTCGTAGTTGAACTTTGCTTTCTTGCTGTACTCGTCCACGACCCAGGTGCCGTTGACCAGCATGGCGGCGTCTCCGTTCAGGAATGACTGGCCCGCCGCGTCGTAGGTCTGGTTACCGTTCGCGTAGCCGGACTTGAAGACCTCGTCCAGGAATGACAGGGCCGTCCGTGCCTGCGGTGAGTCCAGAGTTGGTTTGGTGCCGTCGGCGTTGAGGAAGTCCCCACCCTGCTGCTGCATCAGGCTGTGCAGGGTGTGGATGCCGAGCTGGTCGCCCGAGCGTGCGACGGCCATGAAGTTCTTGCCGGTTTTTTCCTTGACCGTCTTGGCGTCAGCCAGGAATTCCTCGGTCGAGGTGGGCAGCTTGGGTTTGCCGGTGGCGTCGATGAGCCCGGCGGCCTTGAAGATGTCGACGTTGACGTGGGCGAGGATGGCGTGCACGTCGAAGGGGACGGCGTAGGTCTTGTCGTTGTATCCGATGGCTGTCTTTGCAGCAGGGGCGATGTCATTCGTGTCAAGCTTGGTAATTGCGGCGAGGTCATCGAGCGGTACGAGCAGGTTGCGTTTGGCGTAGTCGACCAGGCTGGATCCGTGCATGACTGCAACGTCGGGCGGGTTTCCGCCGGCGAAGGCGGTGTTCAGGGCGTCGTAGTAGGAGTCCCAGGCGCTGCCGCCGAGGCGTTGGACCTTGATGCCCCATTTGTTGTCGGCATTGAACTTGTTCACCAGGGTCTGCAGGGTCGCACATTCTCCGACGGCCTTGGACAGGTCGGTGTTGGTGCCGGCTGCCTCCGGGCAGTTGCCGAAGGGGTTGGACATCTGCAGTGTGGAGCCTTTGAGCTGGTCGTCGGTGACGGCGGTTATTGCTCCCGGTCCGGATTTGTCGGTGCTGCCCTCGGATGCGCCACAGCCGGCCAGGGCGGTCGTGAGGATGGCTGATGCGGTTAGTGCGACGGTCATGTGTCGCAGGGATTGTTTCATAGGGTTTCTCCTTTGAAGGGTTGTTCCAAGTCGTTGAGGGGAACCTACTAGGGGGCTATTTTTCGCCGCTGCCCAGGGTGATGCCGCGGATGAGTTGGCGCTGGAAGGCGAGGAAGATTATCAGCAGCGGCAGGCTCCCGATGAGCCCGCGGGCCATGAGGTCTCCCAGGTTGGTGGTAGCGGCAAAGTTGGATTGCAGGGACGCCAGGCCGGTGGTGACGGTGAACCATTCCGTCTTGGTGGATATGACCAGGGGCCACAGGTAGTCGTTCCAGGTCAGGACGAACGTGAAGATTGCCAGGGAGGCCATCGCGGGCCGGGCCAGCGGAAGCATGATTTCGAAGAAGACCCGCCAGCGGCCGGCTCCGTCGATGCGGGCTGCCTCCTCGACCTCGGCCGGGACCTTGCTAAAGAACTGGGTCATGATGAATACGCCGAGCGGGGCGGCCAGACGGGGGAGGATGAGCGCTTCGTAGCTGTTTTGCCCGTGTGCTCCGGAAAACATCAGGAATAGCGGGACGAACATGGCTTCCTTGGGCACCATCAGCCCGGCGAGCACGATGACGAAGAGCATTCGGCGGCCAGGGAAGCTGATTTTGGCGAAGGCGTAGCCGGCCATGGCTGAGAAGATCACCGTCACAGCCGTTGTCACCGTCGTGACGACGGCACTGTTAAGAAACCAGCGTCCCAGGTCACCGGTGGCGAAGACGCTGACCAGATTCTCCAGCGTGAGGCTCCGGGGGAGTAAATCACTGGATGACTGCTGCAGTACATCGTTCGGCGTGACCGCCATCGAGATCATCCACAGGATCGGCGCGAACCATAGAAGCGCGGCCACGATCATGAAGGAGTGGTAGGTCCATGACCCGCGTGACCGGCGCCTGGTGGGTGCGCCGGGCGTGTTCGTAATTGTCGAGGCAGCGGGTGTTGGTGTGCTGGGGGAAGTTGTTGGGGTGGAGGCGGCCATCAGGAGTCCTTGGAGAGCAGACGGAATTGGACAGCGGACACGGCAGCCATGATGACGAACAGGAACACGGAAACCGCGGAGGCGTAACCGAGCTCGTAGTTTTTAAACCCTGCTTCGTAGATGTGCTGGATGAGCACCTGGGTGGCAGTGCCGGGGCCTCCCTTCGTCATGATGTAGACCTGTCCGAAGATCTGGAAGGAGGCAATCAGTTGGGTCACTGCGACCAGCACGGTCACGTGTGACAGGCCAGGAAGGGTGATGTGGCGGAACTGCTGCCAGCGGGTGGCTCCATCCAGGGACGCTGCCTCATGCAGGCTGGGATCGATGTCCTGCAGCCCGGCCAGGAACAGCACGAGATTGAAACCTGCGGACCACCAGACCGTGGTGGCAATGATGGATGGCATCGCCAGGGCCGGGTCCGAGAGAAAGGGGATGCCATCGATGCCGAACCATTTGAGGAATCCGGCGATCAGTCCGCGTTCCGGATTGAGCAGGTAACTCCAGATCAGCGTGACGGCCGAAACCGGCAGCACGTACGGGATGAAGAACAGTGCCCTGTAAATACCGGTTCCGCGATGCTTGGTGTGCAGGAGCAGGGCCAACACCAGCCCGATCAGCACCAGCACCGGCGTTGAGATCAGCGTGAAGCCCAAGGTGTTCCTTAGCGCAATCCAAAAGTTCTCATCATTCCAGGAACCGGACGGGGAGGGATGGAACCCCAGCAGGACAGCAACGGTCACGCCTGCTGCGAGGACACTAATGGCCCTTCGCCGATGCCGGCGTAGTCCGAAGGCGCCCGCAGTCGCCACTGTGACAACTGCGAGCCGCACGGGCCACTCGTGGCCGAAACTCCAGACGATGTCCCGGCCCCAGAGCATCTTCACGTAGTTCCCGCCGCCGATGAACTTCCGCGTCGCCCCCAGCAAATCCCAGTCAAACCCGCTGACGTACACCGACTGGAACAGCGGGACGAGGATGAACGCCGCATAAACCAGCATGAAGGGGGCAAGGAAAGCCCAGCCATCCCTGATGGCCCTCCGGGCCAGCCCGGATGCCTTTCCCGGCCGGAGTGTACGCTTCGAAATCGCTGGCCTGAGTGCATCTTGGCCTGTAGTCATCTTCGACACCTATTCAACGTAGCAAAAGTTGTTGCACACCATCGTGCGGCTTCCAATGGGGCAATGTCAACCATTTTTTTCTACGTTGCAAAATGGCGGAACGGCATGCATGATTGCCTGCATGAATGATGCAATCACCACTACCCCTTTCCCGACAGTGACGTCCCTGGCGGGGGATTATCCTCGGCCGCAGCTGGGCCGCCGCCAATGGACAGAGCTGGCCGGGCTCTGGGGCTTTGCCTACGATGACGCCAACAAAGGCCTCGACGGGCGCTGGCACCGGGAGCAGAGCCCGTTTGACCGACGCATTCGAGTGCCGTTTCCCCCCGAGTCCGCTGCCTCGGGCATCGGTGACAACTCCTTCCACCCGGTCATCTGGTACCGGCGCGAGCTGAGCGTGGCCGAGGTTAGGGCCGCGGGGTGGGGCCGGCAGGGTACGCGGATGATCTTGCATTTCGGGGCCGTGGATTACCGCGCGGACGTATGGCTGAACGGCCAGTACCTGGGCAACCATGAGGGCGGGCACACTCCCTTCTTCTTTGACGTCACAGATCTTCTCGCCAGCCCGGGAGGGGAGGGGAACGTGCTGGTGGTCCGGGCCGAGGATGACCCCGTCGACGTCGCCCAGCCCCGGGGCAAACAGGACTGGCAGGAGGAACCCCACGGCATCTGGTACCGCAGGACAACCGGGATCTGGCAGCCAGTCTGGCTGGAGGCCGTCCCGCATACGTCGGTGCAGCATCTGGCCTGGACGCCGGACGTTCCGAATGGAGCTGTGCGCCTGTCTTTGGAACTGAATGGCCGGCCCGCAACGCCAGTCACCGTCGAAGTCACCTTGTCCTATGAAGGAAAGACCCTGGCCCGCGTCGGCTTCGACCAGACTGATCCGCGCAGCACGACGATGATCACCTTGCCGCGGCAGTCAAACGGTCAAGCATACGAATCGCTGCTCTGGTCACCGGAAAACCCCCGACTCATTGACGCCGTTGTCCGGGTTTCGGCCGGCGGAGGAACGGTCGATGAGGTGTCCTCCTACTTCGGCATGCGCTCTGTTGGCTGGGCCGGACGGCATTTCATGCTCAACGACAGGCCGTACTACCTCCGTGCTGTCCTCGAGCAGGGCTACTGGCCCGAATCCCACATCGCCGCACCCGACGGTGACGCCTTGCGTAAGGAAGTTCAACTGATCAAGGACTTCGGCTTTAACACCGCCCGTATCCACCAAAAGGTCGAGGACCCGCGCTTTCTGTACTGGGCCGACCGCCTCGGGCTCCTTATCTGGGGTGAAAACGCCAGCGCCTACGAATTCTCCGTCACGGCCATCGAACGCATGTCCCGGGAATGGTTGGAGGTCATCCGCCGCGACGCATCCCACCCCTCGATCGTCACGTGGGTTCCACTAAACGAGAGCTGGGGCGTGCAGCACATCTCTCACGACCAGGCGCAGCTCAACTATGCTCAGGCCCTCTACCACCTGACAAAAGCCCTGGATCCCTCGCGGCCCGTGGTGACCAACGACGGGTGGGAGCATGCAGACTCGGACATCTGGGCCATCCACGACTACGGCATCACCCGGGAGGAACTGGCAGCCAACTACGCCAGCGCCGGCAACGTCGAGGAGCTCATGGCCGGCATCGGCCCGCTCGGGCGCAGGATGAAGCTCGTCAACACCCCGGACCGCGAACAGCCATTCATCGTTTCCGAATTCGGCGGCATCAGTTACGTCAACGACACCGGCCTGGAGTCATGGGGCTACGCTACAGTTTCCAACGCCGAAGACTTCGTGCGCTTGCTTCGGGACCTGTTTGAGGCACTGCAATCCAGCCCCGTCCTCGCCGGCTTCTGCTACACACAGCTGACGGACACACTTCAGGAAGCCAACGGCCTGGCCGACGCCCAGCGCCGGCCCAAGATTCCCGTCGAGGAAATCAGATCCATCGTGCTGGGCGAGAATGTCAACACCGCTTCGCACCGTCGGCCCAAAACCCCAGTAGAGCAAGCCAACGAACCGGCATCCACGGTCCCTGCAGTTGAGATGAAGCACCCTGAACCTGCCATTGGAATCGGTTAACAATGGCTGCCCGCACGCCGCCGCCCGGACCTCCGGCTTCCGAGTACCTCATCCGGGCGGGGGACTACTCCGCCACCATCACCGCCCAGGCGGCGGCCCTGCGCCGGCTCCGGCACGGAAACCGTGATCTGGTAGTTCCGTTCGAGGCAGGAGCGCCGATTCCGGATTACCGGGGAATCGTCGCAGCCCCCTGGCCGAACCGAATACGCGACGGCCGGTACACCTTCGATGGAGCGGTACAGCAGCTGGCCCTAAATGAACCGGAGCGGTCCACCGCACTACATGGACTCGTGTTCAACAGGGAGTGGAACCTGCAGTCAACCGACGACTCGTCCGTGGTCCTGGCCTGTGAGCTTGGGCCCACAACGGGATACCCTTTCCAGCTTCGGCTCGAAGCGGCATATCGAATCGATAAGAACGGGCTCCACACCCTCATAACAGCGACCAATACAGGCCCGACCGCAGCCCCATATGGTGTATGCCCCCACCCGTACCTCGTTGCCGGGCCGTCATCCATGAATGACTGGATTCTCGAACTCCCCGCGAGTTCCTACCTGGAAGTCACCACGGACCGGCTCCTTCCAGTGAAAACACGGCCAGTTCAAGGACAGGACTTCGACTTCCGAGCGCCGCGCACCATCGGCAGCACGAAAATTGACCACGCATTTACTAACATACGATTCAACGACCGCGGCCGCGCCAGCCTCACCCTCAAGGACCCTATCGGGACCGGCGTCGGCTTAACCTGGGACGTCGCCTCCCCATGGCTCCAAATCCACACCGCCGACAAGAAACCACCTCTACCCAACAGAATCGGACTCGCGGCAGAACCCATGACCTGCCCGCCGGACGCCTTCAACAGCGGCACCGATCTCATCCGACTCAACTCCGCCGGAAGCCACCAAACACAATGGACCATCTTCGCCATCTGAACCCAACGGCCCGCAGAGCCGCAACAAAGTTTCCCGGCCGGTCAATGACCGAATCATGAAACATCCCGCTGTCGACACCGAAACAGCCCGAGAACGTCCACGCAACGAATGACTTCGACATGCAGGCCGATACCCAGGGTCGCCGGCCAACACGCTGAACGTCTCCGGACGGACGCCTACTTCCGGGCGGTTCCAAGAGTCTGCTTCTCGTCCTGCTTGAGGTCGAGCCTACGGACGCGTATCTTCCCGCTTGCCAGGCAGTGCGGGCTATGCCCAGGTTCCATGCTGACCCGTTTCTAACGCGTTATCTGCTGGATCATGACAGGAAAGATCTGGCGTGGTTGTGGTCACCCACGAGTTCGCGTTCGCCCGCCCAGGCACTGTTGGGCGACCCTCGCGAGGAACGCCCGGGGCAGTTCGCGGGGCGGCTGCTGACCCCGTTCTGAGCGTAGTCGCGCCGCACACCGGTCGGAACGGCCCCGAGCACTAGAGCCGGGTTTCTCTGCCCTGCCTTCTGAGCCGGAAGTAGACTGCCAGCGCCGTGCTCCCTCCTGCCACCAGCAAAATCCCTAGCGGGAGGTAGTCGAAACCGGTCGTGTCTCGGGCTGGGCCGCCCTTCGCCTCGGACGCCGGAGCGGACGGTGGCGAAGCGGACGGTCTCTGGGTCACTGTGGCCGCGCCGGACGTAACTTCCGGCGTCGCCGCCGTGGTCGGGGGAGGGGCGGCGCTTGTTGGCGGAGGCCCGAAGACGTCGTGGTCCACACCCATGATGAAGCGGTCGCCCGGCACGAGCGTCTTGGCGACCTGCGTCGCCGTCTGCAAGTTCGTGGAAACGCATCCTGCTGAGACCCTGTTCCCCGCCCCGAAGAAGATTGCGTAATCGTACCCGGGAACGGGAGGGGAATCCGGGAGCCGGTTGTAATTGATGACCGTGGCCTGCGCATACGTCCCTTGGTTCGCCCAGTACCACAGGTTCTCGTCAGCCTCTGATCCACCCTCCAGGTAATTGTTGTACGAGGGGCTTCCCGGCCCGCCCCAGCGTGACCGGGGGTTGACCAGGTGGTACACCAGTTTGGTTCCGGGATCGGCAAGCCCGAGTGCTTCCGTCGCAGAGAACGAACCGGTGGGTGACTGGAGCCGGCCTTCCCTCAATGTGCCCTCGGGAGCGAACCCGTTCTTGCCGATGAAGCCACTCGTCTGCCACTCCTGGGCGTACCCGTCCGCCGTTCGGACACAGCCAGTGATCAGTACTGCGTTCTGGTTCACGTCGGTAGCGGTCACAAACACCACCCGGCTCGCGTCACCGGCGCTGAACTTCACTTTGTGGGCCGTCAGCATGGCGCACGGTGCGCCCTCCTGGGCTGCCTCTTGAGCGGCTGCAGGTGGTGCTGCAGCTCCTGTGATGAGCATGGCGAGCAGCAAAGTCCTACGATAAGCCTGCAGGGACATGACAAAAGTCTAGTCGTGTGGGGCCCCAAGGGCGCGGCCCGCAGTGCGCTTCTGGAGGGCGCTGCCCGCGCCGGGACGCAGCCGCGAAGTAGGGGACGGTGGAGTACGAATAGTCCAAAGGAATCTCGACTATCGGCTGGATCCTTGTGACCAAATGCGCCGTTTTCACCTCCGAAAACGGTCACGGGGAAGTCCTTTCAACCGGTGTGGTTGTTGGCGGTGCAGGCGTTGCGGCCTGCGAAGCGGCGACGGTCATGATGCGTCTGAACGGCCAAGGGTGCCTTGCAGCGCTACCGTGTGGTCGCTCGAACAGCTCGTCGGGCGGGCCTTGCTCGGCGACGACTCCCCGTTAAGTAGACGAGCTTGGTGGTGACCTCCCGTGTAAGTGCCATTTTGTGGGTCACAACGACCATGGTCATTCCCTTGCGTGCAAGCTCTTTTCATTGTGCCAAGCACTTCGGCGGCGAGTTTTCGGGGCAAGAGCTGAGGTCGGTTCGTCGAACAGCAAGATTTCAGATCCCATTGCCAGCGCTCGGACGATCGCTTCCCGTTGTTGCTCGCCGCCGGAGAGGTGGCCGGGGTAGGCTTCGGTTCGGCGGGCCCCGTCAACGCCGCCCATGCCGGGTGTCGCTCGTAGGTCACTAGGCCGTGGGTGTCAGAGTGGCCCGGATCAGGGAAGCGACGCGTTCGGCCTCCGTGTAGGCACCGTGGGTACCGGCGGTTTCGGAAGTGTAGTCGCCCGCGAAGTGCAGTGACCCTACCGAGCGCTGCAGCTCAGGAAGCGCTGCCGCCCGCTCCGGGCTGAGCAGGGCGAAGCAGTGCTGCCAGGTCTGGGCGTGCACGCCGAGGACCCGGCCGCGAAGCTGGGGTGCCACCGTGTACACGTGCTCCATCCACTGCGCCACCCTTTCCTCGTCGTCGGCGAACCCTGGCAGATAGCCCGAGGAATTTCCGTAGCAGGTCAGCTGAAGGATGTTTGCTTTGGAGGTCTCGTCGGTGCCGCCGGGGATAGGGTTGATGATGGCGTCGAAGGGCATCCCGACGGTCACGATGAAGGCCCAGTCCTCGAACTCCGGAAGCCCTTCAATGTCGGCGACGATGTTCAGTGTGGTGCTGCCGGGGGAGGCGACCCTGTTGAGCGCTGACGTCTTCCACTCCGGCAGATTCTTCACGACGTCGGGAACGACGGGGGCGGGAACGGCCAGCACCACATGCCTGGCCGTCAGCTTCTCGTCGCTTTCGCCCGTCACCGAAACCTCGTAGACGCCCTGCTCTTCGAGCAAGGCTACGTCTGTCACCTGCGTGTTGTAGCGGACAGTGCCCTCCGGCAGGCGCTTCAGGATCGCCCTCGGAATCGCCTGCATTCCTTCGAGCGCGAACAGGCGGTTGTTCTTCTCCCGTGCCAGGTAGCTGGCGAAGTAGCGGAGCGCATACTTTGCGGAGAGATGGGCCGGGTCGCCCACGGCGCCGCCGCGGATGGCGGTGGCAATGATTTTCTGGACGGCCGGCTGCAGGTCGGCGATCCGTTCGGCCACAGTTTCACCTGAAAGCTTGTTGAGGTCTCCGGCTGAAGTCTTCTCGTTGACGTAGTCCCGGTACTCGGTGAGGGATGTGTCGATGAACTTGATTAACTCGGTCTTTTCGGACTCCGTGAGGTTGAGGCCGGCCACGACGTCCTCGTTGGCTTCGGCCACCACCGTTTTGCCGTTGACGTGGATTCCGTACGTCTCGGGAAGGAAGGGGACGGTCTCAATCCCGAGCTCATTCACCAGGTCCTCGGACTTCGTGCCCTTGTAAACAAACATCGCGCCGGAATTGGCCGACGTTCCCGCAAGCTGCACGGTGTGTGACCGGCCGCCGATGTCATGGCCGCACTCCAGGATGAGGACGTCGAGCCCTGAATCCCGCAGGTAGAAGGCGGTTCCGAGGCCGGCGGCACCGGCACCAACAATAATCACGTCACGCAAGTGGGGCTCCTCATGGGAAATTCGTTATGTCGAGAAAAAGCAGTCAACAGAGTCGAGCTGGGTCTCTTTAGGGTGCAAGTCCCAGATGCTGCCTAGCCCAGGCTTCAGCGTCGGGTAGTTGTTCAGTCTTCGTACGTGTTGGCGATGTAGACGTCGCAGGGCGCGCTGTGCGCCACACTGTTGGCGACACTGCCCAGGACGCGGCCAATACCTCGCATCCTGCGGTTGCCGACCACCATGAGGCGGGCCTCTTTGCTCAGCGCTTCCCTGATAAGGGCATCCGCTGGCCTTCCGGAGGCTGCAGCATGGGTGATCTTGATGTCCCCGCCCAGAGTGTCGGCCACGGTTCTGGCGACCTGTTCGGCCTTATCGGCGTCCGAGACAAGCCATTTGCTGCTGCCGGTGCCGAAGACGTCAGAGCGGTCAGTGTCAAAGGCTGAGACCACATGCAGGGTCGCGCACAGTGCTGCGGCGAGGTCTCTTGCGGCCTCCGCAGCCTTTCTCGCCGTGTCACTGCCATCGACCCTACAACAATGATTCCGCTCATGTGCATGCTCCCTTGCTTGCTTGAAAAACCTAGAAAATCAGGGCGCCGTTCGGCGCGATCAAGTACCGTCAGGGCGGCGCCGGACAGGACATCCGGCACCGCCCTGAGGAAAGTGCGACGTCGTTAGAGTTCGGTGGGTGCGCCGGGCTCGCCAACCTTGGGGTCGATCCCGTACTTCTCCAGGATCTTCTTGATGGTGCCTTTTTCGCGGAGCTTCTGGATGTCCTCGTCCAGGGCCTTGCCGAGGGTGTCGTTCTCGAGGTTGGAGGGCAGCATGACCTGGCCAACTGCGGCGAACTGGGGGACGTGGGGGTTCGGCTTGACGGCGATCACCTTGACGCCCTCGATGGGGGCGGTTTTGAACCGGTAGTTGGCGGATGCCGCGGAGGCCACGAGGGCGTCGATGCGGCCGGCTTTGAGGTCTGCGTAGATGGATTCGTCGTCCTGGTAGATCTTGAAGTTGTCTCCGAGCCACTTCTGCATGCTGTCGTTCCAGAGGTTGCCGGCGACTGAGCCAACCTTCTTACCCTCGAGGTCGTTGCTGGTCAGGCCCTTGGTGGAGACGATGGCCTGGGGATCGCTCCAGAGCGGGGTGCTCAGGTGGACGATCTTGGTCCGTTCCTTGGTGCGGAGCCAGTTTCCCGAGCCGATGTCAACGCGCTTTGACTGCACGGACGGGATGACCGCTCCCGCTCCGCCCGAGGTGCTCACCGTGACCTTGAGGCATTCGAGTTTGGCGATCTCGTTGATCAGGTCGCCTTCCATGCCGGTGACGTTATCGCCGTCCAGGATGGTGGCGGGTGCGTAGTCGTAGCTGGCGACAGTGAGTTCGCCTTCGGTGACGGTTTTGATGCCCTCATGGGCGGGCTTGCAGTCCGAGGCGCTGCCGGCGTTCCCACTGCCGCCGCAGGCAGCCAGGGAGATGGCAAGCAGGCCGGCGGCGGTGCCGGCGGAAAGCGTGCGCACGAGTGTACGGGGAGCTGGTGACATGGTTTTTCTCTCTTTGCTGAGGTTGTGGGCGGATTGCCCGGGATAAGTGGGTAGAGGTCAGTTGCGTTGCAGGTGCCGGCCGAGGCGCAGTTCCAGCACTCGGACGAGGCCGAGGAAGACGAGGGTGAGCGATCCGTAGATGACTGCAGTAAGCAGGTAGACGCTGAGGTATTCGAAGGTGATGGAGGCGATCTCGAAGCCCTTGGACATCAGTTCAGGGACGGCGATCACGAAGGCGAGGGCGCTGCCTTGGAAGACGAGGACGGCGAGTCCGGCCAGGGGCGGGGTGGAGATCCGCAGTGCCTGGGGCAGGATGATGAGGCGGAACCCTGTCCAGCCGCGGAGCCCGGAGGTGAGGGCGGCTTCCTTCTGGCCCAGTGGTACGGAGGCGATCCCGGCCCGGAAGTATTCGGAGGCGTAGGCGCCGGTGTTCCACGTCAACGCGATGATGGCGGTGGTCAGCGACGTCAGGGTGATGCCGGCATCAGGGAGGCTGAAGTACATCAGGTACAGCAGCACCAGGGCCGGCAGTCCCCGCCCGATCTCCACGAAGAAGAACGAGATCCACTGCAGGGGCGGGAGTTTTGCCGCGGCCATCACGGCGAATAGCAAGCCGAGCGGGAAACCGAAGAGCAGGGAGAGTCCGGTCAGTTGGAGGCTGACAAGGAGTCCTGGAGCGAGGTTGGGCAACCATCCGATCCACTGGGTGAGCATGTCCATCACGCCACTCCGATCTTCCTGCGGAGCCTGAGGTCGACCTGCCGTGAGACGAGGGCCACCACGAGGCTGATCACGATATAGAGCGCGCCGGCAACGATGAACGAAAGAAGACCCTCGTGCGTTTGCTTCGCGCTTTGCTGGGCGTAGTAGGTGATCTCACGGACGCCGATGGTGGAGGCCAGGGCAGAGTCCTTGAGGAGTCCGATGCCGTAGGTGGCGATCGCCGGCAGCGCCACCCGGAACGCCTGCGGGGTGATGATATGTCCCACCGTGGTGACAGCACTCAAGCCGAGCGCGTGGGCGGCTTCGCGTTGGCCGCCGGGGATGCTCAGTAGGCCGGAGCGGTAGATCTCAGCCATGAAGGCGGAGGCGATGATGGAGAAGCCAATGATCGCGGCCTGGATGGTGGAGAGCCGCAGCGCGTACTGGGGCAGGCCGAAGTAAATCAGGAACAGCCAGGTAATGGGCGGTATGACCCGGACGATGTTGATGTAAAGGGTCGCGATGGCCCGGACGACGGCGATGGGGGAGCGGGCGGCCCCGACAAGCACCAGGCCGATGATGCCGCCGAACAGGAGTGAGGCGCCCGTGACGTACAGCGTAAGTCCGACGCCCCGGGCGATCGCGGACAGGAGTTCCATGATCATCGAGGGCTCACCTGTCCAGCACGGCTTTGAGGAACTGCCGGGTGCGGTCGTTCTGCGGCTCCGACATCACCTGTTCACTCGGGCCGATCTCCAGCACCCCGCCATTGCCCATCACCATGATGCGGTCCGAGACGTCACGGGCGAAGTGCATTTCGTGGGTGACCACGAGCATGGTCATGCCCTCGTCCGCGAGGTCGCGCATGACCGCGAGCACCTCCAGGCCGATCTCGGGATCGAGGGCGGAGGTGGGCTCGTCGAAGAGCATGACCTTCGGTGACAGCGCGAGGGCCCGGGCGATGGCGATGCGCTGCTGCTGCCCTCCCGAGAGGCGGGCGGGGTACGCTTTAGCCTTGTCCGGAAGGCCAACGCGCTTGAGCAGCTTCTCCGCGGTTTCCTGCGCCTGCTCCTTGCTGGCGCCCAAAACCTTGCGCTGGGGCAGGGTGATGTTCTCCATCACGGTCAGGTGCGGAAACAGGTTAAAGCTTTGGAAGACCATTCCGGTGACGCGCCGGAGGTGGTCCAGGCTCGCTTTGTCCGGCAGTTTCCCGCCGGCAACAACCCGGGCTCCGCCGATTTCGATAGTGCCTTCAGTTGGGGTTTCCAGATAGTTCAGGCAGCGCAGGAAGGTGCTCTTGCCTGCCCCGGACGGGCCGATGATCGAGACTACTTCCCCCTCGTTCATCACCAGATTCACATCTGATAACACACGGCTCGCTCCATAACTCTTGCCGAGTCCGGAAACCGCAACTTCACCGGAGTGTGTGGTACGGGGAGCTTTGGTGCCAAAGCTTAAGCCCATTTTCAGTTCCTTTGGGTAGTGGGCGCATTAACCATGAGTGGGTTCGTCGACGGTGCAGTGTTTGCAGGTGCCGCGCCGCGCTCAGTGAGGCACACGCTGTGGCTTGCTCCACGCTGTGTGCTTTACGTCACTCTAGCGACTGGTTACGTGCCTGTCTAGATCTGTGATCACAAATCACGAGTCAAAGGACCGGTCGGTGTCTCAGGATGCCGGGGTTTATTTCACGCGGGCGCGCTCGTGAAGCTCACCCGCCCGTTCGCGAGCCGAGTACGCGCCAAGGATGGAATCCGGGTCAACGGCGTGTGCCCCCGGGTGGATTGAAGCGGGGCTTCAACGACCCCGCGCCCGGCCATCTGAACACCGCACAACTCGACCAGCTCGTCGGAAGGCAGGTCCCCCGGGGCGCCAGGGGGAACCGGAGGACATCGCCCCGGCCCGTGTGTTCGTCGCCTCGGACCGGGCCCGGTACATCACCGGGCAGCTCCTTCCAATCGACGGCGGACTAACGTCAATGTAAGTGACGGGATTCATCTTCCTGGTGCATTTGGGGCAGACGAGTTATGCGTCACGCTGCTCCTCCAGTGGAACTACATGCCGAGCTATGGTGCGCCTTGTTCTGCCAGCCGCGCCTTGATCCTCTCGCTGGCGTCCAGGAGGGAGGCCTCGTTGACCGCTGCGGCGGCTGCCGGGTCCCCGTTCCGGGCGGCGGCCACCAAGTCCTGCTGGTGGCGCCACAGGGAGTCGTCCTTTCCGGTGTCCAGGGAACCTTGGGCGCCAACGATCTTGTACGCCCGGCATTGCTGCCACAGAGCCCGAATCATCTGGAGCAGCACCGGGTTTCCCGCGGCTTCATAGAGGATCGCAAGCATGGCCTCGTCATGATCAAGCAGGTCAATCACCCGGCGTTCGTCAATCGCCTTCCGCATCAAGTCGTATTCGGACTGCATCCTGTCGCAGTCTTCGGCGGTGACCTTCTCAGTGCCCAGGCGTGCGGCCTCAGTTTCCAGGAGCCGTCGGACGTCGTAGACATGGATGAGTTCTTCGAAGGTCAGGCTCTTGACCACTGCCCCCTTGTGCGGCTGGCGTTCGGCCAGCCCGGTCTCCTCCAGACGCCGGATGGCCTCGCGGACGGGCATCACGCTGGTTCCCACCTGCTCCGCGAGGTCACGCACCTTTAGCCGCGACCCGGCCGGCAGGTCCCCACTCAGGATCGCCGCATGAATCATCGCGTAGACCTGGTCGGTCAGAAGGGTGGGCTCGGCGCGCTGGGATATGACCACAGATCCAATATACGGCCCTGCCGGGAGTCCGCCCCGCGGCGACTCATCAGCGGCGCAGTCCTGTCCAGGAGATCTTCGTCCATGGGGTTGTGTGATCTGTGATCACATTTTATAGTGGTTTGAGTCACACGACGGAACGCACCGAACCAACAGCAAGGAATGGGAATCATGAAAGACGCAGTCATCGTCGGAGGCGGACTCGCCGGACTCTCTGCAGCGTGGCGGCTCCGGCACTGGGACACGGTTGTCCTGGAGTCCGGAGACCGCGTGGGCGGACGAATCCGCTCCGAACGCCGGGGTGACTACTGGCTGAACTGGGGCGGGCACGTCTTCGCCGGCGCGGGATCCTCCACCGACGCGCTGCTCAATGAGGTCGGCGTGATGGCGGTCCAGATCCCCGGGTCACTGCAGGGCCTGTGGATGAACGGGAAGTTCATCAAGAAGGGGCACATCGCCACCTACCCGTTCCGCATCCCGATGTCCCTTTCCTCCCGGGTGGACACCGTGCGTGCCGGCCTGAAGGTGGTCAGTGGCGTGGTGAAGTACACCGGCGTGGTGCGGAAGCGTGCGGGCGAATCCGGTGCCATGCGGCAGCAGCGCATTTACGACTTTGAGAACAGCACCTCTTTCCAGGACTTCATCGGCAACCTGTCCGAGGACGCCGCCGCCCTGTTCAAGACCACCGTCACCCGCTCTGCCGGCGACATGGACGAGATCTCAGCCGGCGCCGGCATCGGCTACTTCAGCCTGGTCCTCGGGTTCGGCCAGGGCCTCAGCCAGGGCATCGTGGGCGGCCCGTCCACGCTGACCGAGTCGATCGCGGCTGCCATGGGGGACCGCATCCAGCTCGGCGCAGTCGTCCACGAAGTAGTCCACAAGCAGGATTCCGTCGTGGTCCGGTACCGCCAGGACGGCACCGACCGTGAGGTTGAGGCCCGCACGGTGGTTCTCGCCACCACCGCCGACGTGTCGCACAAGATCGGCGTGGACCTTCCCGAGGACCTGCGCGGGGCACTCGGCCAGATCAAGTACGGCCCCCACGTCAGCACCGCGTTCCTGACCAACGAGACCACCGCCCGCCCGTGGGACGACATCTACGCCATCGCAGCACCGAAGCGCTCCTTCGCGATCGCCCTGAACCAGGCGAGCATCGTCCGCGGCACCGAGTCCGTCCGCAAGCCCGGCGGCAGCTTCATGACGTTCTCGCCGGCCCGCCTCGGGAAGGCCCTGCTGGAGACGAGCGAGGAGGAAGTCATCAAGACCCACCTCACGGACCTCGACCAGGTCCTTGGCCACGGCTTCGCCGACAGCGTGGTGGAAGCCAAGGTGGACCGGTGGAAGAACGCTTCCCCCTACTGCTTCCCGGGCCGGGCCAAGATCCAGTCCACCCTGATGAGGGGAGCGGACCGCGTCTTCCTGGCCGGCGACTACCTGGGAACCCTGTACACCGAAAGCTCCATTACCACCGGGTTCTCCGCAGCCCAGGAAGCAGCCAGCGTACTCGCCACCCACCGCCAGGCCCGGCCGCATACCGGCCTGTCCGTCGTCGCCTAACCATCCATCCCTGATCACATCCCAGGAACTTAAGTAAGGAACCATCATGACCAACAACCTCCGCGGCGTCCTCACCGCCCTGTCCACGCCCTTCAACCAGGACGAAACCATCGACGTCGAAACCCTGCGAAAGATCGTTGACCGCTCCATCGAAGCCGGCGTTGACGGCGTTGTCGCCGCCGGCTCAACCGGTGAGGTGGGCGCACTGTCCTCCGAGGAACGGCTGCTCCTCATCGAAACCGTCATCAAACAAGCCAACGGACGCGTGCCCGTCATCGCCAACACCGGCGCCACCACCACTGCAGAGGCCATCCGGCTGTCCCAGGCCGCCGAGAAGCTCGGCGCCGACGTGCTGATGCTCATCACGCCCTACTACGAACCGCTCTCGCTGGAAGAGACGGTCACTTACATCAAGGACGTCGCCGCCTCCGTCCAGATCCCGGTCATGCTCTACAACATCCCTGCGGTCACCGGCGTCAACCTGGACCCGGCCACCGTCCGGGCACTGGCCGAGGAAGTGGAGAACATCCGCTATATCAAGGACTCCAGCGCCAACTGGGAACAGGCGCTGCAGCTGATCCACCACCACAGCGACGTCGTCGGTACCTTCATCGGCTGGGACGTCTACCTCTACAGCGCCCTGGTCGAAGGCGCAGCCGGTGTCATGGCAGGCACCGCCAACGTTGTCCCCGACGAAATCGTCGCCGTCAGCCGGAAAATCGCCGAAGGCGACCTCGCCGGCGCGCTGGAGCTGTGGAAGAAGGTGTACCCGGTCATCGACGCCCTCCTCTCCGTGCCATTCATCCCGGCCGTCAAAGCGGGCCTGACCCAGCAGGGACTTCCGGCCGGCTCCCCGCGCCGCCCCACCGCCGACCTCAACGCTGACGACCTGGCCCGCGTCCGGCAGGCCGTATCCGCCCTCTACCAGAACGTGGGATAAGACCATGACGACAGAAACTGCACTGTTCACCGTCCGGCGGGCGGACACGACGCCGGCGCCTTCCCTGCCTGCCTTCGGCCAGTTCATCGGCGGGAAGTTTGTTCCCTCGACGTCAACCTCGACGGTGGATATCGTCAACCCGGCCACGGAGGAAGTCCTCACCCAGGTGCCCGCCGGCACCGCCGAGGATGTGGATGCTGCCGTCGCAGCCGCCGTTGCGGCGAAGGACGCCTGGGCGGCAACGACCCCGCGGGACCGCGCCGCTGTCCTGCTGAAGATCGCGGACATCATCGAGGCCAACCGGGAACTGTTCGAAACCCTGGAAGCCGCCAACACCGGCAAACCCGCGGCGGTCGCCGAGGACGACATCTCCAGCGCCATCGACACCTTCCGGTTCTCCGCCGGCGCAGCCCGCGCCTACAGCACGCTCGGCGCCGACGACTACGCCGAGAACCACACCTCGGTAATCCACCGGGAGCCGGTCGGCGTCGTCGGCGTCATCACGCCATGGAATTACCCGCTGCTGATGGCCGCGTGGAAGATCGCACCGGTCCTGGGCGCGGGCAACACCCTGGTGCTCAAACCCTCCGAGCAGACACCGCTGACCACCCTGAAGCTGGCCGAACTCATCACCGGCGAGGTCCCCGCCGGGGTGGTCAACATTGTGACCGGTCCCGGCCGGGTGGTGGGCAACCGACTCTCCGAGCACCCCGATGTGGACCTCGTGGCCATCACGGGCAGCGTGGGCAGCGGCCAGAAGGTCGCCGCCGCAGCCGCCGGATCCGTCAAACGCGTGCACCTTGAACTGGGCGGCAAGGCACCCGTGGTCGTCTTTGCCGACGCCGACCTTGAGGCCGCCGCGAAGGGCACCCGCAGCGCCGGGTTCTGGAACGGCGGGCAGGAGTGCGGTGCGGCGTGCCGCGTCCTGGTCCATGAATCGGTGGCAGACAAGTTCACCGAACTGCTGGTCCGGGAGATCAGCGAGATCACCGTCGGCACCCCCGGCGCCGGCGACGCCGAAATCGGCTCTATGATTTCCAAAGCCCACTACGAGCGGGTCCTCGCAGCACTCGATGACGTCCGGAAGGACGGGCTGACCATCGCGGTCGGCGGCCACGCCATCGAAGGGCCGGGTTACTTCATCGAGCCCACCGTCGTCATTAACGTCCCGGCCGGGGCCGCGATCACCAGCAACGAGATCTTCGGGCCCGTGGTGTCGGTGGAAACGTTCAGCACCGACGAGGAAGCCGTCACCCGCGCCAACGAGACGATCTACGGCCTGGCTGCGTCCGTGTGGACCAGGGATTCCGCCCGGTCGCTGACTGTTCCGCGGAAGCTGGACTTCGGCACGGTCTGGGTCAACTCGCACCTGGTCATCGCCACCGAAATGCCCTGGGGCGGTTTCAAGGGTTCCGGCTACGGCCGCGACCTCTCCAGCTACGCCCTGGACGACTTCTCCCGCACGAAGCACGTCATGTACAACCGCGGCTGAGGCCAGCCCCGGCCATCCGTGAGGACACCGGCACCGGTTCTGTCCCAAAGGCAGGGCCGGTGCCATGGTCCCACCCTCACACTCACCGGGACCCCAGAGCTTCTTCCCAGTCCCGCCCATCACACCCCTCAATTTCCCCGTCGACCGGGAGGTCAAAAATGCCCGCAGGCCAGCTTCTCAATGTCGCGAACAAGGCGAAAACTGCCCCCGTCCATCCCAGCCCGCCAGGAGTGACGCCATGTCATCCATGAAAAACACAACCTTCCGCCGGAGCCTGGCCTCAACGCCGAGCAAACGGCGCTTCCTGATCAGAATGGTCACAGTCCTGATCGGCGGCATGTTCCTCGACGGCTACGTCCTGGGCATCATCGGGCCGGTCTCGGGGACGATGGCCAAAGACCTGCAGCTCACTGTGGTCTGGCAGGGCCTCATCGCCGCAGCAGCTCTCATCGGCATCCTGATCGGTTCACCCGTGGGCGGCTGGATCTCCGATAAATGCGGCCGTAAGCCGATCTTCATGTTCGACATCGCGCTGTTCGCGGTGGCGTCAGGCATGCAGTTCTTCATCGACTCACCCGTTTGGCTGCTCGTGGTCCGGCTGCTGATGGGCATCGCCATCGGCACCGAATACGCGGTCGGCTGGCCCCTGATGGCTGAGTTCTCACCCGCGCACCTGCGGGGCCGGCTGATGGGTGCCATGGGCATCGCCTGGTACGCCGGGTTCATGATCGCATTCCTGATCGGCCATCTGCTCACTGAATTCACCGACCTCAGCTGGCACTTCATCCTGGGAACGAGCACCTTCATCGCCGTGGCCCTGTTCCTGGCCCGGCTGGGCATGCCTGAGTCACCGCGCTGGCTCTGGAGCGTGGGCCGCAAGGACGAAGCCCGCGCCCTCGCCTACAAGTACATGCCGGACGATGCGCTGGATGACGTCCAGCACGAAGACGTCCGCAAGGGGAGCTTCGGCATGCTCTTCTCCAAGCAGTACTGGCGTTCCACCCTCTTCATCTCCGGGTTCTGGTTCTGCGCCGTGACCCCGTACTTTGCGATCGCCACCTTCGCTGACAGCGTCCTGGACCAGTACGGTCTCGCCGGGGGCCTGGCCGGCGGCGTCGGGCTCTCCGCCATCGCCCTGGCCGGCGTCGTCATCACATTCCTGCTGATCGATAAGGTCGGGCGCCGGGTCCTGACCGTACCAACCCAGTGGCTGTGCGCCGTCGTCCTCGCCGTCATCGGCCTGTGGGCCGGAGCCCCGGCACCCGTCGTGCTCATCCTCTTCCTGGTCTTCTCGTTCTTCAACGCCGGCTACAACACCCTGACAAACGTCTACCCGGGAGAGGTCCTCCCCACCGAGATCCGGGGGATCGGAACGGGTTTCGCGGCCGCCGTCAGCCGGATCGGGGCTGGTATCGGAACATTCCTGATGCCACTGTCGATGGAGAACCTCGGCCCCGGCCCCACCATGCTGATCGCCGCCTTCGTCGCTCTCGCCGGTGCCGCGCTGTCCCAATGGCTCGCCCCCGAGACCAAGGGCAAGACCCTCACCGAAGCGGCCGCCGGATACTCACACTGACAACGCCGCCTTGCCATCGGTGAAGGCCCTCAACCTGCAATCCACCACAATCAGAAAAATGGTGCCGGACGCTTCAGTCCGGCACCATTTCCGCACTGCAGGCGCAACTCGAAGGAGACAGCATGGCGCTCAGCAACTACCCCGATTGGAACCGCCTCATCGGGGCAACCGTTGAGATCCGCCTGAACGGCCACATGATCAGAATCGAAACGGTTGACGATGCCATGCCCGACTCTTCGGCCCTATGGCTGGCAGCTGGCGGCGCACACGCCCGGACACTGTACGAAGCAGCGCTGCGCTACGAAGCCTGGGTCGAACCCCCAGGAGTTTAGCGACACCAGCACCTACCGTATGACAGCGGGCATGCTCTATCCAGAAATTACGGGGGCTGATTAGCCAAGCAGCGACGTGCCGGGCCCCCATCGTCCCAGTTAATCGCCGATACGCGCTTCGCCGGCTTGCTGCTAGCTTCTGAGCATCCTCCCAGTGGCAGCAGGGGTCCCATCACCTACAACCGGCAGCAGGAGACCGGCGCATGAAGGCCGTAACCACACTCGTGATGTACGACATCACCCGCACCCAGTCCAAAGGATGGAAAAGACTCCTTCTCCAAGGTTGAACGCAACGCGCAACTCGCAGCACCATACCGGCGCCGAGCAGCGCTAGGCAGAATTCTATGGCGGGGCAGCAGCGCCCATGGAGACCGCCCGGGCGTTCCGCTCTACCTAGCTTGCACAGGCTGATCAGCCGTTAATTGAGACCGGTGTGTTAAAGGACGGGGATCTCCAACGGCACGTTTGGGATGGCCGGAAGGCTTGATGAGGAGGCAATGCGCCCGGCCTTGATGACGGTGCGGTTCCGGCTCCCGTCCCAGAGCACTGAGGGCTCCTCGAAGGGATCACCGTCCAGTATCACCAAGTCCGCGCAGGCCCCTTCCGCGATGCGGCCGAGGTCTTCGCGCCGGAGCAGTGCCGCGTTTGTTGAGGTCGCAGAGCGGAGTGCCTCGTAGACGCCCAGCACTTCGCACTGCAGCCGAAGCCCGGCAAGCTGTTCATCCTCGAGCTCACCCATGAGGTCGGTGCCGAAGCCAATCCGGACTCCGGCGTCGCGCGCCAGTGTGACGGCGTTCTTGCCGGCTGCCAGGACATCCTGGTTCTTAGCGGCGCCCACCTCGGTAAGTCCGATTTCCGCTCCGCGGCGGCCCATGGCGTCGTAGGTTACCAATGTGGGCACCAAGTAGACGTCGTGCTCGGCCATGAGGCGGGCCGTTTCAGCATCCAGCAGGTTACCGTGTTCGATGCAGCGGACTCCATTGAGGACTGAGTGCCTAATGGCTTCCGGCGAGTAGGCGTGCGCGGTGGCGTAGCTGCCACGCCGCGATGCCTCTTCTGTGACCACGCGGATTTCCGCCGCGCTGTACTGGGGCACACGGATGGGATCCACGGGGGAGATCACTCCTCCCGAGGTCATGAGCTTGATGGCCGTGGCCCCGGTCCGGAAGCGGTGGCGCACCGCCAGCAGCAGGTCCTCAACGCCGTCCACTACCTCGCACATGTGGCCGCCATGGAAGCAGCTTCCATCGTTCGCAGCGCGGATGTCGCCGTGACCGCCGGTCTGGCTCAACGCGGGACCGGTAAAGAAGTAGCGCGGACCGGGGCACAATCCTTCCTCGATGGCGGTTGCAAGGCCTACATCACCTCCGGCCACGTCCCGGACTGACGTGAAGCCGCGGACGAGCGCGGCCTCAAGTCTGCGGGCACCGGCCAGTGCGGAATAGCTCAGTGGCCCGGTTTCGTTGATGGCCGAGGTCAGGCTCAGCGCGTAGGCATGAAAGTGGGCATCGATGAGGCCGGGAATCACCACCCGGCCGCCCGCGTCGAGTACGGTACCGACGCCGGGCCTGCCGCCACTGCCTTCTTCTGTGCTGCCTACGGCAGTTATCCTGCCGTCGCGGACAGTGATGGAGCCTTCAACGAGTGCGGGTGATTCGCCGTCGAAGATTCTGGCGTTCCGGATGGTCAGGCTTCCCTGAGAGTTAGGGATCATGTGCAGTGTTTCCTTCCTGGTGCAGGGCGCACGCTAGCTGGTGGCTGCCAAAGCGATTTCGAGGAGCCGGACAGAGCGCCTCGCAACCTCTATGGCGGCATCCACCGAGGACTGGTCAAAGCTGCCTTCGGGCGCCAGGAAGTTCATGGAACCGATAGTGCGGCCGCCGCTCACCACCGGAACATTGACTATTGCGCCGCACCCCAGCGATTCGATGGTTCCGGAGTCGAAGAAGAACGCCCTGACCGCTTCCCTGTCGGCGCCTAGGAACGGCTGCTGGCCGATCAGGACCTGCTCCAGCCAGAGCGGATTGGTGTCTCCTGCGAGGGTCTTCTTTCCCCCAACCGGGTAGACCTCCGGGTGGGTGGTGTAGATGCGCGCCATGCTGGTGCCTTCGTCGGCGATGACGGAGGCGGTGAAAAGACGGACGCCTACAGTGTCCCGGGCGGAAGCGTAGACGTCATCGAAGGATTCAAACTGGGAACTCATGGGAGTCCTTTCTGGTTTCGTGCGGATCTTTGGAAGTTGGTTTCTCATGTGCTGCCGCCCGTAGCACGTCGAGGACCAGGTGGACGGACAGCAACTCGGACGGACTGTCCAGCGGGACGCCCAGTTCCCGGGCGCGGCCCAGCCTGGCCTGGAGGGTGTTGCGGTGCACATCGAGCGCCGCCGCAGCGAGGCTGACCGAGCCGCGGTGGTCAAGGAAGGTAGCTACCGCCGCCACGATTGCGTCCCTGTCAGGAGAAGCCATCAGCCGCGGCAGGGTCAGCTCAGCCACCAGTGCCACGGCGGCCTTGTCGACGAATGTGGTGGCGGCGGTGACGCCCAGGTCGGCGAAGCCCAGGACCGTGCCTTGTCCCGCTGGCTGGGCGGAGACAGCAGCCAGCCGCGCCTCCTGAATGATGGAGGGAAGCGGTGGCTCCTCCTCCGCCCAGCGGGACACGCCGGCGACGAGGCCCAGCTCGGCCAGGGCAGGCTGGAGCCGCGCCTTGAGCCGGAGTTCAAGCTGTGCAACAACTGCCTCGTGTGCGGCCGGAACAAGTGCCAGCCAGCCGCCATCTACTTCCGCCAGGGGACTGCGTGCAGCGACCTTCCGCCAGAGCAGCCTCAGCACAGCGGTCAAGTCGTTTCCTGGCGCGTGAATGCGGCCGCTGTGGCAGAGCCAGACCGCCGCGTAGCGTTCGTGCTGGCGCCACCCAAGCTGTGAGAGGAGATGCCGGTGGTCTTCCTCGAAGGCACCAACTGAAGAACCGGGGCCTGGGTTCAGTCCGGCCAGTGCCGCAGTGGGAACGGCGCGGGCCGTGTCCCGGGCGTTGCCCATCAACCAGGCTGCCTTCACGGAAGGGGCAGCCACTTCCAGGATCGAACGAACCAGGCGCAGGTTGAGGACACGGGAGGCGGGCACGCGCGCGGTAAGGGCGGAAGGGACGTCAGCGTTGGCAGCGCCTACGTCAACCGTGATGACCTCTGCCGGATCGCGCGGGGCCGTGCCGGCTGTGGCGAGGACGACGCCGTCGTATTCCAGCGAGACGCCCACACCGTCCAGTTCCCCGGAGATGGTCTTGAGGACGTCAGTGAGCGTACTGTCCTTGGCCACGGCACGGGCGAACCGGGCGAGCTCGGCATCCACCACGGACAGGGCGGCGCCGATCTCGGCTGCCAAAGACAACGCGACTCCGGCGGGGTTTCCTTCCGAGGCCAGAAGGGTGATGCCCAGCCGTTCGGCCAGGCCGATCACGGCGCTGGAATAGGTGCCTCCGGCCACGACCACGGCGCTGGCCCGCCGTTCCCAGGCATGCCTCAGTGCGGCGGAGACCAGCCACCCGCCCGAGCCCATTTCTGCCGAGAGGACTACAACGGTGTTCGGCCGCACGCTCTGGATCGCCTCAAGCTGGGAGACCAGAACAACGCTCTCAATCAGTGCGCTGGCGGGGGTGAGGTACAGCGGGATGGTGCCGCGCAGTGACCCGTGTGCCAGCAGCCCTGCTACATCGAGCCGGGTGTCCTTCATCGACCTACCCACGGCGCCGCCTCGGATGCTGGAGCGGAATGCCGAACGCGGCCGGTTCGGCCAGGTCCAGTCCCGCCTCCGAATACCACTGCGGCGCGGCGTTGAGTTTGAGCACATCCACCGCGTTGCCTACTCTGAGATCGTCCAGGCTGGCCACAGAGCCGTGCTCCGAGTTGAGCAGCGTCACCATGTCGGGCACGGCTGCCGCTACGGCACCATCCACGAGCACCAGCAGAATCTCATTCTGGATCTCCAGCCGGATGATCTGCCCGGTGGTCTCGTCCTCCAGGGTCACACTGGAGGGCTGGGCCGGCAGCCCCAGGTCGGTAGGGCGGGAAAGGCCTTCAATGTGGCTCACCCGCGCCCGGGCAATCCGGGTCACGCCCAGGAAGTCGGCAAGTGACAGGAATTTGCTCTCCGCCGAGGTTTCGGCGTCGAGGATCTGACCTATGCGGATCATCCGGCTGATGGAGCCGTGCACGCCGTGCTCTGCCAGTTGCCTGGCAGGGCATGGATACATCACGGTGGCGGCCCACCCGCCGAGCTCAGTGACGAGTGCGCGGACCAGCGTCTCGGCGCGCTGCGGATCACCCGCCTCCACCACGGCGCGCTCGCCGGTTACTCCCATGAGCGCTATGGGGCCGATAGCCACCCCACCGATGTTTAAAGTGGTCTGGCTGATGAGGGGAAAGACGCGTCCCATGGGATCGGAGTCAATCACAGGTAGGGAGGACTGCAGCCCCACCATAAGCGGAATGATTCCGTTGATGTTGGCGGCGGCGAGTGAATAGATGGCCCGCACCTTGCGGCCGAGCCTGGTTTCGATCGCATCGATACAGCCTGTGAATTCGTCGCCCACGGGTGGCATGTCAGCAATGAACAGGCCTTGGGTCACCATGCCGACCGCCACCACCAGGTCCTCCGGGGCGAGTTCATCCACGGTGATGAGCTCGACGGACCGGTCCTCCATCGCCTCCTGGATCATGCCGGCGTAGACGTGGATAGCAGTGGGATCGATGGCGCAGGCCAGGAAATGGGCGCCGGTCCGCAGGTGCCCCACGTCTTCGGCCGTAAGGACGGTGCTCATGCCGTGGCCCCCACCGCTTGGGCGGCCACGGTCTTTTCCTCAGAGCTGGACGTCCCGCCAGCAGCCCGGACCCGGATACGCACGATTCCGGGGTTCCCGTAGGGCATGGCGAAGACGTTTGATTCGATGATGCGGGTGTCTGTGGGGCTCGCGCCCAACTGGACCACAGCCGCGCTGGCTTCCTCCTCGGCCCGGTGCTGCACCCGCTGCAGCTCGGCCTGCCCGCTGACCTTTTCGAGCCTGTCGATCCACGCTGTCAGCGGTGTCGCGGCACAGCCTATGAGGCTCAGGTCACGGACACCCGGGAGTGTTGGGATCAGGCCGTGATCAGGTGGCGTGTCCTGGCTGGTGCGGAGGTCGGCTACCACTGACGGGATGTCGGGCCGCACCGGATGGTTGACCGTATATGGCTCCACGATGGCGGCGTTGGTGGCGAGGCTCGCTTCATACCCCTGCCGGATGAGGCTGTGGGCAATAGGAAGACCGCCGCGGACGGTGCCCACACTGACACCCTCATCGCGGCAGACAACCACTTCGCCGTCACACAGCCCGCCCAGCGTTGCCGCACCGAGGATTGCCATGGCAGGTTCCGGGCGGAGCGCATGCACGGGGGCTACCGCCAGCCGCGCAAGGGGCGCGCGTCCGCCGTCGTTCCTTGCATAGGACAGCGTGGCGGCGGGGAAGTGGCGCCTCCCGGCGTCTTCCAGCATTGCCGCCAGCTCTTCGCCCGATTCCATCAGGGCGCTATTAAGGACGGCTGTGTAGTCACGGTCGCGGAACACGCTTGAGTAGAAATCACTGGAGATGCTGATCCGCATGTCGCTGTTGTTGGACAGGATGGCATCCGCGATGCTGGTTTCGTGTTCCGGGGAGGCGGTGGAACCGACGGCGGTGATGGCTACGTTCCGCAGGCCTCCAGCCAGGATGGAGGGCAATTCCAGCAGGAATGCTTGCAGGTCCAGCGGCGCCAGCGGCCGTCCCCGCAGGTCGTGGCCGCCGCGGACATGCACGGTCCGGGTGACGGCGGGCTCAATGAGCGGCGGCAACCTCGTGTTGTGGAACTCGTCAGCCGGTGGGCGGGGAGAGATGCGGACAGCGACGACGTCGCCGGGCTGCCCCGCGGCGAGCACGGGTCCGACGTCGGCCGTTACGTCTGTGATCCGGTTTCCGAACTGCAGGCGTAATGCGGATAGCACAGCGTCCAGCGCTTCAGCCAGGCTGCTGGCCTGGATCTCTTCGGCCACGGAGATGACGGCGCATCCCTCCAGGACGAGCGCCCGGCAGCTGCTGCCCTTTAACGTGAGCCCTATCCGCATTGCCCGGCCTCCTGTTCAACTTCCTGCCGGGCGCCTGCCCCGCGGTGCATCCATGTCATATCTCTAGGGTCCACCCTGGACGCTCATCTGGCGGATTTGCGGAAGAACAATCCGTCGGCAGCTACGGCCACCAGGATGAGGACGCCTGTCACCACCTGCTGGTAGGTAGTATCCCAGTGCAGCAGGTTGAAACCGTTGCTGATGACCGTGAGGATCATGACTCCCACGAAGGCCCTCCACATGGCGCCCTGTCCGCCCAGGATGCTGGTGCCGCCGATGACCACAGCGGCGATTGCGGTGAGTTCGATGCCCACGGCCATGGCCGGCTGCGCCGAGCCGGCACGCGAGGCCAGGATCATTCCGGCCATTGCCGAGCAGACGCCGCTAATGGCGAAGACCGCAACGTGGATGGAACCGGTCCGGATGCCGCTGAGACGGGCGGCTTCCTGGTTCCCGCCTACGGCGTAGATCCTGCGGCCGAAAGTGGTGCGCCACAGAACGATTCCCAGCGCTACGGTCATCGCCAGCATCAATACGGAGCCGGCGGTGAGGCCGAAGAGGCTGGGCCAGGTCCAGGTCTGGAAGGAGGCGAGCTGGTCAGGCAGCGGCGCGACAATTGCGCCGCCGGTGATCACAATCGCCAGGCCCCGGTAAATGATGCTCACCGCCAGTGTGCCGATGAACGAGTTGACCTTCGTGCTCACCACGATCAGCCCGGTAACCGTCCCCAGCAGGGCACCCACCAGCACAGCCCCGAAGAAACCGGCCGCAACGCCGAAATGCTGGGTGAGCATCACGCCCGAAATGGCGGAGACCGCGAGAGTTGCGGTCGAAGAGAGGTCAAAGACCCCGCTGATGATGCACAGTGTGGCCGCCGCGGCGAGCAGCCCCACCACGGCGGCCTGGTCGAACAGGTTGATGAAGTTGCGGCCAGTGAGGAATGTTCCGGTGTTCAGGGCCAGGAAAAGCATGATGGCGGCCAGGCCAAAAACGATCCCGAAGTCTTTGAGGTTCAGGTTGATTTTTTTCTCTGCCGTCGAGGGCACGGCAACTGTCGTTGTGGTCATATGGATTCACCTATTTCAGAAAAGCGGAAGTCATGACTTCGTCGCGGGAGGCGTTTCGGTCGAACTCGGCAACAATGCGCCCGTGCCTCATGACATGGATACGGTGGGACAGGCCGAGCACTTCTTCGAGCTCGGAGCTGACCACGATGACTGCTGTGCCCTTCGCAGCCAGTTCAACGATGATGCTGTGGATCCGCGCCTTAGCGGCGATGTCCACTCCCCGGGTTGGTTCATCCACCAGCAGCACCGCCGGAGGGTTCAACAGCCATTTGGCAAAGAGTGCCTTCTGCTGGTTCCCGCCCGAAAGGTTGGCTACAGGCTGTCCCGGGCGGGCGCCGCGCAGGTCAACGGACGTGCTGACGTCATTGACGGCCGTCCTTTCCCGCTGTGCCCTGACGAAACCGGCCCATGAACGTGCGGGCAGGGTCGAGAGGGCGATGTTCTCGGCGGCGGGTCGGGACATGACTAAGCCCTGTTCTTTCCGCGACTCGGGAATGAGGGCGATGCCGGCTTTGATGGCGTCCCTGATAGAGCTGGGGCGGATGCGGCGGCCGTTGATTTCAACGTGGCCGCCGGTGGTCCGGTCTGCACCGAAAACGGCGAGCAGGGTTTCGCTGCGGCCGCTGCCCACCAGCCCGGCGATGCCCAGGATCTCTCCGCGGCGGACCTCAAAAGATATGTTCTTGACCTTAGCGCTGGTCAGTCCGGCCACCCGGACAATTGTCTCGGCTTCGGACGGAACCTGCGGAACGTCCGGGACGAGGAAGTCGACCTCCCGCCCCACCATCAACCGCACGAGTGACTCCGGTGTATGGCCGGCGGCGTCTTCGGTGACGATGTGCTGACCGTCGCGCAGAATGGTCACCCGGTCCACCAGCTCCAGGACTTCCTCAAGGTAGTGGGAGACGATAAGGACTGTGGTGCCGTTGCGGGCCAGCCTTCTGATGACGTGCAGGAGTTTTTCCTTTTCGGCCTCGTTGAGGACCGCCGTGGGTTCGTCCATGCACAGCACCTTCGCGCCGCGGGCGAGGGCCTTCAGGATTTCCACCTGCTGCTGTCGTCCGATAGGCAGGTTCCCCACGGTAGCGCTCGGGTCCAGCTCAAAACCGGTCTCTTCCAGCAGCCGGGCAAAATGCTCGCTGTCCCTGTTGGGGGAGAGGAAGCTTCCCCTGTGCGACCAGCGGCCCAGGAAGACATTCTCCAGCACTGAGAGGTTGGGGATCAGCGCCAGTTCCTGGGAGATAAGGGAAATCCCGTGGGAGATGGCGTCGCGGGGGGTGGTGATCCTGACCGGATGTCCGTCCAATTCCATGGTGCCCGTGTCGGCCATGACGGCACCGCCCAGAATTTTCAGCAGGGTGCTCTTCCCTGCGCCGTTTTCCCCCATGATGCCGTGGATTTCCCCGGGCCTGACCGACAGTGTCACGTCCTTCAGCACCGTGGTAACACCGTAGCGTTTGCCGATTCCGGAGACGGTGATTTCGGGGGCGGCCCTCCGGCTCGCATGCTCGTGTTTTTCCAACTGTTGTATAGCCATGTTGACCTCTGGAAATGGAAGGGACTTTAGGGCCAGGGCGCCCGGGGCCGAAGCGCTCAGGCTCCGGCCCCAGGGTTGCCCGCGGCAGGGGACTGGATTAGTCCGAGTACTTTGAGACGTAGTTCAGGGAGTCCAGTGCCTCTTTGGTGCCCTTGCCGTTGTTGGGAGAGAGGCTCGCTTCGTCGATGGCGGTTTCCACCTGCTTGCCCCGCGCCTTGGCGAGCCCCAGTTCCGTGGCCTTGGCGCCGTTGGCCACCACGTCGCTGACGTAGATGGAGAACCATTTACCGGACCGGACCGCTTCCACGTTGGAAACCGATGCGCCGTTGCCGATGAACTTGATATCACTGTTCCCGGCGGCGGCGGCCGCTCCCGTGATGGCCTGGGATGCGCCGATCATCACGTCCACATCAGGGTTCGCCTGTGAGACGTTCTGGAAGGCCTGGCGGCCGCTGTCCTGGGTGTAGCCACCTTCCACACTGGCCACGAGCTTGATCTTCGGATCAGTGGCCAGTTCCGCCTTCACAGCCTCGGTCCGGGCGTTGTCCAGAGGCAGGGATTTGAAGCCTTCAAGGTAGGCCACCTTGCAGGTGTCGCCCTGCACCGTGGCGCAGGCTTCCTTGCCCATCTCGCCGAGCACCTTGCCGTTGCGGGTGGGCAGGTCCACGATGCTGATGGCGCCAGGCACCTGCGGCTGGATAGTGTCGAACTTTGGCCCGATGACCGAGAATTCGACAACCACCGTGATGCCCGCCTGTACGGCCTGAGTCAACGGTGCGATGAGGGCCTGGTTGTCATTCGCCTGGACAACGATCACCTCGAACTGCTTCGAGGTGACGGCATCCTGGATCTGCTGGACCTGCGTCTGGGCACTGAAATTGGAGTCCACGAAGGTGGCGCTGGCGTTGTTGGCTTTGGCCGCCTGTTCCACGCCGAGGTACGTACCCTGGGCAAAGCCGTTGGATTTGGCAAAACCGAAGAATCCGACGCTGAGCTTCTGGTCTGCACCGGCAGCCGATGCTTCCGCGGAGCTGCCTTGGGCGGGCGGGCTGCAAGCTGAGGTCAGCAGGGCGAGGCTTATGAGGGCCATCGCTGCGGCTGGACGCTTGGTGATTTTCACAGTCAATCCTTTCTACGCGGCGTTTAGTAGCCGTAGTGGGTCTTGGCGAAGTCCTCGGTGATGAAGCCGTTGACGATGTCGTACTCGATGTCTTCACGGGAGCGTTTGGCGACATCTCCGAAGCCGCCACCGCCCCCAACGGCCAGGCGCACCACATCACCGGCCTTGATTTTCCGTGCGTTGGCCTTCAGTGTCCGGACCTCGTCGTGGCGGCCCGGGTTGATCACCACTTCCGGGCCTTGGGCGTCAGATCCGCCGAAGAGGCCCCAGGCCGGCGTCTTGGACCTTTCGAACCAGAGGCCCACCACGCAGTCGGCGAGGAACTCGTATTCACGGATCACGCCGTTGCCGCCGCGCCACTGCCCCGGGCCCCCGGAGTTCGGGCGGATGGAGTACTCGTTGATCCGCAGGGGGTAACGGGTTTCCATCATTTCAATGGGCAGGTCCTTCAGCGAGCCGTTGACGTTGTTGATCATGGCCGATTCGCCGTCCGTGCCCTGCCAGGCGCCCCAGCCGCCCAGGGTGGCTTCCATGCTGACGAAGTTTCGGCCGAAGCGGGGATCGAAGCCCGCGGCCGTGATGATCATTGAATCGCCGTGGCTGGCGCTGGCCACGCGGTCAGGCATGGCGGGTGCCATGGCCTTGGAGACCAGGTCGATGAGCAGCCCCAGATGGGAAAAGTACCACTGGCAGGGTGCCGGTGCCACGGCGCCGAGCACCGAGCCGGAACGGACCTGGGTGGTCAGTGGGCGGAAGGATCCGCCGTTGGAGTTGGAGTCCGGGCTGACCAGGAGCTTGTAGCCCACGCGCAGGGCCGAGACGGCTTGGGCTGCGCCACAGTTGACCGGGCCCATGGTCTGGTCCGCGGAGCCGGTGACGTCGAAATCCACGGTGTCGCCGGCGACGGTGATCTTCAGCCGGATCGGGATGGGGGTGTCCAGGTTGATGCCGTCGTTGTCCAGTACTCCTTCGGCTTCATAAACGCCGTCGGGGATGTTGCGGACTGTTTCGCGCTCGATCTCCTCGGTCTGCCGGAAGATTTCATCGCGGGCAGCATCGAGCTGTTCCATGCCGTACCGGCCCACCAGCTCCTTCATCCGGGTGGTTCCCATACGGAGCGCGGCGATCATCGCGTGCATGTCGCCGATGGTCTGGTAAGGGAAGCGCACGTTGGTGCGGATCAGGTCCACCACGGAGGTTTCGATGCCAGCCTCCATGAGCTTGACCGGACCCATGCGGAAACCTTCCTGGAAGATGTCCGTGGCATCCATGGAGCCACCCACATCCTTGGACCCCATGTCCATCCAGTGCGCCCGGGTGGCGGCGAAGCCAACTACTGAGCCGTCATCGAAAATCGGCGCGAAGATGGTGACGTCGTTCAGGTGCGTACCGCCAAGGTACGAGTCATTAAGAATCCACACGTCCCCTTCCTGCCAGACTTCGCGGCCGTAGAGTTCCTCCACGGCGATGGAGCAGGTTTCGAGGTTGCCGAGGAACAGGGGGAGGCCGGCGGACTGTCCGAGTACACGGTGTTCGGTGTCCAGCAGTGCCACCACGCAGTCCCCGCCCTCGTACAGGATGGGTGAGTAGGCGGAGCGGATCAAGGTCGCGTTCATATCGTCCGCGGCGCTGGTGAGCGCGTTGCGGATGATTTCCACGGTTACGGGATCCAGGGTTTTGACTGCAGCGATTGTCATCAGTGGTACCTCAATTTCCTTCTGCGTCTTCAGTGCGGATGACCAGGGAGCCGAACTCGTCGACGGTGACGTTGAACCCGGGCGGCACCACGGTGGTTGCCGTCTGTTCCACGATGATGGCCGGACCTTCAAAGGCGTGTCCGGCGGCCAGATCGTCGCGGCGCACCACGGTGGTCTCGTGTTCTTCGTGGTCAAAGACCACCCGGCGCACTTCGTGCTTGAACTCGGGACTTTCTGCCGTTGCAAAGAGGGGTGCCTCCAGCCGGCCCAGGTCGCCCACCGCCTGCGTCCGCAGTGCCACGATTTCGATGGGGGCGCCAAGGTTGGAGTGCCCGTAGCGCTCGTGGTACATGGCGGAGAAGCGGGCGGCCAGGTTGGCGACGAAGCCCTCTGACTCGGGTTCGTCTGCCGAGGTCAGAGGAACGTTCAGCGAAAACTCCTGCGACTGGTAGCGAACGTCCACGGAGGGACTTGTCCGCCGGCTTTCCTCCGGAACACCCTCCGAGACGAGGGAGCCCAGGCCCTCTACCTCCATCCTTCGCAGGACCCCTGCCATGTCGGCGACGTCGATGTCCTCATCCAGGTAGAAGTACGGTTCGGAGAAGTCTTTGCGGATGTTGGTCTGCAGCATGCCCCACGCCGAGAACGCGCCCGGGAATCGGGGAACCACGGTTTCGGGTATTCCCAGCTCCTTGGCGAGAAACACGGCGTGCATGGGCCCCGCGCCGCCGAATGCGACGAGGGCAAAGTCGCGGGGCTCGATGCCTCGGGAGATCGTGATCGTACGAATTGCCTGGGCCATCTGGGAGTTGGCGACGTCGCAAATTCCTTCCGCCATGGCGACCGGGTCCAGGCCGAGCTCGTCTCCCACTGTTTTGAGGGCCGCGATGGCCGCTTCCCGGTCCAGGGCAACCTGTCCGCCTGCGAACCAGTCGGGGTCGACCCGGCCGAGTACCAGGTTGGCGTCTGTGACGGTGGGTTCGGTGCCGCCGCGGCCGTAGCAGGCGGGGCCGGGAGTGGCGCCGGCGGACCGTGGGCCCACACGGAGGCCACCGGCTTCGAGCCATGCCACCGACCCGCCGCCGGCTCCCACGGTGTGTATGTTGACGACGCTCATAAGCATCGGCAGGCCTTCGAGGTGGGCCTCGGTGGAAACGTCGGGTTTGCCGTCGACAACAAGTGAAACGTCGAAGGAGGTGCCGCCCATGTCAACGCCGATGAGGTTGCGGTTGCCTGACACGCCGGCCAGTTCGACGTCGCCCATGGCGCCGCCCACCGGTCCGGACAGCAGCGTCTGCAGGGGACGCTTGCGGGCGGACTCGGCAGTGAGCACGCCGCCGGAAGACTGCATGATGTGCAGGGGGGCTTCCACGCCGCGGTCCGCGAGCTTCTCTTCCAGGTCCAGGAGGTAGTTGCGGACCACGGGGCCTGTGTACGCCTCGACGACGGCGGAAGAGGTGCGCTCGTATTCGCGCCATTCCTTGGCTGCTTCATGTGAAAGGGAGATGGTGAAGTCTTCGCCCAGTTCTTCGAGCAGGATTTCGCGGGCACGAAGTTCATGGGCCGGGTTCTTGTAGCTGAAGAGGAAGGCAACAGCAACGGCGCCGTATCCTTCGTCCAGTGCGCGGCGGGCCGCCTGGCGGACGGCCACTTCGTCGAGCGGCCGGATCTCGTGGCCCTGACCGTCAAGGCGGCCGCCGACGCCGATGACGTCCTTCGGCTCGACCAGGGGAGCTGGCTTGCGGTACTGGGCGTTGTAGAGCTCCAGGCGGGGGCCGCGGGCGATGTGGTAGGAGTCCTCGACGCCGGCGGTGGCCAGCAGCAGCACCGGAACGCCGCGGCGCTCAAGGAAGGCGTTCAGACCCTGGGTGGTGCCATGTACCAGGAATTCGATGTCGGACAGGTCGGTAACAATCGATTCGAGGCCGGCGATGACGCCGGCGCTCAAGTTGCCTGGTGTGGTGGATGCTTTCGTCGCCTCGTAGGTTCCTGCGGCCTGGTCGTACGCCACGATGTCCGTGAACGTTCCGCCGATATCCATCGACACCCTGTAGTTCGGCATGTGTATCTCCTCATGGTTCTGGTGTTAGAACTTGGTGTGTGGAGAATCACGTTAGGTCGTCCGGGTACTGCCGCAGTGTGCGCTGTGCACAATCTGGGCAACTGTGCCAGTGCTGATTGCCTAGGCGTGCGTTGAAAGGCCACTTCTGGAGCGAAGTTGGCTGTCGTGAACAGAGAACAATATTTTTCAGTGCGTGAAGGTTGACAAGGGGAAAAGTGCTTTTTGGCGGGCCTTCAGAGCTCCGCCGACGGCCCCTTCGATACCACTGTCCTGGACCGGCGGCCGCTGAATATGCCCGGCGGCTCCACATCGCACGGCCTGGTCTTCCAGACGAACCCGTCCAAGACCATGGATGACCTCCTGCTCGATGATTGGTCCCTCGTCAAGGTCGGCGGTGACGTAGTGGGCGGTGGCGCCCACCAGTTGACGCCGCGGTCATAGGCCTGGTGGTAGGGGCGTGCTCCCTTGAAGCCAGGGAGGAAGGAGTGGCGGATGTTGATGGCCTGGCCCTCGAGAGAGCGGCACAGGTCGTCCGACAGTACCTGCATGTACCGGGCCAGGACGACCAAGTCGATGTCGTACTCGTCCACGAGCTCGAGCAGGCACCGCTCGGGGTCCTGCGTGGTTTCCGGCGTCACGGGGATGTGCACGAAAGGAAGGCCGGCGGCCTCTGCCATTGCCCGGTGCGTCTCGTGGTTGGACACCGCAAGCGCGAGCTCTCCGCCGAGGCTGCCGACCCGCCACCGGAAAATCCGCTCGTTTAAGCAGTGCCCGAACTTCGAGACCATCACCCGATAAGAGTCTTGACATACAGCCCTGACGCGATGGAGGTATCCCGGGACACAGGGATTCCTATCCCAGGGCTGGGTCCTTCGTCGAAGACGCATCTGGTCGGTGATGCTGGCCGCAGCAGCTGTATGTGAGGTAGCTATTGTCAGGTTTCGTGAAGCAAGTTGGGGCAACCGTTAGGAACACTGATTTCCCACTTGTATTGCTGCCGTGAAAACTATCCTTGAAGCTGTCCAGCCTGGAGCACGTGGAAGCGGTTAGGCGTCGATCACCAAGTCGGTCTGCGCTGTAGAGCAGCAGGGCAGGAACTTGCCTGCATCAATTTCGCGTTTCCGGATCCCGCCCTGGTGTTTCATCTCGACCTCGCCGGAAAGTTTGACGACTTTGCAGGAACCGCACATGCCTTCCTTGCAGTTTGCCCCGATCCTGACGCCCGCACGCTGGGCTGCCCCAAGGATGTGTTCGGAGGGGTCAACGCGCACATTGATGCCTGTGCGCATGAAGGACAGAGTGAGGCTTCCCGTCCCGACCGTGTCGAAGCCCGAGGCGTCGGGGTTCCCGGCCTCCGGTTCCAGATCCGAAGTGCCGTCGGGGGCGGGGGCCGCGGGGTCACCGGTTTCCAGCGGCAGCCCCGTGGCGTTCAGGGGTCCTTCGGCGTTGTAGCCGGGCTCGTAGAGCCCGAACGCTGTGGGCTGGCTTTCGTAGTAGTCTTCCGCGGACTCGGCGATTTCCTCTGCGATTTCCTCCGCGATGTCCTCTGCAAGCGCGATCTCCGCCTGGTATTCAAGGATCGTCTGGCGATCCCCCGTGAAGAATTCCATGTTGATGGACGTGTCGTCGACTCCGACCTTCTGCAGGAGCTCGGTGGCGGTGTTCAGGTAACCCTCTGGGCCGCAGGCATAGACCTGGCGGCCGTTGGCATCGGGGGCAACCTCGTCGAGCATGGCGGCCGTCAGCCTTCCGCTGAGCCATTCCCACCCTTCGGGTTTGTTGCGGTCACCGAGGGAGTAGAAGATCTTGACGCGCGAGTCCACGGAGGCGATGTAGGCCAGCTCCTGGTGGAAGGCGTATCCTCCGGCCTCCGCCCCGTGGTAGAGCACCACGACATCGGCCTGTCCGGGCAGGGAGTGGATGGTCCGCACCATCGACATGATGGGGGTGATGCCTGCGCCGGCGGCCAGCAAAAGGTACCGCGCCCGCCGGTCGGCGTCAGGCAAGTGGAATGCCCCGACCGGTCCGAGCATCTCGAGGACGGTGCCGGGTTTGACGTTCTCGTGGACCCAGGGTGAGACGACTCCGGTGGGGTCGCGTTTGACTGTGATGCTGAACGTCCACGGTTGGGTGGGCGAACTGGACAGCGAGTAGCTGCGGTCCACCGGATCCTGGTCCTCGCCGTTCACAGGAAAGGCGACGTTCACGTACTGGCCCGCGCGGAACGCCAGCGGCGCACCGTCGCAACGGCGGAACACGAAGGTCATCATGCCGCCCGCCTCGGGAACTGTCTCGACGCATTCGGCCATGAACTCCTGCGGATACCAGGGGCCCAACGCGTGGGCGGCGCGGGCGGGCCCCTCAGTGCCGCCCATCACCCGGTTCCACGGCATTTCGAGGCCGCGGATACGCTGTGGTTCCTGGATTGCCGTCTCGGCCCGGAGCTCAGTCATGCAAAGTGCTCCTGCACGCGCTGGACGTACCAGTTGATGAAGGCCTCGACCTGGTATTCGCTCTTCATGTACGGGCCGGGCTCGTAGGCGGGGCTGGCAGCACCCTTCTGGCACAGTTCCACGAACGCCTTGTCCTGCAGGTTGGTCTGCTTCCAGGTGTAGGTGAGTTTGTCGAGGTCGTAGTCGACGCCCTCGACGGCGTCGTCGGCCACCAGCCAGGTGGTGCGTACCAGTGTCTGGTGTTCATTGATGGGGAAGACGGCGAATGTGATGACGTGGTCGCCGAGGAAGTGGAACCAGCTGTTGGGCTGCAGGTGCATCGAGCAGCGGCCCAGGCGGAAGTCCGGCAAGTCACCGAGCAACTTCTTGGAAAGTCTGCGCCCATCGGCCGAGAAGGACTCGCCTTCACCGTCGAGGGACTCCCGGGAGATGCGGATTCCGGCAATGCGGGTGTCAAGCTCCTCGACCACCTCGTAGGGGAGGCCGTAGCGGCGGCAACGCTCCTCAAGGGAGGCCTGTGCTTGTTCGTTGCGGTTCCACACTTCCTCGAGATGGGGTGGGACCAGACCCTCGCTCAGGCCCCAGGTGGGGAAGAGTGAGCAGGCCAGCTCCGGGTGGCCGTCACAGTGGTAGCACTCACGGTTGTTCTCCATGACGAGCTTCCAGTTGCCCTCTTCGATGATGTTCTGCTGGTAGGCGATCTTCGTCTTCGCCAACTCGTGGGGTGCGAGGTAGGGCTCAAAGATCTTCGAGGTCTCGTCGAAGTCCGCCGGCGGCTCATTCGCGATGCAGACGAAGATGAGTCCGGCAACCTCGCGGCCGTGGGCGCGCTTGAGGGCGAAGCAGTTCTTGTCGAACTTGGCTTCACCGGGAGCGGAGGCATGGATCAGGTTGCCCTCGGGGGAGTAGGTCCAGGAGTGGTAGCCGCAGACCAGGTTTCCGGTGGAACCGGCAGCTTCGGTCAGGACGCGGGCCCCGCGGTGGCGGCACACGTTATGCAGGACGTTCACGCCGCCGTCGTCATTTCGCAGCACGATCAGAGAGTAGGGGCCGTAGTCGACCGTGACGTAGTCGCCCGGCTCCGGCAGCTCAGCGGTGCTGGCGGCAAAGATCCAGTGCTGGCCGAAAATGGCCTCCATGTCGACCTTGAAAATCGTTGGGTCCGTGTAGAAGGGGGCATCGAGGGAATATCCAGTGCGCCGGGACGCAAACAAGTCAGTGATTTCATCCAACTGCTCCGGAGGCAATGATGAAGCAAGTTTTCCGCGTGAGTTGAGGGGCAGGTTCACTGAGGTAGTCATGAGTTTCCTCCCGGGGGGCTGGGTAGTGTGCAAATGGTGGGGACCACGGGGCTCAGTGGGGGAACCGGCGTTGTCGAGAACGCCGTAGTCCTGAAATTAGAGGATCGATGTGCAATAGATGCACCACGGATTCGGGAACAAACTAGGGGATAGCGGTGGGGTTGCAATTTTTTCAGTCTTCTACGGTGCGTCTTTCGCAACAACAATCAGGATACGCAACAGAGTGGCTTACGCCACGTCTGTTGTCAAGCTCCTAAGGATGCAGGGCAAGACGACAGAGCAGTGCGGGTCCTCGACGTTGCCGGCTGGACGGTCCATGCTGTGCACCATCATGCTGGCCCCATCCCGTGGGGACCCCAATAACCTCGTGATTTCCGGACGGCTATGCCCCTGTTGTCCGTGGGAGGTGACTGAAGCTGTCAGTCTCATTGTGCGGGTCCCGATGGTCCTGCTATTTCCGGTGCCTGCTGGGCCTGGAGAGACTCATGAATAGCGCCCCCGCGCCTGGTGGCCGATGCGGCAGAACTCTGCCCCGGGTTTTGGCATTATCCGCTGGGCAATCACCTACCCCGGACCAAACGCTGGGAAGACCCAACGGGACTGTCGCACCGAGGTATCGGATGTAGAACGTCATCCATCAGAAACATGCGTGCAATCTTTGGTCTCTAGCCTGAATTGTGGGGCGGTCAGCCCCTGCCGGAGGAATCAAGGAGGCCGCATGGCGGCAGTGGCCACGGACGTCGTGCAGCACCTGAGCGGAACTCGCCATTGGCGATTTGGTTGAGGCGTGGCACGAAGAACGACGCCACAACGGGGAAAAGTCATGCGGACCATTTCCCTTCACGGGAATGCTCCGGATTCTCCACCCGGGTAACGGAACGCGGAAGCTCGTTGAGTTTGAAGCGTTGCAGGCCAGCCGGAAGCTCGTCCACAGCCATCTCGAAGAGCAGTGATACCTGGCGACGCCGAAATCACCCGGCCACATCGGCTGGCATCGAGCCAGCCGGCCTCGTCCACCGGTCGCTAAGGGCTGCGGCGGTCCGTGCGTCTAGGAAACGGCGCTCTGGTGCCGTCAGCGGGTTGCGCTGAAGCCAGAAGGGAACAAATCTCAATGATCCAACCGACCACGACGACGGACTCCGTCGACACCTCCATATCAAAAGAGACCAGCTCCAGGTTCAAACGCCGCTTCATGGTGCGCCTTGTCGCTGTCTTCATCGGCGGGATGTTCCTCGACGGTTACATCCTCGGAATCATCGGCCCCGTCACCGGACCCATGCGGTCAGATCTCCAGCTCGACGCACTATCTCTGGGCATGATCGCTGCAGGCCCGCTGGTTGGTATCTTCGTCGGCTCCCCGCTGGCCGGCTGGGCTACTGACAAGTTCGGACGCAAGCCCATGTTCCTCGTGGACATGGGCCTGTTCCTGGTCGCCTCAGCGGCCCAGTTCTTCGTAACCTCCGGAGACGGGGCCGTGATCCAGCTGGCCGCCATCCGGTTCCTCATGGGCGTCGCGATCGGCGGCGAGTACTCAATCGGTGGGCCATTGCTCTCAGAGTTCTCCCCTCCAAAGCTCCGCGGGCGATTGCTCGGGCTGACTCTGATCGCCTGGTACGTCGGTTTCATGATGGCATTCATCATCGGCACTCTCCTGCACGACGCCGGCACCCCATGGCGCCTCGTCATCGGCACGAGCACGATACTCGCATTCATCCTGTTCCTCGCCCGCTTCGGCCTCCCCGAATCACCGAGCTGGCTCATTACGAAGGGACGGCGTGAGGAAGCACTCGCGATCGCACGCAAATACATCGAATCACCCGAGATGCACAACAGCATCACCGAAGAGATCGATCTGAGGATGATCCAGGAGGCCCAAGCCGCGCAGAGCAGCACCAAAATCAAGGGCGCCTCCTTCGGAATGCTGTTCTCGAGGCAGTACTGGCGCACCACCCTCTTCACCGCAGGTTTTTGGTTCTGCGCGGTCACCCCGTACTTCGCGATCGCGACCTTCGCCGACGACGTGCTCAACCAATTCGGCTTCGGCGGCTGGACCGGTGGAGTCGGCCTGTCCGCACTTGCGGCCGCAGGTGTTGTCACCACCGTACTTCTGATTGACAAGCTCGGCCGCCGAATCCTCACCGTGCCCGGGCAGTGGCTCTGCGCAGGCATCCTGCTGATCATCGGAGTCTGGGCGAACGCACCAGCGATCCTCGTGCTTGTACTGTTTCTCGCCTTCTCCTTCTTCAATGCCGGCTACACCACGATGACCCAGGTCTATCCGGCCGAGGTATTCCCCGGCCACCTGCGCGGCATCGGGATGGGCTTCGCCGCGGCCTTCAGCCGCATCGGAGCCGCCCTCGGCACCTTCGCCCTGCCATGGGCGATCAGCAACATCGGCCTGGGCCCCAGCATGATCGTAGCCGCCGCCGTCGCATTACTCGGCGCAGTCCTCTCGCAATGGCTCGCACCTGAGACGAAGGGGCGCACCCTCGCCGAAATCTCAGCAAACTTCTCCCACTGACCCTCCACCCGGGGCGTCTCGGCGGATCTAGGCAAACGGCTCCCCATACGCACCCTAATCCGGGACCTCCCAATGCTCGCTCTCAGCAGATGAAAGTATCACTGGGGTCCTGGCCAAACCGTCAACCGGCGAGTCGCGGGTGGTCCTGATTCAAGCCGTCACACCGGTCCTGAATCAAACCGTCATAGTCAATGCTCGCCAAGTAGTTCTGACTTTCGAATTATGGAGAGAAGAACACGGCGAAGGCAGGAAATAGCCTTTTTTGCAGGCACTCCCCGGCTATTTTTGAACGCCGATTATGGAGGTTTCGTCAACCTACAGAGCCTGCGCCCCGACAATTGGCGTATGGAACGGGTAGGTTTCGGTCGTGGCTGGAGCCGACGCCGAACTGGCGCAATCGCTTTGGGTGTCCGATGGCGTTGTCCTTCGGAACCGCGGACAGGACCGACGACGGAGCTGGGGGCCAGCCGGTGTGGGGGGACACACGGCAAGCGTCCGCCGCCGGTCGGTCCTAATTTTACGCGGGCAAGCCTGCCCTGTATTCGTGTGCCACGATCAGCCCAGAACCTGCCGGGGCCATCCGAATTGAGTCCGGACGCCGGGGGAGTACAGCACTGAGTCAGGCGGGCCGTGGACCGTGATCCCGGCGGCGCAGACCAGTGCGTCTTCCAATGTGGCCGGGCCAGCGGGATACAGCGGCCAGGGTCGGTGGGCGATGGGCAGGTACAGGACCCGCCGCCCCACACGGGCATGGAGCCCGAAGCGGGCTGTGAGCCAGAGGGATAACCCGTCCACGGCCGGGTGGTCCATGGCAGGGTAGGCGCCGAACGAGGACGTCCCCTGCCTGCGGAACCGCTCGACTTCGTATCCATATCCCCGCGGGATTGTGCCGGGCATCGTCGTGGGGCGGCAGCGGGACCACACGTACGGCACTCCGGCGGCACGGGCGGCCAGCACGAACGCGAGCCTGTCGGCATCCAAGGACAGAAACACCACCCCGTGACGGCCCGCAGCGTCACGGGAATACAGCCGGACATTGACCTCGGTGAACGTTCCGGCATAAGGAAGACCCAGGCGCCCCAGGCGCGTGCCCGGAACCCGGAAACCGATCAGGCCGACCCACGTCGAACCGGCATACACATCAGGCTCAACACCAGGAGGCATGTAAGGAAGCGCTACTGCTACGGGAATCCTCCAATGAAGGAAAACCACATCAGCCCATGACTGATACACCGGCAACGGGAAATATCGGACGTTTCCGCTCAGGGCCCCTGCCGGGGCGTCAGTGTCCGTGCCCCATCTCGCTTCCCAAATCTTGCTGGGACCGTCCCGTGTAGGCATGCACTCATCGTGCCCCGTCCCCGCCGCTGGCGGCAAGAACAGAAGCCGGGTGGACAGTGCCATTACCCCATGGCCTGCCCGCGATAGCCCGCCCAGGAGGAATAAGCGAATGGGCCCGAAAATGACAGAAAGCGCGGCTGGGAGTCCGGTGTCATGACGGCTGGGGCGGCTGTGCGCAGCGGGCACGCCCAGGACCTGGCCGAGGCCGCACGACTTGAGTGCTGCGATGTGTTCGCCCGGTTGTGGCACCTCCTGCTGAAGGGGTCCATCATTGCCACCATGGAAGGGGACCAGGAAGCTGTCGGACTCGCCCAGCAAATGGCCCGTCACCTCATCGAACGCCACCGCAGCTGCGCGCTCTGACGTGAACACGAAATGAACGGCAGGCGGGTTCGTCCTGACCGACGCCACCCCGCGCATCTCTACCGCCCGCATCGGGAATTCCACCAGGGCAGGCGAGCGTTGGGGCCAACATGCTTTCGAGCGCTGAACAGGCAGGCCTGGCACCCCGGCTTTGCAGCGCTTTTGAAAGGCAGTAAGGCAAGGCAGAACCAACGCACCCCACCGATCACGCACTGCTTCTGTCTGATCCAAAGGGGCAGCTGAGATGAGCATATAGATGTCCGCAACAGTGAGATCCCGACGGATCTGCCCGGCCGCTATTCCCATTTCGATCAGCTCGGACAAAGCCCCCGCCACACGGGTCTCATCGACGCCCGCGGCAGCACCGAGAGCAGGAGCGGCAGATTTCGCACCCGCGTTAAGCGCAGAAATTCGGACCACCTCACAGAAAGGCAATGATGACCATCAACGGCGAACCACCGCCCTTTGGCGCGGTCCAAGGCCGATTCGGCCTCAACGGTGATTTGCTCGACGTACCCGGCCAGCACAGCGCCCACCAGATCAGTCTTCGTAGGAAAATGCCGGTAAAGGGTCCCGACGGCAACGCCGGCGGTACTCGCAATCACCTCCATTCCTACATCCGCCCACGTTCCGCGATTTCCGCCCGGGCAGCGTCGAGGATCATGCCGTTCGGAGTCAATGTTGTCGTCATTGAGCCCGGCGGCATCGCGACCGAGTGGGGCGGGATCGCAGCGGACTTCGTTGAGGAAACGTCCGGGAACGGTCCCTACGCGGCCCGGGCGGACGCCGTTGCAAAGTCGCTGCGGTCGGAGGCGAACGGGAACCGCAACTCCCCACCGTCGGTCATCGCCGACGCGATTGATAAGGCAGTGACAGTCGCGAAGCCGAAGACCCGACACGCCGTCGGGTAAGGACCCCAGCCGCTCATCACCGCTCGCGGCCTGCTCACCGACCACCAGTTCGATGCCCTCATCAGCGGCGCGGTTACCACGCAACTGAGCGCCCGCAGAATTATCCCAGGGCGGATCATGCAGATCGAATGTCGGGGATTCCGCTGCTGACTCGCGCCGTATGCGCCTGACCTCACTGCGGGGATTAGCGGTGGTGATAGCCCCGGCTCCGTCCAGGATCCAGCGCCCTTTTGCAGGCACTCCTGTGCCAATGACGCCGATAAGCGGTATTCCGTCAGCCTGACCGACACCGGCAGTGGCTGCCTTTCGCAAATGTGCCAAGGGCTGTTGCCGGGGGTGACGCAGTCCATCACAGCCGCTGACTGCGTAACGGCCCTGACAGGGAACTGTGAACTGGTCGTTAATCAGCGCCTGAGGTTCACGTTTCGGGGGCTGTTGCTTGACCGATTCATCGCTCTGCTCTTGCCCAGCATGGGCGCATTAACGCTTAATAGCGAGCCGGGCGCGGCCTATCAGGATCACTGGCTGAGTTAGCCACTGCTCGTGGACGGTGTATTGGTTCTGTTAGTGGTGATGGGCTCCAGTAACGCTGCAGGTCAGGGGGCTGCGTGGGTTTTTGATGCGAGCGAAGTCCGCTCAAGAGCGGGAGCACGTGACCTTGGACACATTGTGAGCGTCAATGCACCCGGCTGGCCGGCAGCGTAGACAGCGCCAACTCGGACGCGCTAACGCTAAATAGCCAACCGGACGTCCTTCACGGGTACTGGCTGGAGTTAGTTACCGCCGGTTGACGGTCCACACGGCAGCGGGTCGGAAGCGAGTGTCCCCGTTCCCGGTCCTGTGCTGCCCACGGTGGAGAAACAGAAAACACCGGCCTGGGCGCCTATGGCGTCGAGTCGTTCCCTCGCCCAGACCTTGGCGTCTTTCAGGCTCTTGATGGGAATGGTTTCCCTGGTTGTGTCGGAATGACTGACGGATCTTGGTGGCCGGGGTCGCTCTCGTCGCGCCTACTGATTAGGACTTGCGCGGAGGCCTGAAGAATTGAAGGGTCCACCAGGTTATTACCGTGTGCGTACTTCTCCCTCCTCATTCGCGAGACTACGGTCTCCACGGTGTCCTTATCGCTGACCACGCAGGCAGGTCCGGTTACATCAGCTTCTGAACCACCCAGACTTTTCAGATACAGCATGAATTGTTCGGAGCTGGACTGGTTGGAGTACATGCACCCTCCCTGAGGGTAGTTGCGCGGCGTGTGCCGACACACTCAACACTAGGCCCGGCGGAGCACATTGCGTCTGGAGTTCCCCAAGGAAATCGTCACTGTAGCTTTTGTTCATCCGGCCGAATGCGCTGAAGCAGCCGAAGGGCGGCATGGGAGCGCATAATTGGACATGTCAACTTTTGATTCCCGGAGTTTTTACACGCGTGGTGACTCCTTTAGCGTTGGGGCTTCACGGGGACATGTCGAGCGGGCGCTGCTGGACTTTGGGGCGACAGATGTTCGTTTCAGTCAACGTGGACACCTCAGCGCCATCGCGTTCAGGGCCTGTGGAAGGCAGTTCCGCGTTGTCGTCTCTGTGCCGCAGCCCGACGGAATCCCTGTTGTCCCGGGTGATGTCGCTGAAGTCCGTCGCCGAGGAGTTAAGGCAAAAGACCTGGAGCTCGATGCCCGCAGGTTTTGGCATGCCTTCGCTCTATCGATTGACGCCAAACTCGCAGCGGTGGGAGCCGGAGTTGCGACGATCGAATCGGAATTTCTCGCCCATGTGGTTCTCCCGGGGAGCCGTACCGTGATTGACGAGCTCGAACCAGTCATCGCGTCTGCCTACCGGTCCGGGCACCGACCCTTAATCAGCAATGCCGCTACACCGCTGGCCGGTTAGAGATGTAGTGCCGGGAGAACGATGGCAGCGTCAGCCTCGGGGTGCGATTCCAGCAAGGCACAGGCGCCGGTTCACTTCCCTGGTAGCCCGTGATCTTGTAAAGCGGGGTCCGGGATCATGGCCCTGGGTCCGGAGCACCGTGGACGGGGCAGTGGACCCTGTGCATGTTCTCCTTGCCCGAAAGTCGTCGCGAGACCCGCAACCGACTGAGGACGCGTCTCAAGATGCTCGGGTTTGCCTCTGTTTACGACGGCGTTTGGACCTCCCCTGGGGAACAGATCGAAAGGGCCTCATCGATCCTGAACGAATTCGAAGTGGATGGCGGCTCTGTATTCACATCTGTTGTAAGTTCCGCCTGGAATCTAGATGAACTCATAATGCTCCACGACGTGGGGTGGTCCGAGGTGCTGCCGGAGGAGGTTCTGCAGGCCATTGCTCCAGGGGGCGGAAGGCCGGATCTGGTCTTTCTTAACGAGAAGGAGGGCGCCAGCTTAACGAGAAGGAGGGCGCCAGGCTGGCCACCGGTATCTTGGCGCAGGCAGGTTATGACGCCTCGAAGGTCCCTGGGATCCTTGCCATCATCGATGGTCACGACGCCCGGCGGACTGCGCCCTCTATAGAGGACGCGATCGTGAAGGACGCGGACAAGACCTGGCGGCTCAGCCCGCACGGCCTTGACACCGTCATGGACTGGTTCGGGCTTGACCGGAACCAGGCCCTGCGGCTGTGCAGTCAGCGGGTCCACGGTTACCTCTTCACGGAGGAAGCGAAAGCGATGGCCAGCCCGTTGTCCGCACTGGAATCCGTCACGCTGTGGCCTCAACGACAGGCGGTCCTGAGCGCAGACTAGACTCTGATCGAACTGCAGGGAGGCGGTCTGCAGTGGACACATACAGGATAAGGAGTCACGATGGCCGGCGGCAGCCGCGAACCAGGACGGACCGTGACATCCAAGGTTCTGGCCATCCTGGAGGCATTCGAGAAATCCCGTGGGGCCCTAAGTCTGACCGACATCGCAGCGAAGTCCGGCCTGCCTTTGAGCACGACTCACAGACTCGTCAATGAACTGACGGAATGGGGATTCCTTTCCCGCGAGCCAAACGGGCGCTACCAGCCGGGCATCCGGCTGTGGGAACTCGCCCAGAACACCGGGCGACAGCTGCGCGACGCAGCCCGCCCCTACATCCAGGACCTGTTTTCCCTTACTGGCGAAACTGCCCACCTTGCCGTCCGGGCCGGCCATGACGTGCTCTACATCGACCGCGTCTACAGCTCCAAGAGAGTCCCGCGCGCCTCCCGCGTCGGTGGCAGGCTCCCGATGCACGCAACCGCTGTCGGAAAGGTCATTCTCGCCTTCGACGAGGACTGGGTCCGCGACGCCTACCTGAACCGGCAGCTGGAGCGACACACCGCCCACACCCACGTTGACCGCAGGCGCCTGGCCGAGGAACTTGTTCAAATTCGTGAGCAGGGCTATGCCACAACCCTGGAGGAGGTGCGGCTGGGATCCTGCTCCATTGCCGTTCCGGTGTTCCACACCGGAAGGATCGGGGCCTCAATTGGCCTGGTGTTGCCCACCAGCCAAGCTGCCACGATGACCCGGCACCTGCCGGTGCTGAAGGGAATCTCGGCCCAGATTGAACGTGCCACCGCCCGGATCCCGCTCGAGACCCTGCTCGGAAGCCAGGTCGCACCCAAGGGCTGACCGCAACCTGCCCGCCGGGAAAGAACCAGCAAGAACATTGGTTTCCACTCAGTGGAAGTACTCCCTGTCATGCCGCGGTGATGGGGGACACACTGGTGAGTAGAAATCGCCCGCGTGCCTGACGCGCTGCGGAACCAATTCACCAGGAGTCCAGATGTCATCGTCGACAGAAACGGCCGGCCGCTGTCCCTTCGGGTACGGCGCCGAAGCCCCCGCCGGGCACCACGGCTACGAGCCGTTCCAGATGAAGGACCCCTTCCCGGCCTACGCCGAACTCCGGGCGGAACAGCCCGTCATGTTCGATGAGCGCGTCGGCCTCTACGTCGTCTCCCGCTATGACGACGTCAAGGCTGTCTTCGAGGACTGGGAGACGTTCTCGAGCGAAAACGCCCAGGCGCCGGTCCGGGAACGGGGCCCCGCTGCAAAAAAGATCATGGAAGACGGCGGGTTTACCGCCTATTCGGGCCTTTCGGCCCGGCGCCCGCCGGAGCACACCCGGATCCGCGCGGTGGTTCAGAAAGCGTTCACCCCCCGACGCTACAAGGCACTGGAACCCTTCATTCGGCAGAATGTTGTCACCCTGATCGAACAGATGCTCTCCCGGCCGGAACGCCGCGGTGACCTCGTGAAAGACCTCGCCTACGACGTCCCTACCATTACCATCCTGACCCTGATCGGTGCGGACGTCTCGCAGGTGGACACTTTCAAGCGCTGGAGCGATTCCCGGGCGGCCATGACCTGGGGCGACCTGAGCGATGAGGAGCAGGTCCCCCACGCCCACAATCTGGTGGAGTACTGGCAGGAATGCCTGCGCCTGGTCAAGGTGGCGCACGAGGAGGGCGGAGACAACCTCACCGGAGACCTCGTCAAAGCGCAGCAGGATGGCGCTGAGATTTCCGACCATGAGATCGCTTCCGTGCTTTACAGCCTGCTCTTCGCCGGCCACGAAACCACTACGACCTTGATCTCCAACGCCCTGCGTGAGCTCCTTGCACGCCCCGAGCAGTGGCGGCAGCTGGTTGAGGAGCCCAAGATGATCCCCGGAGCTATTGATGAGGTCCTGCGCTATGCGGGATCAATCGTCGGCTGGCGCCGCAAGGCCCTCAAGGACACAACGGTGGACGGGGTAAAGATTCCCGAAGGTGCCCAGCTGCTGCTCCTGATGGGCTCGGCCAACCGCGACGAGAGCAAGTTCGCAGCCGGCGAGGACTTCGACATTACCCGTCCCAACGCCCGCGAGCACCTCTCCTTCGGTTTCGGCATCCACTACTGCCTGGGCAACATGCTCGCCAAACTCCAAGCCAAAATCGCGCTCGAGGAAGTGGCCCGGCTCGCCCCGGAGCTGCAGCTGGAGAACCCGGAATCCATCGACTTCCGCGAAAACCTCTCCTTCCGCGTCCCCGAAACCGTCCCCGTCACCTGGAAGGCCTAAAAACCATGGAAAGCAACGACTACATCCAGTTTTTCGACGGCGGAATCGAGCCGAAACTGGAAAACCTCGGCGGCAAGGGCGCATCCCTGGTCACCATGACCTCCGCGGGCATGCCCGTCCCGCCCGGCTTCGTGGTCACCACCGCCCAGTTCGACGCCTTCATGGACGAGGCCGGCATCACGGCAAGAATCAACCAGCTGCTCGCCGACCTGGACCCCGAGGACACCGCTCGGGTGGACCAGGTCTCCGCCGCCATCCGCGAGGACATCTGCTCCCGCCCGGTGCCCCAAACCCTGCGCGATCAGACCATCGCCGCCTACAAGTCGCTCATGGACCGCTTCGACGCCCCCGTCCCGGTGGCCGTCCGCTCCAGCGCCACCGCGGAAGACCTGCCGGACGCCTCCTTCGCAGGCCAGCAGGACACCTACCTCTGGCTCGACGGCGTCAAGACTGCCACCGAGCACATCCGCCAGTGCTGGGCCTCCCTCTACACTTCCCGCGCCATCATCTACCGGTTGAAGAACAACATCCCCGACCAGGGACTCTCCATGGCCGTCGTCGTGCAGAAGATGGTCAACTCCCGCGTTTCCGGCGTCGCCATCACCATGGATCCCACCAATGGCGACCGCTCCAAGATCACCATCGATTCCTCCTACGGTGTGGGCGAAATGGTCGTCTCGGGCCAGGTCACGCCGGACAACATCGTCCTGGACAAGGTCACGCTCGCCGTCGTGAACGAACACCTCGGCGACAAGCACGCCGAACTGGTTCCCGACCCCGGCGCCAAACGGCTCATCGAACGCGAGGTCGACGCCGACCGCCGCAGCCGCCGCAGCCTCACCGGCACCGAACTCACCGCGGTCGCCCAGATGGCCAAGCAGGCCGAAAAGCACTACAAGTGCCCCCAGGACATCGAATGGGCCTTGGATTCGGACCTGCCCGACGGCGAAAACCTCCTGCTGCTGCAGAGCCGCCCGGAGACCGTACACTCCTCCAAACCGGCCGCACAGCCCACCGCCACCCCGGGCGGCTACTTCGGCGGAATCTCCAGCCCCACCACCCCCGCGGCCGGCGGCTTCAGCCTCGGCAGCATCACCGCATCCCTGCTCAAGCCCTCCGTTTAAGACACCGACACTCCCCAAGCTCCTCAAGCTCCTCAAGCAAGACTCCACGCACCAAGGCTCAACGCCGAGCCCATTGAAAGGACCGCCATGACCCTCAAGTCCTTCCCCAAACCCTCCGCGCTTCCGGTTCCCGCCGGGGCCGAGGGCTGGGAAAAGATCTACCCCTACTATCTGGTCTTCCAGGACAAGCTCAAGGAGCAGGAAGACGCGAAGTTCTGGTTCTGCGACAGCCAGCACTGGCCCACGGTTTTCAAGCCTTTTGAGACCATCGGCGGCGAATTCGCGGTCAAATGCCTGGGCCAGTACAACGCCCGGCACCTGATGATCCCCAACGCCAACGGCATCGAATTCCGCATCCACCTTGGCTACCTCTACATGTCGCCCATCCCCGTGCCTCAGGACCAGATCGCCGCCCGCGTGCCCCTGTTTGAGCAACGGGTGGGACACTACTTCCAGAACTGGGAACAGCTGCTCAAGGACTGGCACATCAAGGTCAAGGGCACCATTGCGGAGATGGAAACCATCTCCTTCCCCAAGCTCCCGGACCTTGTCCCCATGGAGGACATCGTCGCGGGCAAGGGCAAGGACGGCTCTGAGAAGCTGCTGGAAAACTATGACCGTCTCATCCAGCTCGCCTACCAAAACTGGCAGTACCACTTCGAGTTCCTGAACCTCGGTTACATTGCCTACCTGGACTTCTTTAACTTTTGCAAGCAGGTTTTTCCCAACGTTCCGGACCAGTCGATCGCGGCCATGGTGCAGGGCGTCGACATGGAACTGTTCCGCCCGGACGACGAGCTCAAGCAGCTGGCCAAGCTCGCCGTGGAACTTGGGCTGCAGGCCCACTTCGGAAACACCGACGACGTCGACGCCACCCTGGGTGCCATCGCGTCCGCCCCCGGCGGGGAAAAGTGGATGGCCCAGTACGAGGGGGCCAAGGACCCGTGGTTCAACTTCACCGTGGGCAACGGCTTCTACGGCCACGACAAGTACTGGAATGAGCACCAGGAAATTCCACTGGGCTACATCGCGGACTACATCCGCCGCTTGGACGAGGGCCAGGAAATCATGCGCCCCGTTGAAGCCCTTATCGCCGAACGCGACCGGATTGTCGAGGAATACCGCGACCTGCTGGAAGGCGAAAACCAGGCTATCTTCGACGCCAAGCGTGGGCTGGCGGCCACCGCCTACCCGTACGTGGAGAACCACAACTTCTACATCGAGCACTGGACCATGGGTGTCTTCTGGCGCAAGATCCGCGAACTGTCCCGCATGTTGCATGCCGAAGGCTTCTGGACCGAGCCCGACGACCTTCTGTACCTGGGCCGCAACGAGGTCCGGGACGCGCTCTTTGACCTGGTCACCGGCTGGGGCGTGGGGGCCAAGCCCATCGGCCCGGACTATTGGCCCGAAGAGATCGAGCGCCGCCGCGGCATAGTGGACGCCCTCAAGACAGCCCGCCCCGCCCCGGCCCTGAACACCCCGCCGGAATCCATCACCGAACCGTTCACCCGGATGCTTTGGGGCATCACCACCGAGCAGGTCCAGCAATGGCTGGGCGCCGGCGAAGCGGTTGAAGGCGGCGGCCTGCGCGGCATGGCCGCGTCACCCGGCGTGGTGGAAGGCCTGGCCCGCGTGGTCCACGATGCTGACCAGCTTTCGGAGGTCCGGCAGGGGGAGATCCTGATCGCAACCGTCACCGCACCGTCCTGGGGGCCGATCTTTGGAAAGATCAAGGCCACGGTCACCGACATCGGCGGAATGATGAGCCATGCCGCGATCGTGTGCCGCGAGTACGGACTTCCGGCCGTCACCGGCACCGGATCCGCCTCCACCACCATCAAGACCGGCCAGCGGCTGCGCGTGGACGGAACCAAGGGCACGGTCGAGATCCTTGACGCCGAGGACGAGCTGCTGGTCACCGGCCCCGGCGCCCACAGCCACAGCCATGTCTGAAGAGACTGTGCCCGCAACCGGGCAAGAAGCGGGAAAAACCGTCCTCATCACCGGTGCCGCCGGCGGGCTGGGCCGGGCATTTTCGCTCGGCTTTGCCGGCCACGGGTACCGGGTGGCAGTAGCGGACATCAATCTCGAGGGCGCTGAACAGACCGCGAAACTCGTCCGCGAAAGCGGCGCCGACGCGGCTGCCTTCTCCGCGGACGTCACCAATGTCGACTCCACAGAGGCCCTGGCGAAAAGCTGTGCGGAGTTCGGTAACGGGAGCATCGACGTCGTGCTAAACAACGCCGCGGTGTACGCGGCGGTGACACGCAGCCCGTTTGAGGACATCGATCCCGCGGAATGGGACCTGGTCATGAACGTAAACCTCAAAGGCCCCTGGCTGGTGACCCGCGCCGCGAGTCCATACCTGCCCGAGGGCGGGCGCGTCATCAACCTCTCCAGCGCCACCATTTACAGCGGTTCCGAGCAGTGGCTGCACTACGTGGCCTCCAAGGGCGGCGTGGTGGCCCTGACCCGGGTCATGGCCAAGGAACTGGGCCGGCGGGGAATCACGGTCAACGCGATCGCCCCGGGTTTCACGCTTACTGAGGCCAGCTACGGGCTGATGGAGAACGCCGAGAACTACGGCGTGGACCGCGGTGCCATCAAACGGGCCAGCCAGCCTGAGGACATCGTGGGAGCCGCGCTGTTTCTCGCCGGACCCGACAGCTCGTATTACACCGGCCAAACCATGGTGGTCGACGGTGGCCGGCAGTTCATCTAGCCCCTGCCCCACCCCTAAAACCGACTTCAACCCCCAAGGAGAACCCCATGCCAACGGTTCATTTCACTGACGCCGAAGGTGCTGTCCGCGACGTCCAGGGCAACCCCGGCGACTCGGTCATGGAAACCGCCGTGCGCAACGGCGTTCCCGGAATCGTGGCCGAGTGCGGCGGCTCGCTGTCCTGTGCCACCTGCCACGTCTTCGTCCGGGAGGACTGCCTCGAACAGCTGCCTCCGATGGAGGACATGGAGGACGAGATGCTCTATGGCACCGCCGTGGACCGCGAGAAGAACTCCCGGTTGTCCTGCCAGCTCCGCCTCACCGAAAGCTCCGAACTTTTCATCACCACCCCGGAAACACAGGTGTAGAAATGGGCACCACAGTGGCGGCGGAACAGAGCATATCCGGCAGCGAAACCCGCACCCGCACCGGCCTGCTTATCATCGGCGCGAGCCAGTCAGGCGTTCAGCTTGCGGTATCCCTGCGCGCCCTCGGCTTCGATGAACACATCACACTGCTCGGGGACGAGGACCACCGCCCCTACCAACGCCCCGCACTGTCCAAGGAGTTCCTCCAAGGAACGGTCGAGAGCGAGTCCCTGATATTCCGCTCCAACGAGTACTGGACCGAGCATGATGTGGAGCTGGTCAAGGGCGAATACATCGTCCGGATCGACAAGGAAACGGACGGTTCCGGGGTGGCGCATGCGTCCTCCGGCCGGCAGTTCCCGTTCCGTCGGCTGGCCCTGACCGTGGGTGCACGCGCCCGCAGGCTGGAAATTGACGGCGGGGACCTCGACGGTGTGCTGTACCTGCGCAACGCCGACGACGCACTGGCCCTGAAGGCCCGGGTGCGTGACGCCACGGACGTGGTGGTGATCGGCGGCGGGTTCATCGGCCTGGAGGCCGCGTCCAGCCTGCAGAAAATGGGCAAGAACGTCACCGTTCTCGAGTTCGGTCCGCGGCTGGTGGGCCGGGCGGTGGGGGAGGAGACTGCCGAGTACTTCCTGCAGACGCACAGCTCCCGCGGTCTGGATATCCGGCTCAACACCAGTGCTGTACGCTTCACCGCGAACGACAGCGGCACGAAAGTTGCCGCCGTCGAACTCCATGACGGCACGGTGCTGCCAGCCCAGATTGTGCTGATTGGAATCGGCGTCATCCCCAACACCGACCTGGCCGAACAGCTGGGCCTGGCAGTGGAGAACGGGGTGGTGGTGGACCGGTTCGCGCTGGCCTCTGACGGCACCACCGTTGCGGCAGGGGACGTGGCCAACATGCCCAACCCCGTCCCCGGTTCGGATCCGGGCGAACGGATCCGGCTGGAAAGCGTCAACAACGCCATCGAGCACGCCAAAGTGGCCGCCTACTCACTCATGGGCAGGCGAGAGGAGTACGCCGGGATACCGTGGTTCTGGTCCAACCAGGCCGATCTGAAGCTGCAGATCGCGGGCCTCTGCAACGGCTACGACCAGACCGTTGTCCGGCGAGGTCAGGAACGCGGAAAGTTCACCGTCCTTTACTACCGGCAGGGCCAGATCATCGCCGCTGACTGCGTCAACGCGCCACTGGACTTCATGGCCGTGAAGAACGCACTGGCCAAAGGACAGAACATCCCCGCCCACGCCGCTGCCGAGACCGCCACACCCCTCAAGACCATCACCACGGACAGCTAACTGCACTCAGACAGCAGGTTGGCCCACCCCCAAGGAGCACTATGAGCACCCCCAAGACTCCGGTCGCCCCAGCCGACCCGGCCGCTGAAACGGATGTGCTGGCCCAGGCCTTCGACGCCGAGTACAGCCTCCGGCCAGTCCCGGCGCCCGGCCCGGTGGACACCACCCCCATCAGCACCACGCCGGCCGCCCTTGAAGAGCTCGACGCGCTGTGGAAGGCCGTTGTCCACGAGACCCGGACCCGCGGCAACGACATCCACCTGCCGATTTCGCTGGCTTTCGCCGAACGGCTGTGCCGGGCCTACCCCGGTGCCGATGCCGAACTGGTGCGGGTTGCCACCCTGCTGCATGACACAGGCTGGGCCCACGTTGATGAATCCCGCATCATTTCCGAGGGTTTCGCCGGAGACTGGCGCAAGGCAGCCATTCGGTTTGAACATGAGGTGCAGGGCTGCAGCGTGGCACGCCGGGTGCTCCCTGGGCTGGGATATTCTCCGGCTTTTGTGGAACGCGTGTGTGAAATTATCGACGGGCATGACACGCGCCCGGTGGCCCGTTCCCTGGAGGATGCACTGATGCGCGACGCTGACAGGCTGTGGCGCTTCGACCATGCCGGAATCGCGCTGGCCTCGTCGTGGTTCGGCATGGATCCGGCCACTTACACCGACAGGCTGGCCACCGAGATTGTGCCCGAACTCATCACCCAAGCCGCCCTAGATATGGCCACCGCGGACCTCAACCGTTCCAACGCCCTGCTCAAGACGGCAGTCATCCGATGACCGCAGCCACGCACGACGCTCCAGCCCTTGCCGCCCGGGCGGGCCTGTCCCTGCCGTACACCCATGTGGACGACATCTTCATCGACGGGGCCTGGACTCCGTCCAGCGGCACCGGCCGCAACCCAGTCACCGACCCCGCCACAGGACAAGTCTGGGGATCAGTGCCGGACGGAACTCCCGAAGACTTGGACGCCGCAGTAGCCTCCGCCCAGCGAGCCTTCAAGGGCGAGTGGCACCGGCTAACCCCGTCCGAACGGGCAGAGTACCTGGTGCGCATTGCCGAGGAACTGGAAAAACGCGCCAATGAGCTGTCCCTGACCAACTCACTGGAAAACGGCTCACCGGTCTCCGAATCCGCCGGGGCTGCGGCCAACGCCGCCGGTATCTTCCGCTACTTCGCCACGCTCGCCGCGTACCTGGAGCACGAGGACGTCCGCCCCTTCCCCAACGGCGGCGGTGAATCCGTAGTCCGGCGCGACCCTGTGGGAGTGTGCGCGCTGATCGCGCCGTGGAACTATCCCATCAACCTGGTGGTCATCAAGCTCGCACCTGCGCTGCTGGCCGGATGCACCGTCGTGATCAAGCCTGCTTCGCCCACCCCGCTGTCTTTCCGTGTCGTCATCGACGCGGTGGCCGCCGCCGGCGTTCCGGCAGGCGTGGTCAACCTGGTCACAGGCTCCGGGCGGCTCGGTGACGCGCTGGTCAGGCACCCGGGCGTAGACAAGGTCGCCTTCACCGGCTCCACGCCTGTGGGCCGGAAAATCGCTGCTGCGTGCGGGGAATTGTTGCGCCCCGTCACCCTGGAGCTCGGCGGAAAATCCAGTGCCATCGTGCTTCCGGATGCTGACCTGGACGCCATGTCCAAGGTGCTGATTCGCTCCTGCATGCGGAACACCGGGCAGACCTGCTACATCTCCACCCGCATCCTGGCTCCGGCGAGCCGCTACGAGGAAGTCGTGGACATGGTCACGGCCACAATCGCCGCCGGAAAGCAGGGGGACCCGTTGGATCCCGGCACCGTGTTCGGGCCGTGCGCCACCGAGGCCCAATACCGGACCGTGCTGGAATACGTTGAATCGGGCCTTGCAGAAGGCGCCCGCGCCACGACCGGAGGACGTGCCGCCTCGCTGGGCGGGGGCTTGGAAGGCGGCTACTTCGTGGAACCCACCGTATTCGCTGACGTTACACCCGCGATGCGGATATCCCGCGAGGAAATCTTCGGCCCGGTAATCTGCATCCTGAAATACAAGGACGTTGACGAGGCAGTTGCACTGGCGAACAACACCGAGTTCGGTCTGGGTGGGCTCGTGTTCGGACAGGATCCTGAGGCCGCCCTCGCTGTTGCTGACCGGATGGACACCGGCTCCGTAGGCATCAACTTCTTCGCCTCCAACCATGCCGCGCCGTTCGGCGGCCGGCACAACTCCGGCCTCGGTACGGAGTACGGGAAAGAAGGCCTGAGCGCCTACCTAAGCTACAAGTCCATCCACCGCCGCGCATAGCGCGTTTCGGCTCGGTCCGGGGCCCGGGGGATCGCACGCCATAACGAAGGTGAGTGTCGAATTCCCTTTGGGCGGGAGTTCCCGCAGCTACTGCATCTCCCTCTGCTTGAACGCCGGTAACCGGCCCTATGACAAGCGGGCGCGGGCGGCAGCCCGGATGGGTGCCAGTCACTGCACGGCCGACGTCGAACACATCGTCATCCCGGCCTCCTGACCACGACCGGCCGAGCCGGAGACCAATTTTGCCGAGGTCTCCGTCTCGGCCACTTCATGGTCGTTCTGCGCTCATGGCCAGCTTGCTCAGTGCGTGCTCGGACGGTGACCCGGTTTCGACGGTGTAGAGGCCGAGTGTCTGGTGGGGATCGCCGGTGGGCGTGAAGGACTCGTAGCCGAGGATCAGGTCGCCGACCAGGGGATGGCGGTAGTGCTTGGAGCCGTGGCGGGGCTTGAAGATGTCCTGGTTGGCCCACCAGCGACGGAAGTCAGGGTCGCCGGATGACAGCTGTCCGATCAGCCGGGGTAACTGGGGGTCGTGTGGATGGCGGCTCGCCTGGAAGTGCAGCATGCCGACGATCTCCCGGCCTGTTTCGGGCCAATCGGCGTAGAGATCGCGTGCGGCGGGATTGAGGAACAGGTAGTGGGCGATATTCCTGGCCTCGACTGGCAGCGCGTCGAAGTCGAGATAGAGCGCGCGGGCCAGGTGGTTCGTGGCAAGGACGTCCAGGCGATGGCTCAGTAGCAGGGCCGGGATGTTGGTGATGTTGTCGAGCACACGCAGCAGGCCGGGTCGCGCAGGCTCAGGCGTGTCCGTGCGCGGCGCCGGTCGGCCCGGTCGGGCCAGCGCAAACAGGTGCTCGCGTTCGTCGTCATCGAGTTTGAGGACCCTGGCCACCGCCTCGAGGACCGCGTCCGAGACAGACGCGCTGCGGCCGCGCTCCAGGCGTACGTAATAGTCGAGGCTGACGCCGGCCAACTGGGCGACTTCCTCGCGCCGCAGGCCGGGAACCCGCCGGACCCCCGGGAACGCGGTCAGACCCGCTTCCTGCGGCGTGATCCGTGCCCGCCGGGTCCGCAGGAATTCCCGAAGATCGGTCTCGGGAACGGACTGGTTCATAACTATCAGGCTAGCGCGGCCACCGGGCTGAGGGGGGTCTGCCGGGCCCCCTGTAGCCCGTACCCCGGGAAAAGCGCACCCCTTCTTGGGCTTCCGCGCGCTTGGTTATCTGGATGGTGTCAGGAATCCCTGGCAGGAACCCCAACACCAATAAGGACACCCCACAATGCAGAACCCTAAGATCGTGCTCGTGACCGGCGCCTCCAGCGGCATCGGTGAAGCGACCGCCCGTCACCTGGCAGCCGCGGGCCACCTTGTCGTACTCGGCGCCCGGCGCGTTGATCGCCTCGAACTGCTCGTCAAGGAATTGACCGACGCCGGTTACCAGGCCGAGTACGCCGAACTGGACGTCACCGCCCCTGACAGCGTCAAGGCCTTCGCCGCCGGTGCTCTGGAGCGGCACGGGCGGATCGACGTACTGGTCAACAACGCCGGTGTCATGCCGCTCTCCCTCGTTGAGGCCCTGCGCGTCGAGGACTGGAACCAGATGATCGACGTCAACCTGCGCGGCGTGCTGCACGGCATCGCCGCGGTCCTTCCCGTGATGAACGAGCAGAAGTCCGGTCAGATCATCAACGTCGCCTCGACGGCCGGTCACCGGGTCTACCCGACCGGCGCCGTCTACAGCGCGACCAAGTACGGCGTTCGCGCCCTGTCCGAAGGCCTGCGCCAGGAGACCAGCGACATCCGCGTCACCATCATCAGCCCCGGCTTCACCCTTACCGAACTCACCACCATCGGCGGCGACCCCGACACCCGGCAGGGCGCCCGGGAGACCGCGGAAACGATCGGCATCGACCCCTCGGCCATCGCCGGAGCTATCGGCTACGCCATCGCCCAGCCGGCCGACGTCGACGTCAGCGAGATCGTCGTCAACCCGACCGCTGCCAAGTTCTGACACCCCCTGCAGAGAAAGGAAAAAACTCACATGACCAAGCAGTTTGCGGGCAAGTCCGCGCTCATCACCGGAGGCGGCAGCGGGATCGGGCGCGCCAGCGCCCTGGCACTGGCGGCCGAAGGAGCACTGGTGACCGTCACCGGCCGCACCGAGGAAACCCTGAAGGAAACCGTTCGCCTGATCGAGGCCGACGGCGGCTCGGCCCGGTTCGTCGTGGCCGACATGACCGACGAGGCGCAGGTCGAGAACGCCATCGCGGCCGCGACCGAGAACGGCCGCCTCGACCTCGCCCTGAACAACGCCGGGTACGACGGCGAGTACCAGCTCACCACGGACTACTCCACCGAGATGCTCGACCACATGATCGCCCTCAACGTCCGGGGCGTGTTCCTGTCGATGAAGTACGAGCTCCGGGCAATGGTCGCGCAAGGATCGGGCGCGATCGTCAACATGTCCTCCGGCGCCGGGCTGCTCGGCGTCCCCGGGTTCTCCGGCTACACCGCCACCAAGGCCGCCGAAATCGCGATGACCAAGAGCTCCGCCCTCGAGGTCGCACCCCACGGAATCCGCATCAACGCGGTCGCTCCCGGCCTGGTCGATACCCAGCTCATCGCGGCACTGGATCCGGCCACCCGAGAGTCGCTCAGCGCCGCGCACCCGCTGGGACGCATCGCGCGGCCCGCCGAGATCGCCGACGCCGTGCTCTGGCTGCTCTCCGACAAAGCCAGCTTCGTCACCGCCATCGCCCTGCCCGTCGACGGCGGCTACTCCGTCCCGTGATAACCAGCCCTACTGTCGACCGGAGGTCCCTCTTGCAAACCCGAATCTTCCTCATCCGTGGCGTAGCCGCGCTTGATCCGCTCATGCTGTACGCGGCCGCCGGCGGTGCGTTCTTCGTCATCCAGGCCTGGATGCTCCGCCGGCGGCTCCGCCGGGCCGGCGCCGCACCCACTGTCATCACGAGCCAGCTCGAGGGAACTAACGCATGACCACCGTTTCAGACCACCAGGCGATCCGCGCTCTGGTCGACGGCTGGGCACACTTCGCCGACCGCCGCCTCCGCCAGCAGCAGGCCGAGCTCTTCACCCCCGACGGGAAGGTCGCAGTGTATCCGGGCGATCCGGGATCGACCGAGCCCATGCAAGTCATCCAGGGGAAGGCCGCACTCGCCAAGTCGTTCGAGATTCTGCAGACATACGACATCACCACCCACTTCAACGGGCAGAGTACGATCAACGTCGACGGCGACACCGCCACAGGCGAGTCCTACTGCCTCGCGCACCACTTGTGGACCGAGAACGGCCAGCGGGTCCTGCTGGTCCTCTCGATCCGCTACCTCGACACCTTCGTCCGGTACGACGGCGAGTGGCGCTTCAGCGACCGCAAACTCGTCATCGACTGGAGCGACAAGCGTCCCTCGAGCGTGGGCTGACCGATGTTCGACACTCGACACAGCGGCCGTCGCCGGCGGCCGCTGTCCGGGCGTGACCAGAACGAGGCGCACCGGACCGCGACGCCGCTGGAACTGCTGTACGACCTGACTTTCGTCGTCGCCTTCGGTACGGCTGCGAACCACCTCGCGCACTACCTGGCAGAAGGCCATCTCGCCACGGCCATCGCAGGCTTCTCCATCGCCGTACTCGCGGTCGTCTGGGCCTGGATGAACTACTCCTGGTTCGCCTCGGCGTACGACACCGACGACTGGCTATTCCGCATCGCCACCTTGCTGCAAATGGTCGGCGTGATCGTCTGGACTCTGGGACTGGAGGAGCTGTTCGAATCCCTTGACCAAGGCGGGCCGATCGATGTCAGAGTGATGGTCATCGGATACGTCGTGATGCGCCTGCCCATGGTGGTGCTCTGGTCCCTGGTCGCTCGCCACGACCCGGAGCGCGCACCCGCGGCATACAGGTACATCCGGACCATCAGTCTGGCGCAAGCCGGCTGGCTGACTCTCGTTTTGTTGCAACTGCCCCTGTGGGCGTTCGTTGTCGCCGGCGCTCCCCTGCTGGCTCTCGAGCTGCTTGGTCCGGTCATGGCCGAGCGGCACAGGCCAACGCCGTGGAATGCCCGCCACATCGCGGAACGACACGGCCTACTGCTGCTCATCACCCTTGGAGAGTCGATCTTCGGCACGGTCAGCGTCCTCGACGCGCTCGTCCACAACGAGCACGGCTGGACCTTCGAGGCGGGACTGTTCGCGGTCGCCGGCATCGGTCTCACGGTCAGCCTGTGGTGGATGTACTTCGTTGTGCCGTGGGGTGATGTACTCGCACAGCACCGAGACCGATCGACACTGTGGGGACTCGGTCACCTCGTGCTGTTCGGATCGATCGCGGCAACCGGCGCCGGCCTGCACGTCGCGGCGTACTTCCTCGAGGACATGACAAAGCTGGGGCCTACAGCAACGGTCCTGACCGTCACGGTCCCGGTCGCGATCTTCATCCTCGCGCTCTACACGATCGGCTCGATCTTCCTGTGCCAGAAGGATCCGCTACACCTCGTGCTTCTGGGTGGGACCGCAGGCGTCATCATCCTCACCATCGCCGGCGCAGCGCTCGGCCTCTCCGTCCCCTGGTCCCTCCTCGTCCTGGCCTTCGCCCCTGCGGTAACAGTCATCGCCTACGAGACAGTCGGCCACGGCTACCTGAGGCAAGCACTAACGCTCAAGGCGGCATCGGACACGTGAGGCCCCATAACGGCCTTGACGGAACACCAACAACCGGTCTTCGGTCAAGGTGGCGCCGCGCCGGAGAGAGAGCCTCCTTTCCGGCAGCGCATGAGTTATGAGTGAAGGGCGGCACGGGCGAAGGCTCTTCCGTTTGGAACGTCGCTTGTTGTTTCTGGCTCGAGCCGGTCGTCGAAGACGCCAGGGGTCAGGAGTACTTCCAGGGGTTCAGTGAGGAGTGCTTGGACGGTTCTTCGTTCGAGTTCTGTTCTGTTGTGGTTCCTCCAGCCGAGAGCGGCGAGTCCGAAGCAGACGGCCTCAAGGTAGTCGTCCCATCCGGTTCGTTTGCCCGCGGCGATTTCGAGCAGGAGCAGCAGGGTCGCGTTGCGGCCAAAATCATGCCGGCGGCGGTGCGCCAGGGCGCGGGCCAGCTGTTCAGGATCAAATTCCAGCCATGGCCCGGCCGTCCAGGCGACCCTGGCCCCCGGGTCGTCATGATCCTCGTGGTCGGGGTCCGCGAGGGCGTCGGGGAGGTCCTGGTAGCCGCCGATCCCGCCGGAATCCTCCAACGGGGCCCGCCGCGCCCCGTCCAGGAGCCGCGCCGGCGGGGTGTCGGCTTGCCTGGGCAGGCTGTCAACGACGTCGAGGCGGTGGACCCAGGAGTCGCCGAAGTCGTATCCGTAGAACAAGGGGTCGGTCTCGGGGGAGAGGACCTCGCCCAGGGGCCAGGCGGTCTCCGACAGGTCGTCGTCGTTGTTGTCCAACAGGTCTTCGGGCATCCAGCGCCGGGGCTCACGCACGTGGCCGTTAATGGTGCGCAGGCGAACGTGGGGATCGGTGTCGGTGAAGGAATGCAAATGCGCATCCCGTCCTCCTACCGCCGCTTGGCGGGATCTTTACCTGCGGCGCGCATTGTCACAGCACCATCCTGCCGGTCCCGTGCCTGCCCAGGGTATCGCCGGCGGCGCGTGGAGCAGCAATGCCGTTCCTCTGGCTTCTCATCGCCCCGCGGCATGGCGGCCCATCAGGCGGAGGGGCCGAACCACCAGCGGTGCCCCGCCTTGTGCCCATCCGGCGGGGCTCTTCGTCGGCCTGGATACTGCGTGCCGCCGGTCAGGGGATCCTCGCCAGGCCAGGGACGGCGGCGCAAAGTTCCCGACGGCTCAAACGCCGACCCCGGGAACTCGTCAGCGCAACGATGAGCGGCTTCGGCAAGCCGGCGAAGACGGAGATGGGCAGCGGCTCGCCCATCCCAGGTGAGCCCGGGTGTGGTCGTTCCGGTCCCGCAGGTGTCTTGACCGCGCCGGTGACGGCAGGTCAGGACGGGGTGAAGTTCCAGGTCTGTGGCCGGGTCCCGTTCCGGAAGACCACACCGGAGGGCAGCCCCTCCACGCCGTTCACCCGGGTCCCGGTCACGTCGATCGTGACGCGGCCACCGTTCAGGGGCAGATTCTCGCTGCGAAGGGTGCCCCACGATGGCGGCAGTGCCGGCTGCATCCAGAACCGGCCATCAGGGATGTCCGGTGCGTAGCCCAGCAGGGTGCGTACGAGCATCACCGGTGTCGCTGATGCCCACGCCTGGGGACTGCAGGCGGTCGGGTACGGGACGGGCACAGGGCACTCGGACCGGCTGAATCCGCAGAACAGTTCCGGGAGGCGGTTGTTTGTATGTTCGGACGCGTCCATCAGCGCCGTGGTGATCTGCTGGGCTTCCTTGACAAAGCCGTACCTCATCAGTCCTGCCACGATGAGCGCGTTGTCGTGCGGCCAGACTGAGCCGTTGTGGTAGCTAACGGGGTTGTAGGCGCCCATGTCGGTGGCGAGGGTGCGAACCCCCCAGCCGCTGAACATCTCTGGCGACAGGAGCCGGTGGGCAACGTGTGCTGCTTTGTCGGCGTCGGCTATGCCTGACCACAGGCAGTGGCCCATGTTCGATGCGCAGGCGTCCACCGGTCTCTTCTCGCGGTCGAGCGCGACTGCGTAGTATCCGCGTTCCGGTAACCAGAACTGCTCATTGAACTGTTTCTTGAGCCGTTCGGCGCGGTGGCGCAGATCGAGGGCGAGGGCCTGGTCGCCGTCGTCGTACGCTATCCGTGCCCGGGCTGTGAGGGCGCTGTAGACGTAGCCCTGCACCTCGCATAAAGCGATCGGTGGTTCGGCGAGCCGGCCGTCGGCAAAATTAATGCCGTCCCAGGAGTCCTTCCAGCCCTGATTGACCAGGCCCTGGTCATTGAGCCGCTCGTACTCAACGAACCCGTCGCCGTCCCGGTCGCCATAGTCCCGGACCCACTCCAGGGCGCGGTCGGCGTGGGGCACGAGCGCGGCTATATCGTCGGCCGGCAATCCCCAGAGCCTGGCTTCACCCAGCAGCGTGACAAACAAAGGGGTGGCGTCCACCGTTCCGTAGTAGGCCGACCCGCCTGCCAGGGCCAGGCCGGTCCCGACGTCGCGCCTGACCTCATGCAGGATACGGCCCGGTTGCTCTTCGGTTACCGGGTCCACTTTCCTGCCTTGCCGGTCGGCCAGTGTCTGCAGGGCACCCAGGGCCAACGTCGCGTCAACGGGAAGGTACATGAATGAGGTCAGCAGCGAATCGCGGCCAAAAAGCGCCATGAACCAAGGCGCCCCGGCGGCGACGACCATCCGGTCCGGGTGGTCGGGGTCGACCAGTCGCAGGGCTCCGATATCGTCATGACTGCAGGCAAGGCTCCGTTGCACGGCCGGATTTTCGACGCTGGTCATGGGAACCCGTGCATCCCAAGCCCGCTGCCTCTCTGCCTGCGCCGAGATGATCTCGGCGGAAAGGACGCGCGTGGGCAATTCCTCAACGATTTCAGTTTCCGCTGGCAGCGGCAACACTGTAGCCCGGATGTTGCACTGCCCGCGGGCGGGGACGGCAACTCGCAGGAGGAGGCCGTCGGTAGTGACCTCGGCGTCTCGGATCCGAACCACGATCCCTTTTCTGGTCTCCTGCCATGTCCCGTCGATAGTAAGCATGCCTGCCTTGGCGGTCCTTGTTTCGTCCCAGCTGCGTTGGAGCCGGCCGTCCTTGACTTCGAAAAGGTCCGCGAAGTCCGCATCCACGGCAAGGGCCAGTTCGCAGGAGGCCTGGAGCACCGAATAGTTATGAATGGTGATGTCCTCGACGATGCCGGATCCGAGTTCGCGTTTCCGCACCACAGTGAGCGGGCTGTCCGCGCGGCCATCAGCCCGCGCTGCCCTGCCCATGTAGATGCCCTGGTAGGGCGAAGGGGTCCACGCCCCCAGCGGTTCCACCGGCTGCCCGTTAACGGTGAGGGACCATCGTGACAGGATCCGGGTGTCCCGGTAGAAAACCCCGTGCGGGTGGTAGGGGAAGATGTCCCCGTTACGCAGGGAAATGCAAAAGGATGACCCGGCGACGAGGGTGACCGCCCCTTCGCCAATGGATCCAGCCGCATTGTCTGCGTTCCATCCAGCCACCTCAGGCTCCTCACCGAACCACGAACCAAAGTGCAACCTGACCACTAAATCTACGCCTGGGGACAAACAACAGCGAGGGCCGCGGCAGCCCTCTCCTTGACCTAACCGCCGGTCGATCTGCACACCAGCAGGATCAGGAACTCTACGCTCTGGCTTTGGGCGCACGGGAGCGTTCTGCTCATTCATGGTCGACCTGGGCGGGAACTGCATGACCTTTTCCGGGTTCGGAGTTAGCCTGTTGCGTGCTGTGACGTTGCCTGTTGCTGCCTCCACGAGTGTTCATGGCAGGGCTCCAGGCTGGCCGCATGACTGTCAGAGCCCGGTGAGGGATCAAATTGGGGCTTTCGTCTCCTTATGCCCAAGAGTTCCGGATTCCGGGAGGCCTCAAACCCAGTTTCCCGGGCAGACTGCGGCTCGCAGAGCATTCCCTCTGTGTCATGACACCCTGTACCGTTGAAAGCGGAGGAACAAGGAAGGCAGTGAGGGGGAGGGTGCCATGTCGGCCGGCACTACCAGGCACACGATCCGTATTGAGGGCGACTTGTGGGACCAGGCCCGGGCTAAGGCTGCCAGGGAAGGTACGAGCGTTTCCGAACGCGTGCGGGCGGGGCTGCGGGAGTATGTTTACGGGCCGGGGGCTCGGCATACGATCGCTGATTCCCTCGTCTACCTGGTCCCGGGTGCCTTTGAGGATTTGAAAGGGCCGGCGTCGGGTACCGTCCGGCTGCCGATCCATGTGGACTGGGGACCGGACAGGGTCTATGACGCGGGTGATGATGGAAGCTGCGTCGCGCTGTACCAGTTGACGCTGCAGAACTCGGGGTCGGTCGATGAGATGGGCGGGATCATAAACGCCGGCCGCTTGCTTGCACTGTGGCCCTCGATGCGGCTGCCCAGCCGGTGCCGTCACCTCTGGGAGACGGCCTTCCCCCAGCTTCCCCAACACCGTGAAAGCAGGGAGCATCCCTCGTGGACGACGCTCAGCGCGCAGCCACCGAAATAGCGCTGTCCGTTCTCGCCGATGACGGCTTCATCCTCGCCGGCGGCCAGGCACTGGCCGAACACGGCGTGATCGCCCGGATGTCAGAGGACGTCGACCTGTTCGCGCTGTACCGGTGGCACACCCCTGAAACGTTCGCGGCGTCCGTGGACAAGATGAAATCAGCCCTTGAAGCGGCCGGGTACACGGCCGCGGTCACGCGCCAGTACCAGGCGTTCGCCAGCCTGACCGTGGACAAGGGCGACAAGACGGTCGTCATGGACCTTGGCCTGGACTGGTGGGAGGACAAGCCCGCGATCGTGGATCTGGGGCCGGTCATGTCGCTGAAGGATTCGGCGGCTTCCAAACTTCTGACGGTTTATTCTCGCGGTTACGCCCGGGACTACCTTGATGCGCATTCGATCATCAGCAGTGAACGGTTCACTCCGGGGCAGCTGATCGACTTGTGCCGGCGACGTGACCCGCATCTCGACCTCGAGATGTTTGCTGCGTCCATGACGGGTCACCGCGCCTTGCCGACCACCGAATTCACCAAATACGGCCTCCCGGCCGAAGAACTCTCACGACTGGATACCACGCTCACGGAGTTCGCCAACACAATCCGTCAGTACAAATACGTCGCCAGCCAAACCATTGAACGGGTAGACCTCTGACGGCTCGGACCCGCCGCCTGCCGTCAGGTTGGGGTGTAATCCCGTCTGACTCTAATGGATTGCGGTAAAGACCGTTCGACAATTCGGAGGGTGGGGCCGGGCTCTTTGGCCGGGCGCCGGCAGGCAAAGCCTGCGCTGAAGCCGGTGACGGCGGCCAAAACGGCTGGTTCGTTGCCGCCGGCTCCCTGATAGCGGTTAACCTGTTCGTGGAGCAGGTCAGCGGTTGGTGCCCTGACGAGCGTGTCGGGAGGTGGGGCGTGGTTTCGATGATCATGAAGCGGGGGATGTCGTTCACGATGCCGCTTTTGAGGGAAGTGCTCTGATGGAGACGACATGAAGGACGACAGATCCTTAGACTCCGGGCATGCCATGACCGTCTTGGTCGCCGATGATGATGAGGGGTCCTTGCTGGTTGCGCAGGCTGCCGTGCAGAAGTCCGGGCACAAGTGCATTGTTGCGGCTGATGGGGAAGCCGCATGGCAGCTTTACCGGGAGCACCGGCCTGAGGTGGTGGTCACGGACTTGGCCATGCCAGGCATGGACGGACTGGCATTGTGCCGCGCAATCCGGGCAGCGTCTACCGATTCGTACACGTACGTGGTGTTGCTGACCTCGCACGGAGCTCCTGAAGACGTGCTCGCCGGCATGCAGGCCGGCGCGGATGATTACGTGAGTAAGCCTCTTGACCCTTTCGCCCTGCACACCCGGCTATTAGGTGCCCGTAGAGTGACGGCCCTGCACGGGGAGTTGGCCGACGCTTTGAACGAGGCCAGGGGCAGCAATGCGCGGCTTGCAGAGTTTACTGGCAGGGTCAGCCATGACCTCCGTAACCCGTTGACTTCCATCTTGGGATATGTGGAGTTGGCGGAGATGGACGGGGAAACGGAATCTCAGGGCCTGGGCGACTATGTGGAGATTATTGGTGCCAGCGCCAGGAGGATGCTTTCCATGGTCGATGACCTGCTGGCGTTCGCCTCTATCGGAGGGTCATTGTCAAGATCGCGGATGTCTTTGGCGGACCTGGTGCGTGACGTCACCACCGACTTGAGCCAAGGGTTGAAAGCCGCCGACGCCGTAGTGGAGTACGAGGACTTCGTCCTCGCCGCTGATCCCGTGCAGATGCGGGTGGCGTTGCAGAACCTGATCCATAACGCGGCAGCCTACCGGCGTCCCGGCGTCCCACCGGTCATCCGCGTGTCGGCAGAAGCCAACGCCGGCGGCGTGGTGGTGCGGGTCGCCGATAACGGCAAAGGAATCGCTGAGGAGGACCGACGCCGGGTCATGGAGCCTCTGACCCGGTTGCACCGGCCAGGAGATCCCGCCGGAACCGGCCTGGGCCTTGCCACATGCGCACGGATCGCCGCCGCGCACGGGGGCAGGCTGGAGATCTCTCCCGGGCCGGCCGGCGGGACGATGGTTAGTATCTACCTGGCAGAAGGCAGTTAGACGAGCTGCGCCAGGAGGGATCAAGGCGAGTCAGGTTCCCAGGGCACCCGTTGGTGTGCAAGCCAAGGGGACCAGCCGCTTCAACGACGCGGCGGACCAGGGCGGGTAGCGGTGTCAGATACCTCCATCGGGCTCCAGTGCCTGCAGTCCTGGACACAACCAGATGTTGGTCCCCTCCGTGGGCGCCAACATCAACTGGTGATGAGCGTGTGGATAAGGGGTGGGAATCGGGCATCCTCGTCACGCCTCCCGGAGTGCGCCATGGAGCGGACGTCCTGGGGGCGTGGCTGGCGACCCATCGGTCCTTCTTGCACAGAAAGCCTGCGGCCAGCGGAAGGTCTGCCCGCGATTCCTTTGCAAATCCTGTGCTTTTTCTGCCTCAATACCTGCACCTTTCCTTCGGGGGACGTGGCAAGGTGGGAGCGGTAGTTTCGGAGCCGTGCGGGGTGCGCTTGGACCGCCCGGCAGCAACGGAATGCGGGTCGAGGGGGAGGAATCAGCATGGTTTCAGGGCCTGGTAGTGCCTGGCGGTGGTCAGCGCCGGACCGGGGGAAGATATCGGCTGTGCTGCTGGCAGCAGGCGCGGCATTGGGTGTGCTCACTGCGGCTTTGGTTTCTGATCCCGGTTCCCCCGCAGCCCAGACGGCAGGGGACCTGTGCATTCTTATGGCTTGCCTGTGTGCCCTTGCGAGTTGTGCGCGTGCTGCCCGGCGCCAGCCGGAAAATGGCAGGGCGTGGCGGTTGATGGCTTTGGCCGTCGGCGTCTGGGCATCGGGTCAGTCCATTTGGTCCTTTTACGGCCTGACCCGCGACCATGTCTATCCGTTCCCGTCGCCCGCTGACGCGGCGTTTCTCGGATACGCAGTCCCGGCGGCGCTGGCGTTGTTCTCCTTTCCCCTCGCACAGCGGTCCCGGGTCGCTTTCCTGCGCACTTTGCTGGACGCCGCTGTCATCGCCGGCGCAGTGTTGTTCATCAGTTGGTCCACCGTCCTGGGTCCCATTTACAACACCGAAAGCCCCGACATTCTCGGCCGGGTCACTGGCCTGGCGTATCCGATCGTGGATGTTGTGATGGCATCGCTGGTGCTGGTCCTTACGATGCGCCGGCCGGCGGGGGAGCGCCTGCCCTGGCTGTGCCTGGGCGGGGGCCTCCTTGTTCTTGCCGTCACGGACAGCACCTATGTGAGGCTGACGTTCACCGGCGTTACCGGGGTGACTGGAACGCCCCTGGCGCTCGGGTGGATTCTTGCATTTCTTTTGGTCGCGCTGGCGGGGCTGGTCCCCCACAAGATGGGCGCGCGGACCGATAAGGGTGTGTACAGCCTGGCCCTGGAACTGGTGCCCTACGTTCCCGTGCTCGGCGCAGTTGTGCTTTCCGCATCAGACATGGCTGATGGCAGGGACCCGTTCCTGCTGCTGACCGGGCTCACGGTTCTCGTCCTGGTCATCGCCCGCCAGATTCTGATTGTCTTCGAAAACGTGACCCTCACCAATGGCCTGGAAGCGAAAGTTGCCCAACGGACTGCTGAACTTGAGGGCCTGGCAGCGATTGTGAATTCTTCTGTGGACGCGATTGTTGGCAAGACCCCAGAGGGAGTGGTCACCAGCTGGAATCCGGGCGCCGAGCAGATCTACGGCTACCGGGCTGTGGAGATGATTGGCCAACACGTTACTGTCCTGGTCCCGGAAGAGCTGAGGGAGGACGAAGAAGCCCAGATGGCAGCGGTGCGCGAGGACGGTGAAATCCGGAGCTTCGAAACGGTTCGCGTGCGCAAAGATGGGAGCAGGGTGCCCATGTCCGTGACGTTGTCCCCGATCCGGGGGGATAACGGTATCCACGGCGTCGGCAGTATAGGGCAGGACATCACCGAGCGCCAGCGTACGGAGAAGGAACTTATGGCTGCACGCGAGGCTGCCCTCGAGTCCAGCCGGCTGAAGTCCGAGTTCCTGGCAACGATGAGCCATGAGATCCGCACGCCGATGAACGGCGTGGTGGGGCTGACGGCGATGCTGCTTGAGACGCCTCTTGATGAGCTGCAGCAGCAGTATGCACAGGGGGTCAAGGGCGCCGCAGAAGCCTTGCTGAGCCTGATCAATGACATTCTCGACTTCTCCAAGCTCGAGGCCGGGAAGGTTGACCTTGATTCCGACGGCTTTGATCCCAGAGCCCTGGTGGAGGAAGCTGCCGCCCTTCTTGCCGAGGCCGCTCAGGTCAAGCGTCTGGAGCTCATCGCGTACTGCCAGCCGGACGTCCCTGCCCAACTGGTCGGGGATGCCGGCAGGATCCGGCAGGTCCTGCTGAATCTGGCCTCCAACGCGGTGAAGTTTACCGAGACCGGGGAAGTGAGTATCAGCGTATCGGCCCTGGAGGCTGAACCGGGACGAAGCACTCTGCGCTTTGAGGTCCGTGACACTGGGATCGGCATTGCCCCGGATGACCACCAGCGGCTCTTCGAATCTTTTGCCCAGGCCGATGCTTCCACCACCCGCCGTTATGGAGGGACCGGCCTGGGCCTGGCCATCTCACGTCGGCTGACGGAGGCCATGGGAGGGCAGATCGGGTTGACCAGCACCCCCGGCGAGGGAAGTACTTTCTGGTTTACTCTTCCGCTGCCCGTCGCCGAAACAGTCGCATCGTTTGCGCCGGATGAAGATCTTTTGAGCGGGCTGCGGGTCCTCGTCGTTGATGACAACGCGACCAACCGCTTGGTGCTGGAATCACAGTTGAACGGCTGGCGGATGAGAACCGACGCGGTTCCGGACGCACGTACCGCCTTGGCACGCTGCCGTGAGGCTGTTGCTGCAGGCCAACCATACGACGTTGCCGTGCTGGACATGTGCATGCCCGAAATGGATGGCTTGGAGCTGGCGCGGGAGATGAGCGCAGACAACGCGCTGAAAAGCATCCGGGTCATCATGCTGACCTCCACCATGCAGGTGGAGCGGGCCAAGCTCAGGGACGCGGGGGTACGGGAATGGCTGACAAAGCCCGTCCGCAGCTCCGAGTTCTACGACCGCCTCATGCGTCTGATGGCACCGAAAGCCTCCTCAGCTGTTCCTCCCCGCCATCGCATGCCAGGCGGCGTCGCAGCGCCGTCCAAAGGCCGGGTGCTGATCGTAGAAGACAACGACGTGAACCAGCTCGTGGCCAGCAGCATGGTCAGCAGGCTCGGTTTTGAAGCTGACGTCGTCACGAACGGTGAACAAGCCCTTACCCGCACCACGGAAGTCAGCTACTCAGCGGTGCTCATGGACTGCCACATGCCTGTTATGGACGGGTTCGAGGCGACCAGGGCCATACGCGCCCGGGCGGGGCAGGGCGCGTCGGTGCCGATCATTGCAATGACCGCAGGAGCGATGAAGGAAGACCGTGAACGCTGCCTCGCCGCGGGCATGGATGCTTACCTGACCAAACCGGTGGACATCGATGAGCTCGGCAAGGCGCTGAACCGGTGGGTGCCGGAGGTGGGGCGGAAAGCCGCCGCGCCAGTTCTGAACCCGGAACGGTTGGCTGTACTGCGTGATCTCGGACCAGCAGACGGCAAAGGCCTGCTGCCCGCCGCAGCCCAGGCCTTCCGCCAGGGCATCGGACCAACCCTGGATGCACTAAGACAGGCGCTGAAGAACGGGGATGTTGAATCCCTGAAAACCACGGCACACAAGCTGAAAGGCGCCGCGGCAAACATCGGTGCGGGCCGCGCCGCGGAACTGTGCGGGCAGCTTGAAGACCTCGCCAGATCCGACAAGAAAGGGGACCCGGCTCTGCTGGTACTGCTCGAGGCCGAACTCGCCCAGGTTGACAGGGCTCTTGAAGACGCATTGGTCGTGGTCGCGTGAAAGTTCTGGTCGTCGATGACGACCAGGGGTCGCTTTTGGTCGCCAAAGCCGCCGTTGAGCAATCGGGGCATCAGTGCCTCATCGCAGAAGACGGTGACGAAGCGTGGAAGCTGTACCGGAGCGAGCGTCCCGAAGCGGTGGTGACCGACCTGGAAATGCCCGGACTGAATGGACTGGAACTGTGCCGGGCGATCCGTGATGACGGAACAGACTCCTACACCTACCTGGTCCTGGTGACTTCCCACCGGTCCAGGGATGACGTGCTTGCCGGCATGCAGGCGGGAGCCGATGACTATGTCAGCAAACCGCTCGACCCGTTCACCCTGCACACCCGCCTCCTCGTCGCATCCCGCGTCACCTCCTTGCACGCGGACCTGGCCCGCTACCGTGTGGCGTTGGCCGAACAGGCGCGCACGGATCCGTTAACGAAGCTGTTCAACCGGCTGAAGCTGACCGAGGACCTGGACGAGCTGGACAACCGCAGCAACCGTTACGGTCAGGATTACTGCCTTGCCCTGTGCGACGTGGACCACTTCAAGAGCTACAACGACCTTTACGGCCATCCCGCCGGTGATAAAGCGCTGCAGTCCGTGGCAAGTGCCCTGTCGGCTGAGGTCCGCCGGAGTGACCGCGTCTACAGGTTCGGCGGAGAGGAATTCCTCCTGCTGCTGCCCCACCAGTCCCTGGCCCAGGCAGGCATACTCATCGAGCGGGTACGGGCCAGGGTGGAGTCACTGAGGATTGACCATTCCGGTAACCCATCCGGTGTACTCACCATTAGCGCAGGCATCTCCGCGTCCGTTCAGGGCAAGTGGACGGCCGGACAGCGCCTGCTGAATGATGCTGACCTGGCCCTCTACCAGGCCAAAGCAGCAGGACGTAACAGGGTGGAACTGACTCGTGCCGGCCACTAACTAACCCCCAGGTGGTTCACGCCGGTCGTGCCAGTCGCGGTATGGACTCCATCTGGCGAAACTCCAGCAAAATCGCGGCTGGCCGAAGGTTCGTCCCAGTACTCCAATTCCAACGCCGATAACACGATTCCGTCAGTTTCTGCTCAGCCACGGGATCACCCCGGTGAGATGGACCAGCACGTGGGTTGCGAAGTTCCGGTCGGGGGCCAGCGACATCACCGTGGTGATCAGGACCGGGAGAAGCGCGGCGAGGATGAATCCTGCCGTCGCCCGGGCCCTGCCCAATGCCCAGGAGGGCGGCCCGGGGAGAACCCGGCCGCCCAGAGGATGGGACACCATGTGGACGTCAATGTCGCCGGAACCCCTCACGACTTTGGAGCCGACACTGCTGCCCGGCAGACGGGTGATGACGCGGCCGCGGGAGACTCCGACAACGATCTGGGTTGCGTTCACGCTTCGGGCAAATTCCAGCAGGGATTTGGCCGCGTCATCTCCGACAACGGTGTGGTAGGTGCCGCCCCGATCCGTGACGAGCCGGCGCTGGGTCGCCAGGGCCTGGGATTCTGCCGCGGGCTGCCCTTCAGGGCGACGCAGCCATATACTGACGCCGTACGTGAACACGTGCAACATCAGCACCACCACGAGGGGGAACATTGCGATGAAAAAACTTGCCGCCACACTTTTAATGACCGGCATTCTAGCCGTAGCCGGGTTCGCTGCTCCGGCTAACGCCGCACCGAAGGACCAGGACAGCACCACGTCCTCCACTCCGAAGACCTCGACCAACCACGCGACCATCGGTTGGTGGCCGAACTAGGTTCGGCCGTATTTAGCGCCAGCCAAAAGCCGCCCCCTGATTGGGGGCGGCGTTTTGACGCCGCGCTGCCGCTCGATTCCCCACTTGAAACTCCCCTAACCGGAGCGCGCCGTCTCGCACCCTTAGGGTTATGGGGCATCCCGGGTTACCAGACACCGTTTGATGTTGGCTGCATGTATCTATTGCTCAGAGGGTGTGCAAGAACGCGGTGATGTCATTGGCGAGGAGTTCGGGTTCCTCGTGCGGAGCGAAGTGCCCGCCTCGGGGCATCTTTGTGTAACGGGTGACGTGATATGACCGATTGGCCCAGCTTCGGGGTGGCTGTGCGAGGTCGAACGGGAATAGGGCAACTGCCGTCGGGACCCGCACCTGATCCACACGCGTAGTGAAGCCCGCTGCGAATTCGTAATACGGGCGAAACGAAGTCCCGATGGCGTTCGTGAACCAGTAGACGGATGCGAGGGTGATGAGGTACTCATCGCTGAACCGGGTGGAGACGTCCCCTCCGCAGTCGCTCCAGGCCCGGTGCTTTTCGAGGATCCAGGACAACAGGCCTGCCGGCGAGTCCGACAGTGCGGGAGCAAGGGTAAGGGGACGGGTTTGCTGCTGATGCTGGTACGCACCCTCTGCTGCAACCCAGGCGTTCACGCGCTCCAGATGTTCTTGTTCTTCGGGGCTGACCGTCGCAGGGTCAAGATGGAGTGGGGCAGCAACTGCGAGGAGATGGATGCCGACAACGGCTTCGGGATGGGTCTGTGCCAGGCGCGAGGTTATTCCTGCCCCGAGGTCGCCGCCGTGTGCCGCGTATCGGTCGAAGCCGAGGTGCTCGGTCATCAGCCGGTGCCAGAGTTCGTGTGTCTGCTGGTGCAGGGACGGACGCTGCGGGGAGAACGGCAGGCCTGGCAGGGCTGGAACTATCACCGTGACGGCAGCCTCGGGGCTGCCCCCGAAACGAGATGGAGTCGCTAACCGTTCGGCGAGGGCCACGAGCTCGAGCGCGGTGCTGGGCCATCCGTTGGTGAGTACCACCGGCAGGCCGCCCGGCTTTTCCGAGTTGTATCGAAGATATGCCACCGCTGTGCCATCGATGACGACCGTATTCCACGGCAGTCCGTCGATGCGGCACCGTTGCGTTTCCCAGTCGAAGTCCTCCGCCCAGTACGAGACCAATCGGCGCAGCTCTCTTTGGTCAGTGCCTGCGTCCCAGCCGGTCACAGGCCACGGGGCAGGCCACCGCGTGTCACGCAGCCGACGCCGGAGGTCGTTGACCTCTTCGTTTGACGGATGAAGGGGGGCGGGCGAACGGGACATGGCGCTCATTTCAAGAAGATGCATACAGGTGGGGTTGAACGAAAACTATCGCAGCATGCGATCCTTCATTCTCCTTTGGGGCCGGTTTAAACAGGCGCCACCGCGGGCCCGACCATGACGGTGGCTTCCTCGATGCGCTCGAAGCGTCCGTCCGGACCCAGGGACGCGAAGACGTAGACCTCGTAGACGGTGCGCCGGCCATCACCACCGAGCAAATCGATGATGTGGCGTTCGGCGTAGCGGCTGCCATCGGTGATTTCGTCCAGGACGGTGATTGTGACTTCCCGGGTCCTGCTCCGCAGGTACCGGATGCGCGAGAGAAATCCGGTCCGGTCGTCCCATTGCCCGTTCGTCCGCTGACGGAAGCCGGGGGCGATATGCCGGTCGGCTGCCTCGTCTACAGGAAGGCCGTGGTTCTCGAGGAGGTCCGCCAAGGCGTCTCTGAGTGTGGTCATCGGACGGTGAGCACAATCTTGCCCTGGATGTGTCCCCGGGCCGCCCGCTCGTGCGCTTGCCGGGCGTTGGCGAGCCGGTAGTTGCTGTCAACGGCAACGCGCACTGTGCCAGCCTCGATCAGGGCCGCTAACTGTTCGAGCTGCCGGCCGTCGGAGCGCACCTGCGTGGAAGAGACCACCACTCCGCGTTCGGCGACCTCTTGGGGGTCGAATTCGGCGAGGTAGACCGGGAAAAGTGCACCGCCGCGCTTCAGCGTGCGGAGCAAGCGACCACTTTGGGGGCCGCCGACGGTGTCAACTACGAGGTCGACGTTGCTGGCAACGTCTTCGGGGCGGTCCTGGGTGTAGTCGATGAACTGGTCAGCGCCGAGGTCTCGCAGGAATTCTTCGTGTTCTCCCGAAGCGACCGCGATGACGTTCGCACCCTTCCATTTCGCAAGCTGCACGGCGAAGTGCCCCACCCCGCCCGCGGCCCCGTTGACCAGCACCGCGGTGCTGGAGTCAATACTGACCGGGCGGTGCTGCTCGGCCTGGAAAGGCGAGGGATGGTCGTGACCCAGCTCCACGAGGAACTGCCATGCGGTCAGCCCGGACATTGCTGCACCGGCGGCGTGAAGGTGTTCGACGCCCGCTGGCTTGTGCGCAAGGTCTGAGGCCGGCGCGGTGACGTACTCGGCATAGGCGCCGCCCTGGAGGCTGGTGGGGAAGCGGACCATGCCGAAAACTTCGTCACCCTCCGTAAAGCCTTCGACGTCCCCGGCCACAGCCTCCACGACGCCTGACACATCGGTGCCCAGGGTGATGGGCAGGCTCATGGGCGGCAGCATCTCCCGCGGCACGCCCGGCATCCCTTCACGCATATACCAGTCCGGAGGGTTGACGCCCACCGCGGAGACCCGCACGAGCACCTCGCCCGGCCCCACCTCGGGAACCGGTACCTCCTCGCAGCGGATGACTTCGGGGCCGCCGAAGTGATGAACTCGAATCGCCTTCATAGTGTTCGCGGGCATTGTGTGTCCTTTCCGTGGCCTGCCTGTACCATTAGTGGAGCAGTGCTCCCAATGTAGTGGAGCACTGCTCCGGTTGTCAAAAGGAGATGTGGGATGCGCGCCGACGCCCAAAGAAACTATGAGCACCTGCTCGACATTGGCCGCGTTGTTGTGGCCGAGCAGGGGGCTGAGGCATCACTGCGCGACGTCGCCCGCCGGGCTGGCGTTGGATTGGGAACGCTTTACAGGCACTTCCCGTCACGGGAGGCCCTGCTTGAAGCCTTGCTGCGTGAGAGCTTTGAAAAGCTGGCAGCGCAGGCAGCCGAGCTTGAGGCGGCAAGCGCACCGGCGGACGCGCTCCTTGTCTGGCTGCGCGACTTCGTCCTGTTCTCCAGCACCTACCGGGGCGTCACGGAGATGATGATGGCCGCCATCGAAAACACGGAGTCTGCGCTCCATGCCTCATGCGTCAGGCTGCGCGGCGCCGGCTCGCAGCTGCTCACCCGCGCCCAAGCCGCCGGCGCCGCCCGCCCTGACATGGATGGCACCGACCTGTTCGCGCTCGTCACCGCACTCGCCTGGCTCGGCGACCAGCCGTCAAGCGCGACCCGCGCCGGTCATCTCTTCGACATCATCGCAAGCGCAATCCTGATAAATCCGGCAAGCGGCGATTCCCTCTCCGAATCCGCCTAACGCGGCACTGGGCTCGGCACACACCGCGACGGTGGCTCTAGATGCTGGCATAGCCGGCCCGGTTGAATGTGCGATGAAGGAACAGGAGCCCGGCTGCCATACGCCGGCATCTCATAACCCTTGGGGTGCAAGGCGTCGCACTGAGCAATTTTGATATCTCGCCTGCGCAATCCCGTTTTTCGGATCCTGTGTGGCTGCCCTTCGACTGACGTGTTCTCATTACTGTGTCTCGCAACCCTCCAGTGAAATCGGCGTATTCATCGTTTGTTGAGAGACACCTGACAACGGCGCGCGACGCGTCCGGGTCCGAACTGCCCCAGGAGGGCTGTCAGTGTGTGGTCCCTGGGTGCCAGCTGTAGGGGTTGGCTTTAGGTCTGCCACTGCGATGCGCGTCGTACCCTTGCTGCCAGGCTGTCTCCACCGCGGTCTCCATCTCGGCCAGCAGCGGATAGTACGGGTGGTCCGGTCCAATGAAAAGCATTTCCTCACGCGCCCTCTCAACAGCTGCCTGCACAGTGTTGCTTTCCGCCATGCAGGCATCGTCCCACCAGGGACTGCAGCACGCTATAGCCAGCCAGACCATGGCCATGATGCGGAACAGCACTTCAGTCAGGTCAGTTTCTGTCAGATTGAACTCTAAGAGCCGCTCGACTCACTCCGACAACAAATATCAGTGAACATGGCACCGCCACGCAGTGCGGACGGCAGCGTGCGGACTCCGCTGAGGATGACAGGCTGGCCGATGGCCAATTGCACGCCATCCCGTGGACACGGCCAGCACTATCCCGGCTGACGGAACCCAAGGCCTTTCGAATACAGTCCCCGATGGCGCCGCTACCAGGGGGCGGCACGTCGAATCCATCTGTCAGCCGACGACGCGCAGCATCCCGAACCACCATGGCGGCCCACGCAAACCCTGAACGGTCCGTCACAAGCAACACCTCTATAGGAAAGGAACGCCTGTGCGTGGCACCATCCTCACCATCAGGGGTCAAAACCCCGAACATCGCCCCCGACGCCTGAATCGCATCTACCGCTGCCATTATCGGCGACGTTGAAGTCGGTCCGGCGTCCGGAATCTTCTAGGGTGCCGTCCTCAGAGCCGACAAGAATCCATCGTCATCGCGGATGGAACTGACGTTCAAGACACGGCGGTCGTCCACGCGGACGCCGGAATCCCCGTTCGGATCGGAAGCAACGTGAGCATCGGTCACGGATCCGTGCTCCACGGCTGCACCGTAGGGGAGGGCGCCCTGATCGGCATGAATGCCACAGTGCTCAACGGGGCCGACGTCGGCAAAGGATCCCTAGTGGCAGCCAATGCACTGGTGCCTGAAGGTATGCGCATCCCGCCCGGATCCCTCGTGGCAGGCGTCCCCGCGAAGGTGCGCCGTTCCCTCACTCAAGGAGAAAGCTGCGCGGATTGCATGTGCTCCGTCGACCTGAGCCATGCGGCCACATGGAACAAGAGCTGTCCGCCCGTTCAGGGCACCCGCGTTGGGGCGGACAGCGCGCAGGACCGGCCTTCGTTAGCTGACCGCCCGGGATAGTGTGAGACTCTGCTGGAGGTACTTTTCCTGGTGGTGGACGAATGCGGCATGCGCAACTAGCGGCGTGCTGTTGAGCAACGGGATCTCGAGACTGGCGCCGCACTCTTTGCCTTGGCAGCGAATTTCGTCCGTCCAGACCCAGCTGTAACCTGGGTGGGACGCCAGAACGGCGGCCATGCCGTCTCGTGGATCAGGCCTTCGGTTCTCGGTCTCTGCGCGAGCTGCGCGGCCGTCCGGCAACCCGACTTCCAGCCGTTCGAGTGTCATGGTCCCCAACCTTCCATTCAGGAGTTGGTGTTGACCCTAATGTGCCCGGCAGCACGTGCACCCCTTTTCGGGCTAACGGTTGGGTCACGTTCTGACCCCCTGATCTTCTTTGCCAGAAGGGCTGTTTCCGGACTGCATCAGGACGTACGCTTCATTGGAAGGTGCCAGCCAGTTGCCCTGCCGGCCCAGGGACTGCCTGAGCGTGGCGCAGCCGGATGATGGCTTCGGCCGGTTTCCGTTCGCCGTCGGCCCACTGGCGCACCACCCCGGTTCCCTGACCAAGCCGATGTAGGCAACAAGCTTCGCGCAGGGGATAGCCCACAGGTCCCGGACGAGCTCCGGCTCGGGCAACCGGATGGAACCCTGGTGGGCCTGGTTTGGGGCAGTTATTAGCGCCGATCCATAAAGTTAGTCGGACTGCTTGCGCAGCGCTGCCCAAGCTTGGAAACCGCCGATAAGGTCCGTCGCACGGGTCAGCCCAAGCCGTTGCAGGGTGTGTGCAGCGAGGCTGGAGCTGTACCCCTCGTTGCAGACGACCACGATCCGTCGAGCGGGGTCGTCAGCGATCGGGAGCCGGTGGGGGCTGGAAGGATCGAGCCGCCACTCGAGAACGTTTCGGTCAATGACCACGGCTCCCGGAAGATGACCGTCCCGGTCTCGCTGATCGACCGGCCGTGTATCAACAACGAGGGCGCCCGCTGCCATCTCCTGCTCAAGATCTGAAGCGTGAACACGTTCGAGCCCGAGGCGGCTCTCAAGTAGTAATTGGTTGAGCGTAAGGGTCCCGGGGGAATCGCTCGGATCCAGACTGCGTTGGCAGGCCACGTCGCCGTCGTCGGAGATTTGACACTGCTTCACCGTTTCCTCGCTTGCCCGCTGATCGGCCGGCCCTTCCGCCGCGAAGCGAAATGATCAGCTATTTTTGGTCGTCAACTTCAAGGGTGCCGTCAACTTCAAGGGTATGGAGGGAGTCAAGTCAACACGCGTCAGCCACGCAATACGTGCCGTGCCCGGTCCTGTTGTTGTCGACGTCTGCAACGATGCTCCTGTATCCGTCAAAATCACGTTTAGCGCTTGGGGGAGAACACGCGCAACTTTCGTCCTGTTGCTGGCGACGTGGTCTGGGATATGCTCCTGAAATGGCACCGCGAAGTTTTCTTCAATGGCCGGTCGTCCGTCAGTTGAGCACCGGCGACCTGCTGGGGCGCGGGCCGGCGGTTACCTCGCCGCAGACGAGGGCAATCGCCCCACGGACGGCCACCGCAGACCGCGTGGTGCAGAGCGTGTGCCCGTACTGCGCCGTGGGTTGCGGACAGCGGGTCTACGTCAAGGACGAAAAAGTTGTCCAGATCGAAGGCGATCCTGATTCGCCGATCTCCCGCGGCAGGCTGTGTCCCAAGGGCTCTGCCAGTGAGCAGTTGGTCAACTCGCCGGGCCGGCAGACCAAAGTGCTCTACCGGGCGCCGCATTCCACCGAGTGGGAACATCTGGATTTGGCAACAGCGGTCGAGATGGTGGCGGACCGGTTTATCGAGACCCGCCGCAGGACGTGGCAGCAGGAAGACGACCAGGGTCGGCTGCTGCGCCGCACGATGGGCATCGCCTCGCTTGGTGGGGCAACCCTGGACAACGAAGAGAACTACCTGATCAAGAAACTCTTCACGGCTGCCGGGGCAGTACAGATCGAGAACCAAGCCCGCATTTGACACTCCTCCACGGTTCCCAGTTTGGGAGCCTCGTTTGGACGCGGTGGTGCCACGCAATCACTGCAAGACATGGCCAACGCCGACTGCATCATCATTCAGGGTTCGAACATGGCCGAGTGCCATCCTGTGGGGTACCAGTGGGTCGCGGAGGCCAAGGCTCGCGGAGCGAAGGTCATTCACGTCGACCCCCGGTTCACGCGCACCTCGGCTGTCGCGGACAAGCACATCCCGATCCGGGCCGGCTCTGACGTGGTTCTCCTCGGCGCGCTTATCAACCATGTCCTCACCAATGACCTGTGGTTCAGGGAGTACGTCACTGCGTACACCAACGCCGCCACGCTCGTCCACGAGGACTACCGCGACGCCGAGGACCTGGGCGGCCTGTTCTCCGGCTTTGATCCGGAGAAGCGCGCTTACGACACGTCATCGTGGGCCTATGCGGAAAAAGGGGAGGGTGCCATTGATGAGCCGGGGCCCGGTTCGGAACACGGCGCCGATGCCACGGCCAGGGCCGCCGGCCACGCTTTTGGAAGCGGCGGCCCACCGCTGGAGCATGCGGAAGTACAGCGCGATGACACCCTCCAGGACCCGCGGACTGTCTTCCAGATCGTGAAGCGGCACTACGCCCGTTACACGGCGGAGATGGTCCAGGACATGTGCGGTATCGACGCCGCGGACTTCGAGTATCTGGCCCGCGCCATCACGGAAAACTCCGGTCGCGACCGGACCACCTGTTTCGCCTACGCCGTTGGTTGGACCCAGCACTCCCTTGGAGCGCAGTTCATCCGGGCAGCCGCTATCCTGCAGCTTCTGCTCGGAAACGTCGGACGCCCGGGGGGCGGAATCATGGCGCTGCGTGGTCATGCCAGCATCCAGGGCTCCACGGACATCCCCACCCTCTTCAACCTTCTGCCCGGGTACCTGCCGATGCCCAGCGCCGGACGCCACGACAGCCTCGAGGACTACCTGTCAGTCATTGGCTCGAAACAGCAGAAGGGTTTTTGGGCCGACGCCGACGCCTACACCATCAGCCTCCTGAAGGCCTGGTGGGGTGACGCCGCAACTGCCGACAATGACTGGGCTTACGACTACCTTCCGAGGCTGACCGGAGCCCACGGTACATACGAGACGGTGATGGGCATGCTCGAGGATGAAGTGGAGGGCTACTTTCTCCTCGGACAAAATCCGGCGGTGGGTTCGGCCCACGGCCGGATGCAGCGCCTCGCCATGTCGCATTTGAAGTGGCTTGTGGTGCGTGACCTGAACCTCATCGAGTCCGCGACGTGGTGGAAAGACGGGCCGGAAATCGAATCCGGGGAACTGCGCACGGAGGACATTGAAACCGAGGTGTTCTTCCTGCCTGCCGCAACCCACGTCGAGAAAGCCGGCTCCTTCACGCAGACCCAGCGGCTGCTGCAGTGGCGGCACCAGGCGGTGGCACCGCCGGGGGAGTGCCAAAGCGAGCTGCAGTTCTTCTTCGAGCTGGGCCAGCGGATCCGCGAGAAGATGGCCGGGTCGGAAGACGAACGGGACCGTCCGCTGCTCGACCTCACCTGGGACTATCCCACGGATGGGCATGGCGAGCCTGATGCCGAGGCCGTGCTTGCGGAAATCAACGGACGCCACCTGGACGGCCCGGATGCCGGCAAGCCACTCTCGGCATACACCGAACTCCGCGCCGACGGGTCCACGGAGGCCGGCTGTTGGATCTACACCGGCGTGTTCGCAGACGGTTTCAACCATGCGGCCAACGGTAGGCCGGGCCAAGAACAGGGGCCTGCGGCTCCGGAGTGGGGCTGGGCATGGCCAGCCAACCGTCGGATCCTCTACAACCGGGCGTCGGCCGATCCGGCCGGCAAGCCGTGGAGCGAGCGGAAGAAATACATCTGGTGGGACGAGGAACAGGGTAAGTGGGTTGGAGACGACGTTCCGGACTTCCCGGTTGACCGGGCGCCGGGCAGCAAGCCCGATCCCTCTGTCGGTGGTCCAGCCGCACTCAGCGGAGACGATCCCTTCATCATGCAGGCCGACGGCAAGGGCTGGTTGTTCGCGCCGAAGGGCCTCATGGATGGCCCCCTTCCCACCCATTACGAAGCCCAGGAATCCCCGGTGGCGAACGCACTTTACCCGCAGCAGCAGAGTCCTACGCGGCTGGTGTTCCCCCGCGCGGATAACCTCAGCGCGCCAAGCGCTGGAACCAGTGGGGCAGACGTCTACCCTTACGTCTTCACCACGTATCGGCTCACGGAGCACCATACGGCGGGTGGGATGAGCCGCTGGCTTCCTTACCTTTCGGAGCTGCAACCGGAGATGTTTTGCGAGGTTTCGCCAGAACTGGCCGCCGAGCGAGGCTTGGAGCCCTACGGGTGGGCCACGATTGTTTCGCCCCGCTCCGCCATCGAGGCTAAGGTGCTTGTCACAGACCGGATGCGGCCCCTGACTGTTGGCGGTCACACCGTGCACCAAATCGGGCTGCCCTACCACTGGGGCGTCGGCAGCAATGCCGTGGTCAGCGGTGACGCCGCCAACGACCTGTTGGGTGTCACCCTGGACCCAAACGTCCAGATCCAGGAATCCAAGGTGGCTTCCTGCGACATCCGGCCCGGCCGCCGGCCCCGCGGGGAGGAGCTGCTTGCCTTGGTTGCCGAGTACCAGGAACGGGCCGGAGTAACCATCGAGACCGGTAGCCGTGCCGTCACCGATCCGGCGTCGGAAGGCATCAAATCCGCTCCGGATGACCACGGCCGGGCAGACGGCGGGCCGCGCTGATGAACGTGATCGCCTCTGCCCTGGCCGAAGCACACAACGTTCCGCCCGGACAACCCCTGCCTCGGGGCAGAGTTCCGGGCAACAACCCCATGTTGGAGGACTAGATGGGCCAGCTGTCCGGACCGACCGACCCCACCGCCGATGCCCACTGGGAACACAACCATCCGCGCAAGGGATTCTTCACCGACACATCGATCTGCATCGGCTGCAAGGCCTGCGAAGTCGCCTGCAAGGAATGGAACCACAACCCGCAAGACGGAAATCTCGAGTTGCTGGGGTCTTCCTACGACAATACCGGATCGCTGGGCGCCAGCACCTGGCGGCATGTGGCGTTCATTGAGCAAGGCCAGGAACGCATTGCCGAGGCTCGGGAATCGGGTCGGGCCCTGGTCAATTTGGGTATGCCCCGCGTTGGTCCTCCCGCCCAGGCTGGGTCCGGGGCGACGGACCTGGCAGGGGCGGATACGACGCCCCCGGACACGGCAGACTTCCGGTGGCTGATGTCCTCGGATGTCTGCAAGCACTGTACCCACGCCGGATGCCTGGACGTCTGCCCCACAGGTGCCCTTTTCCGCACAGAATTTGGCACCGTAGTGGTCCAGGACGATGTCTGCAACGGCTGCGGAACCTGCGTGGCCGGGTGCCCCTTCGGGGTGATCGAGCGCCGCAGTAACGGCACTGTCAAGGTCGCCGCCAGCAGGGAGGAACAGCACGCCAAGCATCCCACCGTGCCGAACGAGGGCATCGCCCAGAAGTGCACGCTGTGCTACGACCGGCTGGTGGCCGACGAGACGCCGGCCTGCGCCAAGGCATGCCCGACGACGTCCATCAAGTTCGGCGACCACGACGACATGGTGGACACGGCCCGGGAGCGCGTCGCGACGCTGCATGCGCAGGGCATGACCGAAGCGAGGCTTTACGGCGCGAACGAGAACGACGGTGTCGGCGGAACCGGATCGGTCTTCCTGCTGCTTGATGAGCCCGAGGTGTACGGGCTCCCGCCGGACCCCCGCGTCCCCACAGCCGACCTGCCGCAGATGTACCGGCGGGCAGGCGTGGCCGTCGCGGGCATGGTAGCCGCAGCTGCGGTCGCTTTCCTGGGACGGCGCGCGTGACGCACTCAGACTTCGACAGCTTCCGGCCACCCGAGCCTGCGCGCCGGCGCCGCACGGGCGGCAAGCGCGGCCCCAGCCGCCGCGACAACGGTGATGGCTCCCGGGAGATGCCCATGGTTCCGGAGCCGGAATTCACCTCGTACTACGGCCGTCCCGTGGTCAAGCCGGCGCCCTGGGGCGACGACGTCGCTCTTTACCTTTTCCTTGGCGGCGTCGCAGGGGGTTCCGCACTGCTTGGCCTCGGCGGGCAGCTGACGGGCCGCCCGACGCTGCGCCGGAATGCCCGGTTGAGCGCCTTGACAGCAGTGAGCCTTGGCGCTGTGGCGTTGGTGAAGGACCTGGGCCGGCCCGAGCGCTTCCTGAATATGCTGCGGACCTTCAAGGTCACCTCGCCGATGAGTGTGGGCTCGTGGATTCTCAGCGCCTTCAGCGCCGGCACAGCCGTCTCGGCGGTGGCGGAAATCGACCGGCTGAGCGGGACCCGGCTTCGGCTGGGTCCGCTGCGGAAGGTGCTGCACGCTGTCGAGGGACCGGCAGGCTTTGAAGCCGCGTTGTTCGCGGCACCGCTGGCGGCATACACGGCGGTCCTGCTCGGTGATACGGCCACACCTACCTGGAACGCCGCGCACGAGGAACTGCCCTTTGTCTTCGTGAGCTCCGCGTGCCTCGCCTCTTCCGGGCTCGCCATGATCACGACCCCGGTGCACGAGGCAGGTCCCGCCCGGAAACTCGCCGTGCTCGGCGTCGTGGGCGACCTGGCGGCGACGCGGGTGATGGAGCACCGGATGGACCCGGTCGCAGCCGAGCCCCTGCATCAGGGCAAGGCGGGTGCCATGCTGAAATGGAGCGAGCGGCTGGCGGTCGCGGGCGGGCTGGGGGCCCTGCTGGCCGGGCGCAACCGCGCAGTGGCCGCGGCTTCAGGGGTGGCTTTGCTGGCTGCTTCGGCACTGACCCGGTTCGGCGTGTTCGAGGCGGGACTGGCCTCGGCCAAGGACCCGCGCTACACGATCGAACCGCAGAAGAACCGGCTCGCCGCCCGCCGCGCGGCGGGCGTCACCGGCGATTCGATCACTACTGCCGGCTGACGCGCTGGCCGTGGTCTAGCGGATCTCGATGCCCCGACCGGCTGTGGTGTGCCCGATCACGGGATGCCCGGGCAGTTCGCCGACTACGAGCAGGCCTCCGGAGGTCTGCGCATCGGCCAGAAGCAGCAGATCGTCTTCAGCGACGCCGGGACCGGCGGCCACGTGTGGCCGCACCCAGTCGAGGTTGCGCCGGGTCCCGCCGGAGACAAAGCCGTCACGCAGCGCCTCCCGTGCCCCGTCAATCAGCGGTACCGCCTTCAGATCGATCACTGCACCCACTTCCGAGGCGCGGACCATCTTATGAAGATGTCCAAGCAGGCCAAAACCCGTCACGTCCGTCGCTGCCCGGATGCCGGCGGCCACCGCGGCCTCGGCCGCGTCGCGGTTGAGGCCCGCCATCATCTCTACCGCTTCAGCGAACACCTCACCGGTCTGCTTGTGCCGGTTATTGAGGAGTCCGACGCCGATCGGCTTGGTAAGCGTGATGGGCAACCCCGGCTGGGCGGAGTCGTTGCGCAGCAACCGGTCGGGGTTCGCGACGCCGGTGACGGCCATGCCGTACTTAGGCTCCGGATCGTCAATGGTGTGCCCGCCAAGCACAGGGCAGCCAGCCTCTGACGCCACGCTCAGGCCGCCGCGGAGGACTTCGGTCATCAACTCCAACGGCAGAACACCGCGGGGCCAACCGACGAGGTTGATAGCTGTGACCGGCCGGCCGCCCATAGCGTATATGTCTGAGAGGGCGTTGGCGGCAGCGATGCGGCCCCAGTCAAAAGCGTCGTCGACGACGGGCGTGAAGAAGTCGGCCGTTGTGAGTACCGCCAGGTCGTCGCGCACCAGGACCGCTGCCGCGTCGTCACCACTGTCGAGACCAACCAGCACCTCGGCGCCCGGTTGGCCGATGAGGCCGCGGACCGCATCTTCGAGCTCGCCGGGCGGAATTTTGCAGGCACAGCCCCCGCCGTGGGCATAGGCGGTGAGCCGGACCGCGCCGGCGGCACCGTCATCGAGTCGCGGAACTGACGTCTGAGCCTCATTCACCCGCCCAGCGTACCCCTCCAGGGCAACCTGCTATATTGAGGCGCGGTGGCGTCCGGGTCCTGGTGGGCCCCCCGGTCTTCAAAACCGGTGAGGCTGAGCATCTCGGCCTGGCGGGTTCGATTCCCGTCCGCCACCGCCAGCTGCCGGCACAGAATGCCGCGAAATGAGGAGGGACCCTGGACGAGGTCGATCCGCGCCGCCTGATTCCACGCACGAATGACCTGCTGGCGCTGCCGGCCGTCCACGAGGCCCGGACACGCCTGAGCGAGCGGGTCATCCGCGAACTCGTCCGGCAGGTCCAGGACCAGGCCCGGCGCGATCAGTTGCCTCCCGGACAGGTCGAACCAGCTCTGTTGGGCGCCCTTGCTGCACGCAAAGCGACAACCCTGCGCCCGGTGCTGAACGCAACCGGCGTGATCGTCCACACCAATCTCGGGCGCGCACCCCTTTCTGCAGCCGCGGTAGAAGCTGTTGTCGCGGCCAGCGGCTACGTCGACGTGGAGCTGGACCTGGCAGACGGCAGCCGCTCCCGCCGGGGTGCCGGCGCCCGTGCCGCATTGCTCGCCGCCTGTCCCGCCGCCGAGGATGCCCTGGTGGTCAACAACGGAGCTGCGGCACTGGTATTAGCCACTACAGCCCTGGCCGCCGGCCGGGAGGTGGTGGTGAGCCGCGGCGAACTGGTTGAGATCGGCGCGGGCTTCAGGCTGACGGACTTGATGGAGTCGACGGGCGCGACGCTTCGCGAGGTCGGCACGACCAACCGGACGCATCTGCATGACTACGCCGGCGCTCTGGGACCGGACACAGGCTGCATACTCAAGGTCCACCCGAGCAACTTCCGGGTTGACGGGTTTACGTCAGCTGTTCCGCTGCACGAACTGAGCCAGCTGACCGTGGACAACGGGGTACCTCTAGTGGCCGACCTGGGCAGTGGGCTGCTGGCACCCGACCCGCACCTGCCGGATGAACCGGATGCCGCGTCCGCTTTGGCGAGCGGGGCCGACGTCGTCATCGCCAGCGGTGACAAACTGCTGGGCGGCCCCCAGGCGGGCTTGCTCCTCGGCCGCAAGGAGATCATCACGCGGCTGGCCCGCCATCCGCTCGCCCGTGCAGTCCGGGCCGACAAACTCGCCCTCGCCGCCCTGGAGGCCACCGTGGCGGGCGGACCGCCGCCGGTTGTCCAATCGCTGCACGCCGACGCTGGGCAATTGCGGCGTCGCACCGACAGGCTCGCCCAGGCCCTCGGGGTACCCGTCGTGGCCCATGATGGCCGGGTTGGCGGCGGCGGTGCCCCCGGTGTTCCCTTGCCGGGATGGGCGCTCCTGCTCCCTGAAAGACTTGCAGGTTACTTGCGCGCCGGTGACCCGGCAGTGCTGCCGCGCGTCCACGACGGCTCGTGCCTGGTCGACCTCCGCTGCGTGCCCGCGACTGATGATGACCGCATACTGGACGCCGTGCGGCAGGCGATGGCAACCCTGCAGGTTGTGGATGCAGGCAGGGCGGGCTGATCAGTGCACGTCGTTGCCACGGCCGGACATGTCGATTCCGGCAAAAGCACCCTGGTTCGCGCCCTTACCGGCATGGAGCCGGACCGTTGGGAGGAGGAACGCCGCCGCGGGTTGACCATTGACCTGGGTTATGCGTGGACAACATTGCCGTCAGGCCAGGACGTGGCATTTGTGGACGTGCCGGGCCACGAACGTTTCCTCGGCAACATGCTTGCCGGAATCGGTCCGGCTCCCGTTGTCTGCTTCCTCGTCGCCGCCGACGAGGGCTGGCAAGCTCAGTCAAGTGATCATCGGGATGCAGTCGCTGCGCTGGACATCCAACATGGCGTCGTGGTCCTTAGCCGCACGGACAGGGCATCCGGGCAGCGGCTTGCGGATGTACTCGCCAGGACTCGGACAGAGCTGGCCGGGACCGGTCTGCAGGGCGCGCCCGCAGTAGCTGTGTCGGCCATCGACGGGACCGGCCTGGCTGACTTGCGTGCCGCGCTCGACGACGTCCTGGCCCACGTGCCTGCCCCCACCACCACCGGGCGGGTCCGGTTGTGGGTGGACCGCTCGTTCACGATTACCGGTTCCGGAACGGTGGTGACCGGAACGCTGGCAGCAGGAACACTGGCTCAGGGTGACCGGCTGGAGCTGCTCGGTCACGTCGATTCCCGGCCTGTCGTGGTCCGTGGCCTGCAGAGCCGCGACAACTCATACGCCTCGGTGGAGCCGGTCAGCCGGGTGGCGTTGAACCTGCGGGACGTTTCCGCCACGGACATCCGCCGCGGAGATGCGCTGGTTACCCCCGGTGCATGGCCCACAACCGACGTCGTCGGCATCCGGCGCACCACCGGTGTGGCTTATACGGATGTGCCGGAGCAGCTCACGGTGCATGTGGGTACTGCTGCCGTGCCTGCCCGGCTGCGTCCCTTCGGGGCCGACCACGCCCGGCTCGTCCTCGACAGGCACCTCCCGCTCGTTCTTGGAGACCGGCTGGTGCTGCGTGATCCGGGGAGCCGCTCCGTGCTGGGCGGGGCACGCATCCTCGATGCCGATCCGCCGGCCCTGCGGCGGCGCGGCGACGGCGCCCACTGGGCCGAGCGGCTTGCAGGCATGGCCCCGGCGGGCGACGTGCTGGGGGAGGTGGCAGCCCGCAAAGCCGTTCAGCTGGAGCATCTGCGCCGGCTGGGGCTTCTGTCCGGGCACCGCCCTAAGGCCCCGCCCGGCGTGGAGGATATTGGTGACTGGTGGGTGCACGCTCCTGTCCTTGAGGCCTGGCAGCACCAGCTCCGCAACGCAGTCCAGGCGCTGCAGGAACGCGACCCCTTGGCGCCAGGCCTTTCCATGGGGGCAGCCGGTGACCTGCTTCGCTTGCCCGACGAGAGGCTGCTTTCCCATGTCATCCGCGGGGCTGCCCTGGAACAGGACGCAGGCTATATCCGGCTGCCCGGCAGCCGGGGCAACCTTGGACCCATCGAACCGGCAATCGCCGAGCTGGAGCGCCGGCTCACCGCCCATGCGTTTCAGGCCCCGGAATCCGAGGAGCTTGCCGCACTGGGCTTAGGCACGCGCGAGCTGGCCGCCGCCGAACGCACGGGTCGCCTGCTGAGGTTGCGTGACGGCGTGGTGCTGCTGCCAACGGCGCCGGCGCTTGCGATGCGCACCCTCGCCGGCTTGGAGCAGCCCTTCACCACCAGCCAGGCGCGCCAGGCCCTAGGAACAACGCGCCGGATTGCGGTTCCACTGCTGGAGCACCTCGATTCGCGGGGGTGGACTCAGCGGTTGGACGCCGGTCACCGCATGGCGGTGCGCTGATCACGGAGCCCAGGGGCTCAGCGCGTCCCCGCGCTACTTCAACGTCGTGGCCTCAAACGCCTCAGGGCTCTACGGCTCCAGCCCCCACAACCTTTTCCCCCTCGTACTGTCCGCCCTGTCACAAGGAGGGTCCCCGAAAATTCCGGCACTACTACGACCACCCCACGGGACGTGTGTCCTGTATTCCGGGAAACGCGAACCGCGGGGTGATCCGTCTGATCATCGCTGTCCTTGGTTCGCTCCTCGCGGTGGGCGGGTACATCACGATTCTTGGCGCGATGCACGCGCCCTGGTCAAAATTGATTCTCTACCGTCCGCCAACACCCGCGAATAGAGTACGGATCAACTCATTCCGCTCCTGACTTCAGGAACTGATCAGTTAGATTCAGCAGTTTCTGGCGCCGGGCAAGGGCCGCACGGCAGCAATGTCAGGTTGGGGTGCACTGAACTTTCTCCACGGACAGCCACACACTGCGCAAAGATGAGGGCCGAAAGGTGGGTCGTAGTCCTTGTGTCGTGTGCACCGCCATGGATGCCGGGGTAGCCGTTCGCGCTTAGATTCCGGCATGGACCCATTTGGGCGCAACCCCGCGCGTCGGACTGGAGGAAGCCTCTGCGCTGCGAACGCTCCTTATCCTGTCCGGGGGCTGTGATGCTTCCTGCCGTCGCCACCGATTCTGCCGCCCGCCGGGGCCCGCGAAATGGAGACGCCGCCAGCGGTCGCCCGGTCGCGGCAGTTCGCTGTGGCGGCGTGTGGCACCGGGGCGGCTTCGACGTCGGGGTTCCTGATTCCCAATGCGGAGACGGCACCGCCTGCAAACAGCAGCACTGCAACGGTCAGGGCAACGCGCCGGAAGCCACCGACATCAAGGGACCCCCCTATTAGGACGCCGACGAAAGCCACGGAAACAAGACCGGCCACGCGTGAGACGGCGTTGTTAACGGCCGAGCCAATACCGCTCTCCTGCGGGGGAACGGATCCGAGGATAGCGGCGGTCAGCGGTGCCACGGTAATGGCCAGCCCCAGGCCCAAGAGCAATAGTCCCGGTAGCATCTGAAGCCAAAAGTTGAATGCGCTGCCGGTAGCGAGCATGAGCAGGAAGCCGCAGCCGGCCACCACCGGGCCTACGGCCATGAAGAGGCGCGGCCCGTGACTGCCGGCCAGGGCCCCAAACACCCCTGCGAGCAGGAGTGAGAGCACAGCGACCGGGATGGTCGCCAGGCCGGCGAGCGAGGCTGGGAAACCCTTAACCTCCTGCAGGAAGAGCACCACGATCAGAAGACCGAGCGGGATACCGGCATAGATGAATGCCGTGGCAAGGTTGCCGAAGCCAAAATTCCGCGTCCGGAACAGTCCCAGCGGCATCATCGGATAGTCGGTGTGTCGCTCCCGCCACAGGAACGCACCAAAACAGGCCAGTCCAACGGCGAACGGGACGATGACCGCCGGGTGCCCCCACCCAAGCCGGTCCTGCTCGATAAATGCGAACACGGGTCCGGCCAGTCCCAAAGCGGCCAGCACGGCGCCGGCGTAGTCGATCGGTGACCGGGGTCCGGAGCCCAGCAGATCCCTGATCCTTCCCAGCAGCAGCAAAGCAGCAGCGATGGGAAGGACATTGATGGCAAAGATCCACCGCCAGCTCTGTGCATCCACCAGCACGCCTCCCAGCAGCGGCCCGGCCACGAAAGCCGTTCCAGTCCACGCCGTCCAGCTGCCGATCGCCTTTGCCTGCGCGGGGCCGCTGAAGGTTGCGGTGATCAGGGCCAGGGAACTGGGCACTAGCAATGCGGCGCCGGCGCCCTGAACGGCGCGGGCTGCTATCAGCACCGCCCCGTCGGGGGCTACGGCACAGGCGAGGGCAGCCAGCCCGAAAATGACCAGACCCAGCCGCAGCACCCGGACCCGGCCGAAACTGTCGGAGGTGGAACCGGCCACCAGGATCAGGGATCCCAGCGTGAGCAGGTACGCGTCGATAACCCACTGCTGAGTCGCGATGCCACCGCCCAGTTCGGTGGTGATGGCGGGAAGCGCAACATTGACGATGGCCCCGTCCAGAAAGGCGATGAATGAAGCCAGGATGGCCACCCACAGGACGGGACCCCCGCGGGCGCCGGGATCGGAACCCGGACCCGGTCCGGGACCAGCCGAGCCGCCGTCGCCGGGCACCGGCGTACCGCCGTCGCCGGGCATGTCAGGCCTTCCCCGATCCCGTCGGTGCGTTGCGAGCGACCCATTCGAGAATGCTTTCGGCAACTTCAGGCCAGCCGCCGTCGATGGTCAGGGAATGGCCACGGCCGGCAAACTCAAGGTGCTCGGTGACGGACGATTCATTCTTGGCATACATTTTGAGGACCTGCTGCGTGACCACCTTGGGCACTGTGTGGTCCTCCGTGCCCGAGGTCAGCAGCAGCGGCCCGCGGACGGCGTAGTGGGTATCGACGGCCGCAGGGGAGTGGCGGTGGAAATTTGCCGTTGCGTCCTGGAAAAGCGGGCGTCCCGGGCCCGGAATGGTCCACTGTTGGTGGAGCCGGTCCGATTCCTCCTGGCGGATGGCGTTGCCGAAGCTGTAGCGGAACTGCTCGGCCGTCAGCGAAACGGCCCGCTTGCGGTTCGCCGGATTGCCCAGCACCGGCAAAGCGGATTTCAGCTGCGAGAACGGCAGTGCCGTGACGCCCTTGATGGGTGCGGAATCTATGACGACGGCGGCCGCGACCAGATTGTTGGCCAGCAGTTCCTGCGCGATGAGCCCGCCGAAGGAATGCCCGATGGCGATGGGCTTGGCTTCCATCCCGGCCAACTGCCGCGCATAGTGCCGATAGATTGCCTCAATGCCGACGTCGTTAAGAGCATCGGCATTCATGCGCGTGCCCTCAACGGTATCGGCGTCCCCCGGCCAGCCCGGGGCACTCGCGGTGTAACCGCGGGCACGGAAAAGTTCGAGCCATGGGTTCCAGGAACTGGCATGGAGCCAGAGTCCGTGTATGAAGACAACGGACTGCTGTGCGGAAGGAGGGGTCTCTGGCATGGTCTCTTCTTTCCCTGCGAACGGCGTCTTCGGCATGATCGGGGCTGCAGCGGATTCAGGGCCGCGGCCCTGCGGCGGACGCTGGTTTAAGCGTGCTCCGGGCGGTGGCTCAATGGCTAGAGCCGTATCGGGGAATATATGCACGGGTGAGCGGGTCGGTCACAGACTCCGGCCGCCGAAGCCTCACGTGTGAATGTCGTGCGCCGTCGCGGGACTGGCAAGTCCGATCCGTTGGACGCGCACCGGGTTGCCGCAGCCGCGCTCCCCGTGGAAGAGGAGCTGTTACGTTGACCGCATTGCTTCGACTCAATGCTTTGGGCTTGGGTGCCCGCCAATCCTTGTCCGGAACACAGATACTTGAGGTCTCCCGGTGCCGGCCCCCAAACAACCACTCGTGCTGTCAGTTGCCCCGCCACGAACAGTGTTCGTGACCAGCGCGAAGGCGCCTGTGGCGATCGCAGCGGCCATTGCGCTCCTCAACCGAAGACCAGCCGCCACGGACGGTCCGCCCGCCAGCCGCCATGGGTTCCATGGTGTCGTGTCGCTCATGATGAGTCCTCCCCGCCAGGCAACGCCCGGCGTGTCAGGCTAACCGTGGATCCACCGTTATTCAGCCAGTCCCTGCCTGCCCGCCTGGAGATGGTCTTGGTCTGTGGCCGCGGTGGAGGACCAATGCGGAAGAGGGAGCAGTTTGTAGGTACTGGCAGTGGCGCGGCTGATGCCTAACCCGGGCAAGTCGGATTTCGGCACGGCGCCGGCAGCCCGCTGGGCTAGCTCGGGCCGCCGTTCCGGGTGTGAGCATCTTCGTGCGCCCCTTAGAGGCGCCGCGCTGCTGGCAGGACGATGCCGTTCGCGGTCGGTTCGGGCCGCTCGCTCACTCGGCCGCCTTGTGGGCTTTGGCACGGGCCTCGATGACCTTCACGGAGTTGTGGAAGGCCTTCACGAGGACGCTCTTGCCGATGCTTGCCACAACAACTTCCAGGAGCCGTCCGCGCAGGTTCTTACCCTCACGGACTGCGGTGTAGTCCACGGTAGTCGTGCCGTCCGGGTTCACGCTGAGGTCGTAGGTGTGCCCGGAGTTTCGGCCCCATGCGTTTGAATCGGTGGTGGTTAGAACGACGTGCCTCGGGTTCGACCAGTCGTAGTGCAACCGCTCCCAGACTCCGCTGGAGCCCTCGGTCACGTCGGCCTGGGTTTTCCCGCGGTCGTGAACCTGCAGGTACTTGTCGGCACTGTTGCCGAAGAGCTCTGCGCGGCCGGGGCCGAAGTCGGTCAGGGCGGCGATGAACTGTTCGGGAGTTGCACTCGTGTTCTCGTGCAGCTTGATGGTGGTCATTTTTTCCTTCCTTCATTCTCAATGCGGCTCCAGGGGTCTTGCCGGCGGCATCTGCGTGCCCGCCGATGTCAGCGCTGCGCGGAGCGGACTTGCCCGCGTCAGTTTCCTCCGAGGAGTTGTTGGCCGCGTGATGTGCACGGCCAGCGCGGCAACATCGGCCGGTCCGACGAGGCGGCATCGGCGAGGTGGTGCGGAGCTGGCTGCGGCGCTCGTCGAGGCCAGCGCCGAGGAGCGAGGCGGACAGTGGTGTGTCGACGAAGCCTGCGGCGATCAAGTTCACCCGGGCGGGCGCGATCTCCAGGGCCAGGGTGGCCGCCAAGGCGGGAAGTGCGGGTATGACGGCCGAGATGATCCCGATACCGGGGCCCGGACCGCGGCCCCCGGTCCCGCTCATGAACAGCAAAGTCCCCCCTGGCCGGACTCTGCCGGGGGCGCAGCGGGCGACGCCGAGCATCAGCATCACGGACGCCCCCAGGGCGTGGCGCGCCTGGTCGAAGTCCATGACCGTAGGGGGTGCATAGGAGGGACCTCCGGCGGTGACCATGACGTGGTCCACCGGTGCCAGGAGATATTCAAAGAACCCGGCGAGGGCGTCCTGGTCGCTGGCGTCGAATGCCGCCGTGCCCAGCGCGCCGAGCTCGTTTGCCGCGTCCTGAAGCTTCCGCCGTCACGGCCGCCGAGAATGACCTCGGCGCCCTCGGCCTTGGCACGCCGTGCCGTCTCCAAACCGGTGCCGGCGCTTCCGCCTATCACCACCACGGTTTGCCCCGGCAATTCCGGCTCGCGTCTGGCTGCCGGGCCGGCGGCTTCGCTGCTCATCGGATCGCCTTTCTTCAGTCCGCGATGGATGGTCCCGCGCTGACTGCCGTGGATGCTGCCGCGATTTGCCCGCGGAGTGCCTTCAGCGCGGAGACGTAAATTTCCGAGAACGTCGGGAACGGCTGGATCGTGTCGCTGAGGATATCCAGCGGGACATGGGCCCGGATGGCCAGTGTGGCCTGCTGCAGCCACTCGCCGGCCTCGGGGCCGAGCGCATACGCGCCGGTCAGCCGTTCGCCGTCGCTGAGGAGGGTCAGGAAGCCGTTGCTTTCGGCGTAGGCACGCGTATAGGTCGCCGTCTTGGACACCTGCGAGACCGGCACCGTCACGCTGAAGCGGCCCTCGGCCGCGCCCACCGCCGCCGCCTGGGGGTCCGTGTAGGTGACCCGCGGAACGGCATCGTAGTTTGCTTCCCGCGGTTCCCCGAGAATGTTCGCCGCGACGACATCTCCCTGGTACTTGCCGACGTGAGTCAGCGGCCAGATCCCGGTGACGTCACCGATCGCCCACAGCCCGTCGGCCACGCGCAGGTGAGCGTCGACGGGGACTCCGTGGCCGTTCGGCTCGATGCCGACGGTTTCCAGGCCGATGCCGCGGACCCGGGGTCGCCTGCCCGTGGCCACGAGCAACCGGTCACCGCGCAGTTCGCGCCCGTCATTGAGGGCCAGGACGAAGTCTTCGCCGTCGCGACGGGCAGCGGAGGTGCTGGCGGACAGGACCAGCTCAATGCCCTCGCTGTGGAAAACGTCGCCGAGTGCCTCGCCCAGGGGCGCCGGCTCCCGTCCGAGGACGTGATCGGACCGGTCGACGAGGGCCACCTCGCCACCGAGCCGGTGCACGGCCTGGGCTATTTCGACGCCGACCGGGCCGCTACCGAGGATGAGCAGGCGGCGGGGGACTGCCTTCATGGAGGTCGCCTCGCGGCTGGTCCACACCCCCTGGAGTTCGCGCAGGCCAGGGACCGGGGGAACGACGGGATCGGCGCCGTTGGCGAGGACCACGTGGCGGGCGCTGTGCCGGACGCCGTCGACCTCGACGACGCCGGGACCGGCAAGGCTGCCGGTGCCGCGCAGCAGGTCGATGCCGTTATCGGCCAGCCAGCGTTCCTGTCCGGCATCGGAGTAATCCGAGACCATGAAGTCGCGCCAGGCAAGTGCGGCCTTGGCGTCGACCTCGGCGGTGGCGGCTGCCTCGCGGGCCGCATGGACCGCCTCCCCGGGTCGCAGCAAGGTCTTGGACGGGATGCACGCCCAGTACGAACACTCCCCGCCCACCAGTTCCCGTTCCACTACGGCCACGCGCAGCCCGCCCTCTGCGAGGGCGCCCACGCAATGCTCCCCTGGCGAACCGCCGCCGATGACGATCACGTCGTAGTCGCTGTTCATGTCGGCAACTCCTCCCCGGCATGCTCGCGCACCATGTAGAGCGCGTACCAGTCGGGCCAGTTCGGATCTTCTTGGCCTGTGCGTTCCTCGTGCTTGCCGTGGGCTTCCGCGGCCCGCCTCAGGGCTTCGGCAAGTTCGGCCGCGGATTCGTAGGTCGTGGCCATCAGTCTCTCCTTTCAGTGCTCAGCTCAGTGCTCAGCGTTCAGCGGCCCGGGAGCCGTGTCTTGATCTCTTGGAGGATCCAGCCGTTGCCGTCCGGATCGCTGAACGATGCGAACGAGCCGTAATCCCGGTGTCCCTCAGCCGGTCCTTCCAGGCGTCCTTCGTTTCCGGCATGGTGAAAGACACCGGTGCGGTCGTGGAACGCCTCGCTGACCTCGACCCCGCGCGCGATGAGGTCGGCCCGGGCCTCGTTGATGTCATACACCGCCAGGTGCAGCCCCTGCAGCGAGCCCGGCGGGGCTGAGGTGACTCCCTCACCAAAGATGATGGAGCAGCCCGAACCCGGGGGCGTGAACTGCATCAGCCGGTAGCCGTCCTCGACGGCCGCTTCGGCGTCGGACCGCCACCCCAGCCCCGCGTAGAAGTGCTTGGCCCGGTCAACGTCGGAGACCGGCACGACAACGACCTCGAGCCTGAACTCCCCGGGCCTCACCGGGGGGCTGCCCGCCACACCTTGTTTGCTTTCTTCGACAGTACTCATCGCGGCCTCCCTCAGTCGGGCGCGCCATGAAAGGGCGGCACCGGACTCACCGGCGACCCGGGAAGGCATACCTGCGGCGGGCACCAGCCCAATGCAGCAGGGCTTGCGTTGCGGGGGTCGCCATGCGCTCTTCCTTGTCGCCCCCCAGCCGTTCTTCGGCCAGGGACGCTGCCCTCGGGACCCCAGAGTGGCCTCGTCGGCGGTGGAAGTCAAGGGGGGTGGACTACCTGCCGGATGCGGGGACCACCCGGCCTTGGACGCAGGGAAACGCCAATGCCATTTCCCCTGCCCTTCCAACGGGTTCCCCTTGTGACTTCCCGCAATCGGAGTATGGTCGCAGCCATGGAAAGTACGGGGGTGGCCGCCCCCGAACGGGCGCGCCCGGCACGTCACCGGTTGACCAGACCGCCCCTGGACCGGCCTCACTGGCCCGGCGACGGGCTGAAACAGTTGCAGTAGTAACCGGAGGCCAGCCACTTCCCGAACCGCCCCGAGGGCCGAACGTTTCGGCAGGCCCTGGCCGGATCTTCGGGATCGGGGCATGTTCACAGAGGAACCGATTGACATGACATCCGCGCTGAACTTCAACGTTTTCGGCTCGCCGGAGAAGCCTCTGGCGGGGGACAGGCCCCGGCCGTTCGGCCCGCCGATGGCCTGGGACCCGATGACTTCGACGCTGATCTACGGCGAGCACGACGCCGTCCTGGTGGACCCGCTCACCACCGTCACCGAGGCTGAAGCGCTGGCCGCGTGGGTCAACCTTCACCACCGCAACCTCACCACGATCTACATCACCCACGGTCACCTCGACCACTTCGCGGGTCTGAGTGTGCTGCTGCACCACTTCCCCGACGCACGCGCCATCGCCACACCGAAGACGGTGGAACTGGCACGCCACCAGCCGGTGGCGTTCTACCGCAAGCTCCTGCCCGGCCAGCTGCCGGCCGCGATCACGCTGCCCGGGCCCTACCCTGAGGAGGTCTTCCACCTCGAGGGCCACGAACTGCGCATCATCGAGCAGGGCCACACCGACGCGCCAGACAGCACCTCCCTGCACGTGGCCTCGATCGACCTCCTCGTCGGCGGCGATGTCGTCTACAACCAGTGCCACCAGTACGTCGCCAAGCTCACCCCCGAGATCGGCGAGAACTGGACTGCCGCGCTGGACCGGCTGGCGGCGCTGAACCCGAAGACCGCGGTCGCCGGGCACAAAAAACCCGGCGCCCCGGACACGCCGGAAGCCATCACATGGACGAAGCGCTACCTCACCGACTTCAGCCGCCTGAAACAGGAGACCTCCAATGACCGGGAGCTGTTCGACGCCATGGGCCGGCTGTATCCGGACTGGGCCGCCCACCAGGCGTGGCTGATGTTCGGCCTGGCCTGACAGCCTCCACCGAGGTATTCACGACGCGCCGCGGAGGAGTGTTGGCCGGGGCGAAGGAGATCACCGTCGGCCAGGGGAGCGGACTCCAGATGCGCAGGGCCGTAAATGAGCTGATCTGGCTAAGGAGCACCAGCGCACGTTCCCGAGTATGCGAAGACCAAGCCCGGAATTGAGGCCCGCTCAGGCTGGGCGCGGCCACGCCGGTCACCTGATCAAGGCATCGGCACCACGACCAAGGGAGTGACCGTGTCAGGAAGCAATCCCGACCCGTATGAGGATAAGGTCACCGGCTTGGAGTCGGGAAGCGGAGTGCCGCCAGGCGAGACCCCTCCGGCCGAAGCCTCGACAGCCGGGCCGATTGGTCACGATGAGAACGGCACAAAGAAGGGCACCCAGATCCTCTGGATGGCCGCCATCGCGGCAGTGGTCCCGTTGCGGCAGATGTACTTTGTCGGTTACATCGTGGGATTACTGGACTAGCGCTCGCCCGTCCCCCAGATGCTGTCGTCCGGCGGGTCCAGACGGGTTGAGGTGCCAAAGTCAGGGTTCCCAAACAGGACCGGCAAACCTAGCATGAATCTTGAGAGCCGATGCGTTGAGATACCGCGATGAACCGTGATCCGGGTCCGCGACCTCCACGAGGTAGTGCTCATCCTTACATCAGAACCAGCAGCCCCCACGGATCGACCGGTGGTATCCATGGACGGCCCGCGCAGGTCGTTAGGCCAGATTTGTCTTATCGAATGCGGACTAATCCCATGAAAGGAGCAGCAATGAACGGCAACGGCAAGGGAACAGCAGTGTCAGGCCTCACGGACCGGCTCCGGCACAGCGTCAACAACCCCCTCACTTCAACAGACTTCGACTTCGCCGCGGTCCTCGACGACGTACTGGGTACTGTCGGTCTCAGCGTCAAGGACGCCGGCGGGAACGTGCGGTTCTACGGCGGGGCCGACCCGCTGATCGCCAGCCCGTTCCGCTTCGCGTCGGCGGCCGCGGTAGCGCTCGGCGCCAAAGGTGTTGCCGCTTCAGCGCTCTGGCGCGACCGAGGCGGCGGCGACCAGGACATCGCCATCGACGTTCGGAAGGCGTTCCAGCGGTTCTCCGGATTCGCGGACGGGCGCTGGGAACAGATCAACGGCCGGCCGCCGTCGGTTAAAGGGAACAAGTACAACCCGTTCGGTGAACTGCCGTTCTTCCGTGCCACCCGGGACGGGCGGCATGTGGTTGCGCTCAACGTCTACCCGGGGCTGCACCAAAAGGCACTGACGCTGCTGGACTGCGCGGACAACGGCAAGGCAATCAACGAGGCCATCGCGAAGCGGGACGCCGACGAGCTAGAGGCAGCGGCCGCCGATGCCGGCATCATCATCGCCAAGGTGCGCTCGACCGAGGAGTTCCTCCAGGAGCCGCAGTACCAGCAGGTGTTGCAGCACATGCCACTCATCTCCGTCGAGAAGATCGCCGACGGCGACCCGCAGCCGCTGGCGGCCGGTGCGTCTACGCCGCTGGAAGGCATCCGGGCCCTGGGAATGGGGCATGTCATTGCCGGCTCGGGGATGGGCCGGGACCTGGCATCCTTCGGCGCCGACGTTCTGAACGTGTGGCGGCCCGATGACAGTGAAGTAGAAATGTTTTATTGGGACACCCAGGTCGGCATGCGCTCGACGTACCTGTCGGATACCGGCGACGACCGTGCCAAGCTGGATGAGTTGCTGCGCGAATCGGACGTCTTCTTCTCCAACCGCCACCCCGGACACCTTGAACAGGTCGACCTGACCGCGGACAAGGTCGCGGCCGGCCACCGGGGCCTGATCCACGCTCAGGTGCTGCTGCACGGCGCCGAGGGGCCATGGGCGACACGCCCCGGATTCGACGAGATCGGAGCCTGCGTCAGCGGTATCTTCGCCCTCGGAGGCACCCTCGAAGACCCGAAGATGCCACCGATGCTGCCCATCGTCGATAACATTGTCGGCTGGTTCGGCACGGTCGGGATACTGGAAGCGCTCCGCCGCCGAGCCGTCGAGGGCGGCTCCTACCGCGTCCGGGTCTCACTCACCCGCATCTGTCTGTGGCTGATCTCCCTGGGGATCTTCGACAAGGAGTTCGCCGCCGCCACAGCAGGGAGCAGTGCAGAACACATGGCCATCCCGCCCGAACTGTTCACCGCACAGACCCCCCTCGGGATCTATCAGGGAATGACCGATCAGATCGAATTCACCTCCCTGCCGCAGGGATTCACCACCACGGTGCTGCAGCCAATGGGCGCCGACCAGCCGGAATGGTTGCCGCTCGCAGCAGCGCAACCGGCCTGAACCGCAGGGGACACCATGATCTGAGGGGGCACTTCAGGCGCGTTGCGTCAGGCCATGCTGCGATTTCGCCACTAATCCCAGATCCCAGAGCGCCGGTCGGCCTCCATGTTGCGGGAGCAGCATGGTCAGGCTGGGGGATGGGCAGAACCCGGAGAGCGGGTTCTGCCCATCGGCCTTTTTCAAGTCGTGGCCGTGCTGTTCCGAAGGGCTTCGGAGCACGACGTGCAGCAATGGCGGAGCGTGGCAGGGGCTTCCTCTGTTAGGAAGTCCCTGCCGGTCCAGCTACTCTTTCGATCCCTTGATGCTGCGGCGCTAGGGCGTCGAGGGCGTGGGCCCGCGGTGCTCCGACGCCGGTCCGGCCGCGAAGCCCCTGAGTTGGAAGCCTGCTGTCAGGAGCAGAACGCCGAACAGGAAGGCGAACGCTGCCAGCAGTCCAAGGAGGCTGAGGATGCCGGCGCCCGGGAGGATGAGGACGTACAGGCCGAACAATGCGGTCACAATACCGCTGGCCAGCCAGGCCCACCAGGACGTCAACATCTTCTTCGCCTCCACGGAGAGTGCGATCTGGGTTACGCCCAGAACGAGGGCCCACGCGCCGATCACCACTGCCAGCGACACGGCTGTGGCGCCCGGCCAAATGAAGGCGACGATGCCCGCGAGCACGGACACGATCCCTCCGACCAGTTCCCAGGCGGACCGGCGGGGGCGGTCGGAGAAATAATGGACGATGTTCGCGATTCCATCCACTCCGGCATAGAAGCCGAACAGATAAATCAGGGCCAGGACGGTAACGCCAGGCCAAAGCATCACAGCGATCGCGAAGAGGATGGCGAGGGCGCCGCGGACGAACAGCGCAGTACCCGCTCCCTCGAAAGGTCTCTGTTCCGCAAAGTCGGACATGATTTCACCTCACGGTGCTACTGAATCTTTTATGTGAACTGGCCACGCCTGTCAGCGTAGCGTTGGGGCGACGGCCGGAGCCTTCTCGCCGCGTGCCGGCGTCTGGGACGTTCCTCGGCCACCCGAAGAACTGCCCGGCCAGCTTCAAGGGGGATGCGGTCTCCCCTCTCCAGTATTGACCTTTAGGCACCGAAACCATAGAGGCAGGCGAAACGTCCTGCAGCCCGAACTTCCCCACCACGCCGCACAGTCGGTTTGATCCCTTTAGAAGTCCAAGCTCGAGAGCAGGCCTGGCGCCGCAGCGCATACGGCGGCCAGGCCCGGTGGGCAATGGGCAGGCAAGAGACCCGCCGCCCCGCACGCGTAGGAATCCGAGCCGGGCTGTGAGCCACGGTGAGAGCCCGTCCACTGCCGGGTGGTCCATGTCCGGATAGGCGCCGAACGGCCCGAAGAGGATGAGGGCGTTCAACACTTGGCCATGGATCACTCGTTTCCCGAGCCGGCCAGGGGTGGATGCGGGAAGAGCGGGACCACATCTGCGCTCACCTAGTTTGGAATGAAACCTGCAAACTTATGTATGAAAACAACATAATGCTGTTACTCTGGGTTTGCACCTAGAGAGAGTGAGCCATGATGCTTCTCGAAAGAGACCTCATCCAGTCCGTCGGTTTCCGCAACGTCAGCGAGGACGGACGCGTGACCGGCTTCCAGTTCCGGATCCGGATGCCTTCCTACCGAGGCATGACCGCTTCGCTGATCGACGGTATAGCTGTCCGCATCGGAAACATCGTCGACGTCGGTCCTGATGTTCCGCTTTGGACGCTCGGCGGCCGGACCTACACGCTGCAGCAGCTCTGGGAGAGTGACGGCGTGCGCTGGCCCCTTGAGGAAGCCGCTGTGGTCACCGTGCCTTTCGACGGCGGCCTTCCGCAAGGTGTCCACCAGCTCACCGTCGAGCTGCGGCTCCGGATGTCCTACATACCGGTCGAACACCAGCCGACCGTCCACCGTTTCAGTCGCGCTGTGACGCTGGCCCCTGAAGGGGGCGAAGGCACGTTCCGCTACGGCGTTTCCCTCTACAGCTTCATGGGCGACTACGGCACGGTCATGGACCTCGAAACGGCACTGGCATCAGTTGCCGACGTCGGCGCCAGCGGCGTCGAGATTCTCGGTGAGGGGCACATCCCCCACTATCCGGAACCTTCCCCGGGCTGGATCGACAACTGGTTCAGCCTGCTCGAGAAGTATTCGCTGGAGCCCACGAACTACGGTTCCTGGATCGACACACGCCTGCACCCGGGCCGGGGCATGACCGCCGTCGAGGGTGCCGCCGCGCTCCAGCGGGACCTGCGGCTTGCCGGCGAGCTCGGTTTCCGCTTCGTGCGGCCCAAGATTGGAGTTGTTTCCAGCGACCTGGTTCCTGACCCGATCTGGACCGAATCCGTGGAACGCTCCCTCGACCTGGCCCACGAGCTGGGCATCATCGTCTGCCCCGAGATCCACTCACCCACGCCAATCAGGCACCCCGTCGTTGATGACTACATCAGTCTCATCGAGCGGACCGGTACCAAGAACTTCGGACTCCTGATCGACACGGGGATCTTCCAGGACCGGCCCATCCCGCTGCGCGAAGGCGAGACACGCCAAACCCGCCCGGCCTTCCTTGACGGCATTGGCGTCAACCCGGCCGACTTCAAGGACATCGCGAAATACGTGGTGTTCATCCAGGCGAAGTTCCACGACATCAACGAGCAGCTGGAAGACCAGCAGATTCCATGGCGGCCCGTGCTGCAGGCCATCAAGGACTCCGGCTACACCGGGTACTTGTCCAGCGAATACGAGGGCGAACGCAGCCCTTGGCGCTCCCTCGAACAAGTCCGGCGCCAGCATGCCCTCATCCGGCGCATCGTCGACGAACTTGTCTGACCAACCCGCAAACCACCAGCAAAGAGTGAACCCATGCCCAACGGACTCATTGACGAATCAAGCCTGCGCAGGCATCCCGACGGCCTCGCGCTGTGCCTAACACTTCCCTGGTACCGAAGCCTATGGCTGTCGTCGGTGTCCACGCTGAAGCTCGTTGTGGACGGCGAGGAAATACCGACAGAGGACTTGTCCCTCGAACTCGGTGGTATCCGATACCCGCTCCCAGATCTTCCGGAACAAAGCGAGACGCTCTGGTTCCTCCAGGAACATCCGCTCCTGATCGCACGGAGGAATAACCCTGTCTCCTTGGGGGACCGGCATCAAATTTCAGTGATCGGCAAACTGCGCCTGCCCTACATGCAAATCGCCCCGGGCGAGGACGGCCACCCCGGAACCTACGTGCCGAACTTCGTTTATCAGGAATTGGAGCTGACGGTGACGGACCGGCAGGCTCCCGGTCCGGAAACGACTGTTGCCATGGCTCCGCCACCTCCCAAGGCACAGGACGATCCGTTCTCACTGGGGCTCACCCTTTACTCCGCCAGCGCCGAGTTCCGGGCCGGTTGGTACGACTTCGACGGGCTGCTGAATCGCGTCGCGGAGCTCGGCATCGGCCCCGGCATCGAGATTGTGGCCTCCCAGGTCCTCCCCGCCTACCCGCACGTGACAGATGAGTTCGCCCGCTCATGGCAGGCCGCATTCGACAAGCACGGCTTCACCGCAAGCTCGTTTGGTGCCAACCTGGATATGGGCCGGCGACGCGACCGCGACATGACGCCGGACGAGGAATATGGGTTCACCGAGACGCTGTTCCACGGCGCAAAAAAGCTCGGCTTCCCGCTCGTCCGCATCCAGAGCGCCAAGCCGGACCTGCTGCGCCGGCTCCTCCCGCTCGCCGAGAACCTCGAACTCAAGCTCGCCTACGAGATCCATGCGCCGCTGGGACCAAACTCCCCGGAGATCATGAAGGTGCGCGAGGTTTTCGCGGAGCTTGATTCACCGCTGCTGGGCTTTGTCGCCGATTTCTCCTCGACCATGCACAGCATGTCGCCCACGCTCCTCCGGGCCGTCCGCCGCGCTGGCCTTGACGGCGAGGCCGTGGAAAGGCTCCAGGCCATCTGGGGCACTGATGAGCCGATGCGGGCCCGGCAGGAGGAGTTCATTGGCTACCTCAAAGGCCGCGGTTTCGATCCCGCCCGGCTGGGCTCCTTCGCCCACCTCGCGTTCAACATGCATGGCCACGTCAGCCCGGGGGAGTGGGCAGACATTATGCCCCAGATCCTGCACGTCCACGCCAAGTTCTACGACATTGACGAACGCGGCAACGAGCCCGCCATCGACTACCCGGAACTGGTCCGCGTGTTCGTCGAGGGCGGCTACCGCGGCTATTGGTCCAGCGAATGGGAAGGCCATGCCTTTGCTGAGCTTGGTGAAGTGGACCCGCTGCTGCTGGTGCGGAAGCAGCACGACCTTATCCGCAAGAGCATGCGGTCCGTGCCGGCCTCAGCCTAGACAGTCCAAATGGCGCGGCATGGCCCCGGCGGTGAAACCCCGCCGGGGCCTTGGCCCTTTAAGGCGTGTCCCTGGCTGCCGAATCCGACACGAATGTCTGGGGCCGCCTTGAACAGCCCCCGCAGCGACTCCAGCCCGGCCCGCCAGGAACCTGCATGATCTGGCGTTCGCCGGAGTGGCTGCCGAGCGGCTCTCATAGGTGCCCATCAAGGGAAGCTCTGTGATGTCTTCCATGCTGATTATTTCCCGAACGGCATTGTCGGAGGAGAAGGTGACGGCAACCAACCCATCGGCCGCAGAGTGAGGAAGCCGCGCCGAGCACCATCGCGTCATTGATTGGGTCGGTTTGCGCCATCCTCCGCCACCATGGTGTGGTGCAGCATGGACCGGACCTGGCTCCTGGGTCGCCTCGTTCACATCTCACTGGTTGATCAGCACATCCGGCGAAACCAGCAGGCCGAGGACGAACCTGAAAAGCGAAGCGCGCATCATGGCGCGTTCTTTCAGGGCGGATTAGAGTCACCCGGCCCTGCCATTGAAATCCGATATGCCGACCTTCATCGTCAGGCAAACTTGATGCACCGTTCTGCGAACCTCCGTCCGACTTATGTCTGTCATCGGCAATACTTATGTGCTTTTTCTGCACATCTCCTTCATACTGATTTGAGTGACCGGGATCACCGCTCCTACGTTCTTCGACAATGAAGTCTGAAAGGCTGAACATGACACAGCACCGACGCTCCCTGGGTTTGAAAGTTGCCGGCGCCCTTGCCGTTCCTACCCTGGCTGCCCTCGCCCTGACCGGCTGCTCCTCCTCTGCCGGCAGCGCGTCCTCATCCGGCGGTTCGAAGGAGTTTTCCCTCTCCTTCGCAACATCCAACACGATCGAAAGCCCGTTCCAGAAGCTGGCTGAGGACTACATGAAGTCGCACCCGGACGTGAAGATCACGTTCAACCCCCAGCCCAACGACTCCTATGACCAGACGCTGCGAACCCAGCTCCAGGCCGGGAACGCGTCCGACGTCGTCGTCACCGCGCCGGGCTCAGGTACCGGGCGCAGCATCCTCCCGCTGGTGGACGCAAACTTCCTGGAACCTTTGGACGACGCCGCCAAGACCCAGATTCCGGTGGGCAGCGAGGCGCTCTTTGGCAAGGACGGCAAGGTTTACGGCCAGGCCGCGGAGATTACCGTGGTGGGCCTGGTCGCCAACGAGACCGCCGCCAAGGCGGCCGGCGTCACCGAATTTCCCACCGACTTTGCCGCCCTTCAGGATCAGTGCAAGACCCTCGAATCTTCGGGCAAGTCTTTCTTTGCCGTCGCCGGCTCCGCAGCACCCAACACGGGCTTGATGGCCATGTCCCTCGCCGCCACCCGCGTGTACGCCGAGGACCCGAAGTGGAACGAGAAGCGCACGGCCAAGGAAACCACGTTCGCGGACTCCGCAGGCTGGAAGGAAGCCCTTGAGGCCGTTGTACGGCTGAACGATGCGGGCTGCTTCCAGAAGGGCGCCGCCGGTGCCGGCTTCGATGCCATCACCAAGGGCCTTGCCAGCGGAACCTCGCTCTCCGGATTCATTCCCGCGCCGAGCTGGAAGCAGCTGAAGTCCGCCGCGGCAGATTCCGACTTCAACGTCCGGGCGCTTCCTGCCGACCGGAGCACGGACAAGGGCTTCGTCTACGCCAGCGCCAACTACGCCTTCTCCATCAACGCCGCCTCCAAGAACAAGGAAGCCGCCAAAGCGTTCCTCGATTGGGCTGCCCAGCCCGAGCAGACCAAAACATTTGCCGACATCGACGGCGCTCTCCCGGTAACCGGTCTGGATAAGTACGACTTCAAAGCCAGCGCCTACAAGAACGTCGGGGACCTGATCAAGGACCGCAACTACGGCCCGCTGCCAAACAGCCAGTGGCCCAACTCCGCCGTCTACGACGCACTCGCCACCGGCGTCCAGGGACTCATCACCGGTCAGAAGAGCCCCGATGACGTCCTCAAGGCCATGGACGCGGCCTGGGGATAAACGGATCCTGACAACCAACGTTTTACCGGCCCAACGGGACAAGCAAGGAAAATCATGACTGCGACGATGCAACCGAAGACGGAAGCAGCCAAAGCACCCCGGCGGGGCCGGCGCGCCCCGGGGGCGGGTGAAACCATCCGTCCCCGGGGCAGGGGCCTCGAGTTTGGCCATTGGTGGTGGGCGCTGCCGGGGATCGCCCTGGTCATCGCCATCCATTACGTGGCCACGGGTATCGGCGGCTTCTTCGCCTTCACCAACTGGACCGGCATCGGCGCGTTCAAGATCGTCGGCTGGCAGAACTTCGAAGCCATCTTCAAGGACCCCACCAAGGTCGGTGCACTGACCAACACCCTCTTCCTGGCTTTCGGTTCGGTGCTCCTGGGCAACATCGCAGGACTCATCATTGCCCTGGGCCTGAACCGGGTGCTGAAAACGCGGTACATCCTCCGCACCCTGTTCTTCATGCCGGTGGTGCTCAGCCCCTTGGCCACCGCTTACATCTGGAAGTACATCTTCGACTTCGACGGACCTGTAAACGTCTTCCTCAAATCCATTGGGGCCGGTGACCTCGCCAGGCCCTGGCTCGCTGACCCGCAGTGGGCCATCTGGACGGTCCTCGTGGTTCTGGTCTGGTCCTCCACGGGTTTCGCCATGGTGATCTTCATGGCAGGCCTGGCCGGTGTTCCGGTCGAAGTGGAGGAAGCAGCCGCGAGCGACGGCGCCAACCTGTGGCAGCGCTTCCGCTATGTCACGCTGCCCGCCATCCGGCCCGCCGTCGCGATTGCCACTACGCTGGGCATCGTCCAGGGCCTGCGGGTCTTTGACCCCATCATGGCCCTGACCGGCGGTGGCCCGGCCGGTGCCACTGAGACCCTGGCCACCCAGGTCTATAAGCAGGCGTTCGCCCTCGGCAACTTCGGCGGCGGAGCCGCCCTGGCCCTGGTGCTGGCCGTCATCATCCTGATCTTCGCCGTTCTCCAGCAGCGGCTGACCCGGCAGAACCCTGAGGACTAAGACATGTTCCGCTACACCAAGCTCACCCTTCTCCGTGAAGTCGGCCTCTGGGCCCTGGCCCTGGTCTTCCTGGCACCGTTCTACTTCCTGGTCACCACTGCCCTGAAGCCGGACAGCGAGATGTACACCACCTCGCCCCTGGCGCCGCCCAAAAGCCCGGACTTGAGCAGCTTCGTAGACGTCCTGACGGCCACCGGCAACTCCAATGTCTTACTGGGCCTGGTCAACAGCACCATCATCACTGCCGGTGCCATCGTGGGACTGATCGCGCTGGGGTCCCTCACCGGCTACGTCATCTCCCGCCGGACCCGGCGCTGGAGCAAGGGCGCCTACTACCTCTTCCTGGTGGCCATCATCCTGCCCGGCCAGCTCGGCGCCGTTCCCCTCTACATGGGGGCGCGCGCCCTCGGCCTCACGGGCTCGGCCTGGGGCCTGATCATCCTCTACACCGGCATGCTCCTGCCGCTTTCGATTTTCCTCTACGCGAACTTCTTCCGCGGTCTCGGCAGGGACTTCGAGGAAGCAGCCACCATCGACGGCGCCAGCAAGTCGCAGATCTTTTCCAGGGTTGTGTTCCCCATGATGGCCCCCGCCACCGGAACGGTCACCATCTTCGCCGGCCTCATCGTGTGGAACGACTTCTTCACCTCGCTGATCTTCCTGGGAGGTTCCGCCAATCAGACCCTGCCCGTGGCCATGTACTACTACATCGGATCGCTGGTCTCGCAGTGGAACTCGATCTTCGCCATCGTGATCGTGTCCATGATCCCCATCCTTGCGTTGTTCCTGTTCGCGCAGAAGCGCTTCATCCAGGGCTTCTCCGGTGGCCTGAAAGGCTGACCGGCAATACCTGACAACCGCGCGGCGTTCGAACGCTTCGTGGAACTCATCTACGCCCAAAAGCGGGTCCGTGAAGCGTTCGACTACCTCGCCGCGGACGGCTAAGTCCAGCACAATGCCACCATCCAGGACGGTCCCGAGGCGGCCGTCACGGAGGACGGCCGGACGGTGGAGCACCGGGACGTACTCCAGCCCGTTCCGGACGGCGCCGTCCACGATCACCACATGTTCTAGCAAACCATTTTCATCAGATCCGTCAGGAGATATCCATGTTCCGACTTGCGCCAAATATTGATCTTTTGTTCAGCGAAGCCGGCCAAAGCGCCGCCGATCGTGTGCGGGCCGCAGCCGCTGCCGGCTTTGACGCGGTCGAAATGTGGGGTCCTACCGGCAAGGACATCCCGGCCCTGAAGGCAGTCCTTGAGGAAACCGGCGTCCAGCTCACGGCCCAGTTGGCCGAACCGCGGATGCAGTTCATGATCCCGCCCAAGGACCACGCGCCGTTCTACACGGGCCTCGATGCCGGCGTTGAGGTGGCCCGGCAGCTCGGCTGCCCGCGGATCGTGGTGGGCAGCGGCACCGGATTCGGCGGCCGGAAGCGCCAGGACCAGCTCGACGAACTGATCGAGATCTTCACCCGCGGGGTCGCCCACATTGCAGGCTCCGGTATCACCCTGGTCCTTGAACCGGTGAACATCCGGGTGGACCACCCGGGCGCCCTGCTGGACCGGACGGCCGAGGCCGTCTACGTGGCCAAGGGCGTGAACTCGCCGGACTTCGGCGTCCTCTACGACCTGTACCACTCCACGGTGGAGGGCGAGGACGTGGCCGCCGAGCTCGCCAACGCCGGCGATCTCATCAAGTACGTGCAGATCGCAGACGCGCCCGGCCGCGGCGAGCCTGGCTCCGGCTCCATTGACTGGGCCGCCCGGCTCACCGACCTGGAGAACAGCGGCTACACCGGCCCCGTGGGATTGGAGTATTACCCGACGATTGATTCCGCGAAGTCTGTCCGGCGCATCCAGGAACTGGTGGCCGGGCGGTGAGCAGCAACCGGTATCCGGCGGCCGTCGACGTCGCCATCGTCGGCAGCGGCCCCACGGCATCGGCCTATGCCCGGATCCTGAGCGAGGAAGCACCCGGCGCCACCATCGCCATGTTCGAGGTCGGCCCCACCGTCAGCGACCCGCCCGGGGCGCATGTCAAGAACATCGCGGACCAGCAGGCGCGCAGTCTCGCGCAGCGCGCCTCGGAAGGCCCAGGGGCCGGCGCCGCCACGGTGAACTCACCCGGCGCCGTCAAAGCCGGCGAACGCCGGGCCCGTCCCGGCACCTACCTGCTGCAGGACGGCTACGTCTTGCCCGGTGAAGACGGCATGCCTGTCGCGGCCATGTCCAGCAACGTCGGCGGCATGGCCGCGCACTGGACGGCGGCCTGCCCGCGCCCGGGCGGCAAAGAGCGGATTGCGTTCCTGCCCGACCTGGAGCAGCTTCTCGACGACGCAGACCGCCTGCTCGGCGTCACCACACGCGCCTTCGACGGCGCCCCCTTCTCGGACCTCGTCCGCGAACGGCTCGCAGCCGCCGTCGACGAAGGCCGCGACCCCGCCTTCCGCGTCCAGCGCATGCCCCTCGCTGTCCACCGGCGCCAGGACGGCGGCCTCGTCTGGTCAGGCTCCGACGTCGTGATGGGGGACGCAACGCGGAACAACCCGCAGTTTGAACTCTTTGATGAGTCGCTGGTGACCCGCGTGCTGGTGGAGGACGGTGTGGCGGCCGGCATCGAAGTCCAGGACCGCCGCACCGGCGACACATCCCGGGTGGCCGCCCGCTACGTGGTGGTGGGCGCCGATGCCCTGCGCACGCCGCAACTGCTGTGGGCCTCCGGCATACGGCCCGCGGCCCTGGGCCGCTACCTCAATGACCAGGCGCAGGTGGTGTTCGCCAGCCGGCTGCGCGACGTCACGGCAGACGATGCGCCGCAGGCGGCGGACGGCGCACTCAGCGAGCAAAGCGGCGTCGCCTGGGTTCCCTACACCGACGGCGCGCCCTTCCATGGCCAGATCATGCAGCTGGACGCGTCCCCGGTTCCACTGGCCGAGGATGACCCGGTGCTGCCGGGCTCCATAGTCGGGCTGGGCCTGTTCTGCGCCAAGGACCTCCAGCCGGAGGACCGGGTCGCGTTCGATGACGGTGCCCGCGATTGGTATGGGATGCCCGCGATGCGCATCCACTACCGGCTCACCGACCGCGACCATGAGGTGTTGGAACGGGCCAAGCAGGAGATCGTCAGGCTGGGCAAGGCGGTGGGGGATCCGCTCGACGAGCGGCCCTTCGTCCTGCCCCCGGGTGCCTCGCTGCACTACCAGGGCACCACTCGCATGGGCGCGTTCGACGACGGCACAAGCGTCTGCTCGGCGGACAGCCAGGTGTGGGAGGTTCCCGGCCTCTTCGTGGCGGGCAACGGTGTTATTCCCACCGCCACCGCATGTAATCCAACCCTGACGGCGGTAGCGCTCGCCGTTCGCGGAGCTCGAAAAATGGCCCGCGACATCAGCAGCGCTTTAGTTATGTCAGAATCAGACATTAGAATGAGTAAATAATGAATAAGTGTAGTGGAGCGCTTCCGCTCCAGCACACCCAAGGCATGCCGAAGACAAGGAGGTCTCGATGATCGCCGACCGCATTATCGAGCAGGGAACACTCACCACCCAGGACGGCCGCACCGCCGTCGAAGTCCGCATCCCGTGGTACCGCGCCCTTCCGGGCTCATGCATCGCCGGCGCGGCGCTGACGGTCGATGGCGTGGCAGCACCCGAGGACTCGCTGCGCTGGTCCATGAACGACCGCACGTTCAGCTTCGCGGAGCTTGTGGAGGAGACCGGCGAATGGTGGTACCCGCTGGACTCCGCAGTCCTCTCCGGCGACCTTCCCGTGGATGACCCGCAGGCCGAGCACGAGGTCCGCGTGGACCTGAAGCTCTATATCCCCTACATCATCACCGACCACGGCGTGCTGCACATCGAAGAGCACGACACCAAGACCATGAAGGTGGCACAGCGATGACCAGCCTCGGCACGCCGATCCAGGGCGTCACCCTCTACAGCTTCACCCGCGCCTTCCACGGCCGGCAGTACGATCTCGAGGGCCTGATCCGGAAGGTCGCCGCCGAAGGCTTCGGCCCCGGGCTCGAAATCATCGGCTTCTCCAGCCTGCGCGGCTTCCCTGACCGCCTCGACGATAACTTCGTGGGGCACTTCCGCGACCTCGTGGCCGAGGTGGACCTTGTTCCCACCTCCCTCGCGGTGAACGTGGACACCGGCATCCGCCGCGACCGTCTCATGAACCACGACGAACTGGTCGAATACATGCGCAAGCAGATCGAGGCGGCTTCCCGGCTCGGTTTTCCGATTGCCCGGGTCCAGATCTCACTGACCCCCGACGCCATGGAAAGCCTGCTGCCCGTCGCCGAGCAGTACGGCGTGACCCTCGCGCTGGAAGTCCACGCGGACCAGCACGGCGCCCACGAACGCGTCCTCGCACTGCGCGACCGCTACGAGAAACTCAACTCGCCGCTGCTGGGCTTCACCGCCGACTGGGGTGCCACCGTCACCGGCTTCGCACCCTCCCTGCTGGAGGCCTACCGCCGCCGCGGCGCTTCCGAGGAACTGCTCCAGCAGGTGGTTCAGATGTGGAACGGCTTTTACGCCGAAGGACCGCCCAACACACAAAGGATCCACGGTGAACGCTTTGGAGCCTTCATCGGACTGGCGGCCCGCAACGGCCGGCCGGACCTCGGCATCGACTTCGCCATCAACGGGACCGGCCTCTTCGGTCCGGCACCGCTGGACACCTGGCTGGAAATCATGCCGTGGGTCCGGCACGTGCACGGCAAGTTCTTCGGCATCGACGAGAACGGCGAAGAGCCCTCCGTGCCGGTCCGCGGCCTGGTGCGCCAGCTCGTGGAGAACGGCTACTCCGGCGCGATCTCGAGCGAATACGAAGGCTGGCACTGGAACAACTGGCAGGACCCGTTCGAGATCATCCGCGGTGAGCAGGCCGTCCAGCGCTCCGCTGCCACGGACGCCGGAACCGCCATGATCACCGAAGCCTCCGAGGGCCGCCGCATCCTCGGCAGCCACCTCGCCCAGCCCGTCCGCGGCTGATAACAAAAGGAACCAAACACATGTCAGAAGGCATTGCAGGCTCGGGCATCGAGCTTGGCATCACACTCTATTCACTCACCTCCGAGTTCGCCGCCGGGCTGTACACGCCCGAGACGCTGATCAAGGCCGTCGCCGACGAAGGCCTCGGCCCGGGCGTGGAGTTCAACATCGCCCAAATGCTGCGCACGTATCCCGACGTCGACAACGACTTCGTGAAACTGTGGCGCGACAGCATGGACCGCTACGGCCTCACTCCGAGTGCCGTGGGCACCAACCTGGACATGGGCCGCCGCAAGGAACGGGACATGACCCCGGACGAAGAGTACGACTTCTTCGCCCGGCAGCTGAAGACGGCGAATACCCTAGGCTTCCGCAGGATCGTCATCCGGTCCGCCGGCAAAGAACTGCTGCGCCGGCTGCTGCCCTTGGCCGAGAAGTACGACCAGAAGCTCGGCTATGAAATCCACGCCCCGCAGGGCCCCAACGACCCCAAGATCCTGCAGATCCGAGACATGTACGAGGAACTCGGCAGCGACCGGCTCGGCTTCACTGCGGACTTCAGCTCCACCATGCACAGCCTGTCACCCACGCTGTTCCGCACCCTGACCCAGATGGGCCTGCCGGAGGAGCACTTCGCGGTGATGCAGGACATCTGGCGCAAGCCGCTGCCCATGCAGGAACGCAACCAGGAGTTCGAGGACTACCTGCGGGAGAACAACTTCGACCCCGCCCGGCTGGGCCCGTTCACCCGGCTGGCGTTCAACATGCACGGACTGGTCGCCCCGGAGGAGTGGCTGGACATCATGCCGCAGATGTTCCACGTGCACGCCAAGTTCTACGACATCGACGGGAACGGCAACGAGCCCGCCATGGACATCCCCCGCATCGTTCGGCAGTTCGTTAAGGGCGGCTACCAGGGCTTCCTGTCCAGCGAATGGGAAGGCCACGCCTTCGCCGATCTGGGCGAGTCCGATCCCATCGACCTGGTGAAGAAACAGCACGCCCTGATGCGCAATGCCATCGAAGAAGCAGTCGTTCCCGCCTAAGGAGGCGCCAATGTCCGCAACAGAAGCCGCCGCCGTCGACACCTCCAACGACATCGAAAACCTGTTCAACCGCTACATGTACCTCCACAACGCCTCCGAGGACGAGCAGATCATTCCCCTCTGGGTGAAGCCCGGCACTCCCGGGATCCGGGCGCGCTACACCAACTCAGGCCAGTACACGGACTACGAGAGCGTCATCAGCTACCACCAGGGCCGGCCGCGCCCAGGGGGCAAGCTCATCCTGCACTACACCACCACTCCCGTGATTGAAGTGGCCGCGGGGGGCAGCACCGCCAAGGGGGGCTAGGATCTGGAAGTTCCGCTGCTACGAGCTCCTGCGGGCACCGTTCGAGGAGAACTGGATCAGCTTCGCGGAGAAGAACCAGCACGCCTTCGCGCTGGACCTCATGTATTTCGGCGACGTACAGCCCGAACACCCAGCAGACGCTCGACCCGCTGCCGCCCGTACCCCACGACACTTTCGTCGATACATTCAAGTAAGGAAAGCCCATGGCAACTCACAATTCCCTGTTCCAGGACACAGACGTCCGCAGGCACCCCGAGGGCATTGCCGTATCGGTACAGCTGCCCTGGTACCGCAGCCTTTGGCTGTCTGCCGTTGACGACGTGGCAGCTACCGTCAATGGCGTTGCGATTCCCAAGGACTCCCTCCGCTTCGAGCTGCAGGGCCAGTCCTACTCCATCGCGGAACTTCCGGAGCAGTGGGAGACGCTCTGGTTCGTGGCGGACAAGCCCGATGTGATCATCCCGCTGGACCGCGTCCCCGACGCCGGCGAGGAGATCGACGTCGAGGTCATCCTCACCCTCCGCCTGCTCTACATGCAGATCGCACCCATGCGGTACGTGGGCAACCGCGTCGCGGTAGAACGCACGGTAGTACTGGCATGACAACGCTGCGGGTGGCCATGATCGGCTACGGATTCATGGGGGCAGCCCACTCCCAGGGCTGGCGCACGGCCCCGAGGGTCTTCGACCTGACCGCCGAGCCCGAGATGGCGGTCGTCGTGGGGCGGAACGCCGAAGCCGTGGCCGAGGCCGCGGCAAAATGGGGCTGGGCCGAGTCAGTCACAGACTGGCGGGAAGTGATCAGCCGGGACGATATCGACGTCGTCGACATCGTCACCCCCGGCGACTCCCACGCCGAAATCGCGATCGCCGCGCTGGAGGCCGGGAAACACGTCCTCTGCGAAAAGCCGCTGGCCAACACGGTGGCGGAGGCTGAGGCCATGGCCGAAGCAGCCGAGCGGGCAGCCGCCCGGGGCGTGCGGGCCATGGTCGGTTTTACCTATCGCCGCGTTCCGGCCGTCACCTTCCTGCGCGACCTCATCGCCGAGGGGGCTGTGGGAACCGTCAACCACGTCCGGGCCTCTTACCGGCAGGACTGGCTGGTGGACCCGCAAATGCCGCTGGCCTGGCGCCTGCAAAAGGAGCACGCAGGTTCCGGGGCGCTGGGGGACATCGGAGCGCACGCCATCGACCTGGCCCAGTTTGTCACCGGGATGAACCTGGAGAAGGTGTCCGGCGTCATCGACACCATCGTGAAGGAGCGGCCCCTCCTGGACTCAGGTTCAGCTCTGTCCGGCACCGCCGGTGTTGGCAAGGGCCAGGTGACTGTGGACGACATCGCGATCTTCACCGGCCGCTTCGAATCCGGTGCGCTGGCCTCGTTCGAGGCCTCACGCTTTGCCACCGGCCGGAAGAACGCGCTGCAGATCGAGGTCTCGGGAGACAAAGGCGCCCTGGCCTTCGACCTTGAGGACCTCAACAGCGTCCAGCTCTACGACCGCACGGCACCGTCAGACCGGCAGGGCTTCCGGAAGATCCTGGTCACCGAGCCGGAGCACCCCTACGTCTCGGCATGGTGGCCCGCCGGCCACATGCTCGGTTATGAGCACGGGTTCTCCCACCAGGTCAAGGACCTGGTGGAGGGCATCGCGGGCGGCACGGACCCGCGTCCTTCGTTCGCTGACGGTCTGCAGGTGCAGCGGGTGCTCGACGCCGTGGAGCGCAGTTCCGAGAATGATTCCGCCTGGACACGCGTCGCCGCCGGCGTTCCTGTGCAGGCTGTTTAGGAGGGGAAAATGGCACGACCAATCACCTTGTTCACCGGCCAGTGGGCGGACCTGCCCTTCGAGGAGGTGGCCCGGCTCGCGGGGGAGTGGGGTTACGACGGGCTGGAGATCGCCTGCTGGGGCGACCACCTGGACCCGTGGCGCTGGGATGACGACGCTTATGTGCAGGGGAAGCTGGACATTCTTGAACGCCACGGCCTCAAGGTGTGGACCATCGCCAACCACCTCAAGGGCCAGGCCGTATGTGACGATCCCATCGACGAACGTCACCGCGGCATCCTGCCGGACGTCGTCTGGGGCGACGGCGACCCCGAGGGCGTCCGCCGCCGCGCCGCCGAGGAGCTAAAAAACACGGCGCGGCTCGCCGCGAAGCTCGGCGTGAAGACCGTGACCGGGTTTACGGGATCATCCATTTGGAAGTACGTGGCAATGTTCCCGCCGGCGTCCGAAAAGATGGTCGACGCCGGCTACCAGGACTTCGCCGACCGGTGGAACCCCATCCTGGACGTCTTCGACGAGGTCGGGGTCCGGTTCGCGCATGAAGTGCACCCGTCCGAGATCGCCTACGACTACTGGACCACGCACCGCGCCCTCGAAGCGATCGGACACCGTGAGGCGTTCGGCCTGAACTGGGACCCCAGCCACATGGTGTGGCAGGACATCGACCCGGTGGGCTTCCTCTGGGACTTCCAGGACCGGATTTACCACGTGCACTGCAAGGATACGAAGAAGCGCCTGGCCAACGGCCGCAGCGGGCGGCTTTCATCGCACTTGGCCTGGGCCGACCCGCGCCGCGGCTGGGACTTCATTTCCACCGGCCACGGCGATGTGCCCTGGGAGGACGCGTTCCGGATGCTGAACTCCATCCACTACCGCGGCCCCCTGTCGGTGGAGTGGGAGGACGCCGGCATGAACCGCCTGGACGGCGCCCCCGAGGCGCTGGCATTCGTGCGCAGGCTCGCCAGCTACGAACCCTCCGCCGCCGCTTTCGACGCAGCCTTCAGCACCAAGTAGCAGCACGGCATGCCAGGAACGGCCGGTCCTTGAAGGGCCGGCCGTTCCTTGCGTTGGTGGAAAACGGGGTCGAGCTGGTTCTGAAACCGCTCAGCCTCCCACGCGGGTTGCGGCCGGCTCAACCAACGCCGACCCGGCCAGCGCCAGATGCTTCCGCGTCATCTCCGCCGGGTCCTCCTTCAGCCACTCGTGGCCGCCCCACTCGCTGGTCAGGGTGCCGGTGAAACCGTGCCTTCCCAGCACGCCGCCGAGGTCACGCAGCGGCTGCGAAACCCGCCCGCCGTCATCGTCCAAATCCCAAAACTTCAGGTGGAACGCACCCACCAGCGGGAGGATACCCTGCAGGTCTGCGGCATCGCTGCGGCCAAACCTGATGAGCAAATTCATGAAGAGAGTGTGGATCCGGGGCGGAACGCCTCCGGATCGGAGCAGCGCGGTCACGGCGTCGAGGGTGGCCGGATCACGCCAGTCATTCTCCAGGCGCCGGAGGAGCTCCGGGTCCACGCCGCCGCGGCGCAGCTCGTCGAGGTAGGTCACGGGCAGTGCGGGCATCAGCATGCTGATGTCCGCGAGGACACGGACGTGCCCGTCGTCGAGACCGGCGATCTCATCCAGTGCCGGAGCCACGGCAGGATTGGCCGGGTTCTGCTGCCCCTGGATCTCCTCGTACAGCACCAGGTCCAGCTCGTGCAGCAGCGGCAGCAGCAGCCTGAGGAGTTCGCCGCCGGCCTGTCCGATGGGCAGACGGACCCCGCTGGCCCCCACCCGCTGCGCGGCGCGAAGTTGCGGGACCAGGAACGCCAGGCGCTCGTGCAGCGAGCGGCGCTCCGTCGGCGAGGTGAATTCGTCGAGGCTGGCACCCACGATGCTGATACGCCCGCCCTCCGCGGCCAGGGAACTGCGCAGAGCGTCCACCTCGGCATCCTCTGGCGCCGGGAAGGAACGCCATACGAGTCCCGGCTCCAGTTCTATCGTTCCCGCGGTATGGCGAGCTATGCCGGTGACGATCTCAGCGGCAGTCCGGCGGGCAGCGAGGATCTCAGGTGCCCAATTGAACGAGCTGGCACAGAAAGTCCAGCCGGAAGGAATATCGGGGGCCATACGTCACCTTCCCTATTATGCTTCTTAATGACAAACTTATGTCACTTTCAGGATAAAGGATGGGAGCCATGTTGGAAACCGCTTTGCGCGATGACGCGCTGGCCATTGCCTCTGAGGGATTCGAGCTTCGGGTCGGTTTGCCCTGGATCCGCTCCATGCCCCTTTCCAGCGTCAGCGCTGTGGCGGTGGAAATCGACGGCGTTCCCGTTGCGACGGATGACTTGACTGTGCTGTTGGGGAGCCGCGCCGTATCCGGGGCTGCACTCCAGGAAGAGCGGGGCTGGTGGTTCATCCAGGACCGGCTGGTTTTGGCCGGCGGACGCACCCTTCCCAGCGGCGTTCACGCCGTGTCCGTCAGCTTCCAGCTCTTGGTGCCCTACCTTCAGGCGCGTCCGGGCTCACCGCTGGTCCTGCCGTTCCATTTGGAGGCGCGGCTGGATACGCAGCGGACGCCGGAAGGGGCCGCCTCCCGCGACGTGGCCTGAGCCGCCGCCTACGCCGGAACGGTGGCCCGTTCCGGTGAGGGCCGGCCCTCGGCAAACCAGCGGGGGAAGGTGACATCGAACAGCTGCTCGCGGGCCAGTTCAGCCCCGCCGCGCAGCGGTTCCCGCTCGTCATTCACCGAGAGGGTGATGGTGAGGTCGCGGGTGGCCAGCGGCAGTGACAGTTCGTAGACGCGTTGGCGGACCTCCGCCAGGAAGACCTCGCCGGCGGACGCGATGGCCCCGCCGATGACGATGACGCCGGGGTTGAACATGTTCACGAGGGCTGAAATGGTCTCGCCTGCCACGCGGGCAGACTTCTGGATGAGTGTGATGGCCAGGGAATCACCACCCTGGGCGGCGAGTGTGATGTCTTCAAGGGTCAGGTCCCCCTTCTTTGCCTTGCCGGCGAGGGAGCTGTCGGTCCCTTCGCTGATGGCCTGTTCCGCATCGCGGACGAGGGCCCATCCGCCGGCCACAGCCTCCAGGCAACCGGTCTTGCCGCAGCGGCACTGGGCATCGGAATCCGAAACCCTGACGTGGCCGATGTCGCCGGCCGCACCGTTGGCGCCGCGGTGGATCCGGCCCGCGGACAACAGGCCTGCTCCGACGCCGGAGCCGATCTTGCAGTAAATCAGGTCCGCCAGGGCGTCCCGCCGCCGGGCACGTTCGCCCATGGCCAGCAGGTTGGAGTCGTTGTCCACCCAGACCGGGGCCTTGAAGCGTTCCTCGAAAGGAGTGCGGACGTCGTAGCCGTTCCAGCCCGGCATGATCGGAGGCGCCACGGGCTGGCCTGAAGCGAAGTCCACTGGCCCGGGGAGACCCACCACCACGCCCCATACGGGTACCTCGGGATGTCCCTTGAGTACTTCATCCACGAGGGACATCACGGCGCCGATAGTCCTTTCCGGGCCTTGGGCGATATCCCAGGCGCGGTGCATGTGGGCCAGGATGTCACCGTCGAGGGCGGCCACACCGACCCTGATATGGGCCGCTCCCAGGGCGCATATCAGGAGCCTGCCCTGTTCCGCCCGGAAACGCAGGGTGCGCGGCGCCCTGCCTCCGGATGACGCTCCAAACTCGCCGTCGCCAAGGAAGCCGATCGAAATTGCCTGGTCCACGCGCTGGCTGACGACGCCCCGGCCCAGGCCTGTCACTTTGCCGATTTCAGGCCGCGTGGTGGCCTCGCCCGTCCGCACCAGATTTACGATCCGCAGGAGGCTCGTCACTTCGTCCGTCTGCGCCCCGAAGCGGAGCGTGGAGTCTGTCGTCATGACAGCAATTCTTTCACATCCAACCCCACTAACGTCTGATTTGGAGGAGGCTATGGCTAGAACTTGCTTAACTTAAGCATAATAACGACATAAGAAGGGAGGCGACGATGCCTTGGAACGTAGGAATACTCGGAGCCGGGCCGGGCGTCGCGGCGCTGCATCTGCCGGTCCTCGGGGGACTGGCAGCCCAGTTCGATGTCGCCCACATTGCCGACGCCGGAAGCGGACGAGCGCGGGAACTGGCCCGGCGGCTTGATGCCCGCTGCTCGGCGGGCGAGAAGGACCTGTTGGCAGACCCGGACGTCGACGTTGTCGCTGTCTGCAGCCCACCCGGTGAACATGCGCGCCAGATCCTCGCGGCCGTGGCCGCGGGGAAGCGCGCCATCTTCTGCGAAAAGCCGCTGGCCACCAGCAGGGAGGATGCGGATGCCGTCATCGCAGCCTGCAGGGCCGCCGGAACCATCCTCCTGGTAGGAACCAACCACCTGTTCGACCCGGCATGGGGCCGTGCCAGAAACCATCTGGCCGCCCATGAAGGGCGGGTGCAGGCAGTCTCCCTGACTCTCGCACTGCCCCCGAACGCCAGATACCACCGGCTGGTCGCGGAAGGCGAACCAATCCAGGCTGCCCGCCGCGGAGAGCTTCCCGACCTGAACGATCCTTCGGTGGCATCCGATGTCCTCCGGCAGTTGCTGACGGGCCTTGCCATCCATGACCTTCCCGCTGTGCGGGGCATCGCCCCGGGCATTGATGAGGTGGTCTACGCCAGTATGGTGCCGCCCATTGGGTACCTCGTGGGCTACCGGCCCGGCGCGGTCCTGGTCCAGCTGGCCCTCACGATGCTCCCGCAGGGGCCGGATACCCTCTGGCGGATGAGTATCGCCACCTCCCATGACCGCGTCGAGGTCGACTTCCCGCCGGCGTTCGTCCACGCGGGAAGTGCCGCCACCAGGATCAGGAGCGTTGACGGCGAATGGACTGAGTGCCGGCGGGATCCGGAGGACGGGTATGTGGCGGAGTGGCGCCTGTTCGGGTCGCTTCTCGAGGGTGCCGCCCGGGTGGAGTATGACGATCTGCTGGCAGAGGCGCATCATGCGATCGGCCTTGCCGACGCTGCCGCCGCCAAAGTGCTCGAAGGGGTGCAGGCGTGAGTTCAACTACTGCAAGGCGTGGGGTCTTCACGGCGTTGCCCTCCTATGTTGCCGCTGTTGCCGAGCTGCCTGTGAGCGCGGAGCTGACAGACGCCATCCGGGGTGCGGTGGTGGTGATGCCGGGCTCGAGGAACTGGTGGCAGGGGCTGCTGGAGGCGCGGGAGGCGGGAGCGGCGGCAGTGGTGGTAGCGGATCCGGACGTCCTGCCGCGGGAAGTCCTTGGCTCCGGCGAGTGGCCGGGTGGCATTCCTGTGATCATTGAACGCCCGCGCCTGCGCCCGGACGTCGTCGCCGACGCCGTCCGGGCACGAAACGGGAGCCCGGCCGCAGTCGTCACCGTGGAGTGCACCGCCGCCCCTTCCGGACTGGGTGCCGTGGTCTGTGACGGTCTAGGCTGGGCCCGTTCCCTGAGCCCCGGGCCGTTGACCCTCCGGGCAGGCTCGGCAGTGGGCCGGGCCAGGATGGTGCTCCTTGACGCCCCGGCCCCGGGAGGGGCACTTCCTGTCAGTCTCCTTGCGACGGAGTCCGGCCTTCATCCGGGCGGATTGCTGCAGCTGCTGGCCCTTGGTGAGGTACGGAGCGAAGTGACCGTGGACCAGGCGGCGTTGCTGACTCGCGTGGAGACGTCCCGCGCAGACGGGACACTGCGGGCCCCGGCGCGCTATGAATCGTCTGCCCGGCTGGCCTGCGGCGCGCACTCCAGGCGTGCTCGTCCGGCGAACCGGTCACGGACCTGGATGGCATGCTCGGAGACCTGACCCTCACGGCGGCGTTGATGGAATCAACCCTTCTTCACGTCGAATAAGAGCAATCTTTTGTTGCTTTCAGACTAAAGTGGGGTAGTATGTGTAGTGGCGCCGGGGTTCCATCCGGACCCGTTCTCCGCCGTGAAGGGTGCGGCGGAGGCACAACACGTCGCGCCGACGGCCCGATCGATCGGGTAGATCACCATGCCACTTTCGCCTTTGAGGCTCCGCCTCCTTGTAATATCCCTGCTGACGGTCTCATTCCTGGGAGCCCTGGACCACACTGTCGTTTCCACCTCCCTCGCCACTGTTGCCGGCGAACTCGGCGCGCTGCAGCTGATGAGCTGGGTTGTTGTGGGGTACACCCTCGCCAGCACGGTGCTGCTGCCGGTACTCGGCAAGCTGGGGGATGTGCTGGGAGCGCGCCGGATCTTCCTCGGTTCCCTGGCGGTGTTCCTGGCCGCTTCCCTCGCCTGCGGTTTCGCCCAGAACATCACGTGGCTGATCGCAGCCCGCGTCCTCCAGGGCATGAGCTCCGCGGGCCTGCAGCTGATGTCCCAGACGATCATCGCGCGGGTCACCACCCAGCGGGAACGGCCCCGCTACATGGCCATCATCGGCGCGGCCTTCCCGATTGCCATCCTGATAGGCCCGGTGCTGGGCGGGGCCATCACCGATAACTGGGGCTGGCAATGGGTCTTCTGGATCAACATACCTGTGGGTGCGGCTGCCCTTGGCCTCGCACTAACCGCTGTTCCGCATCTGGAACGGGGTCCCGCCCCGAGGCACTTCGACGTTGCCGGTGCGGCGGTCTTCACTATGTCCCTGGTGGCTCTGGTACTGGCTGTCACGTGGGCCGCCGAACGGACCGCCGGCCCTGCCGCCGCAGCCGCGTTCGCTGTCAGCGCCGCCGGTTTCGTGTTCTTCTTCGTCATCGAGCGGCGCGCTCCCGAGCCCATCGTGCCGCTCGACTTCTTCGCCAACCGCACGATCGCGGCGGGCGCCGCGCTCTCGGCGATCATCGGCGTCGGACTCTTCTCCATCACCGCCTACCTGCCCACGTACTTCCAGATGGCGTACCAGACCACCGCCACAGTGTCCGGCCTGGTGCCCATCGCCACCGTATTCGGCATGCTGATCGGCAACCTGCTCACCGGATGGCTGGCCAGCCGGACGGGGCGGTACCGGATCTTCCCCATCATTGGCACCTCGCTTGGCGCAGCAGGGCTGTTTGTGATGGCACTGCTGCCTGCCGGACTTCCGCTTTGGGTGCCCATGATTGTCATGGGTACCGTCGGAATGGGTACCGGAGCGTTCATGAGCCTCATCGTCGCGGTGGTCCAGGGGGCGGCCCCGGCCAGCCAGACCGGCACCATCACCGCGACCATCAACCTGGTGCGGCAGGTAGGGTCAACCGTTGCGACCGCCGTCATCGGCGGCGCGATCGGCTTCGGCGTGGCCGCCATGTTGCCCGCCGGCCTGGACGCCTCCACCCTGACCCCGCACCTGGTCCACGGGGTTGCCCCGGAGGTCCAGACCCAGGTCGCGCAGATCTACAGCTCCGTTTTCACCCCCGTCTTCATCGCCCTCGCCGCAGCCTACGCCGTGGGCATCATCGCAGCGGTCCTGCTCCCGCACGGCCGCCTCTCCGACGAACCTGTCCCTGCTCCGCTCACCACTTCCGAAACCCTCTCGGCCTGATTTCAAAGGAGACATCATGTCCCACCCCACCATCGCGATCGTCGGCAGCGGGCCAATCGGCTCTGCCTATGCCCGTGTGCTCCTGGAACGCGTCCCGAACGCACGGGTGGTGATGTTCGAGGCCGGGCCGCAGCTGAGCGGTGTTCCCGGCGAGAGCGTCCGGAACATCCCCGATCCGGCGGAAAAGGCACGCGCACGCGAGATGTCGCAGGGGCCACAGTCCGGCGCCTTCAGGGAATCGCTGGGCATCCCGGCGGGCACGGTCACCGAGGGCATGTTCACCGCCCGCCAGGGCACCCATCTGCTGGACTTCGGTGGCGCAGGCTCTGCCCACGCCCCGTCCTTCCCCGCGGCGGCTGCTGCCACTAATGTCGGCGGCCAGGGTGCCCACTGGACCTGTGCGACGCCGTCACCCGCCTTTAGCGAAAAGATCCCGTTCATGGCTGACGAGGAATGGGACGGGCTAGTCGAAGATGCCAAGCGGTTGCTGCACGTCCACAGCGCCGCCTTCGCCGATTCCAAGGTGGGGGAGGCCATCCGGTCCCTGCTGGACGAGGAGTTCGCGGCTGAACTGCCCGAAGGCTACGGCGTGGGCACCCTCCCGGTCGCCGGCGACCCGCAACCCGACGGGTCCGTGCGCTGGGCAGGGGCCGACGTCGTCCTTGGACCCCTCGTGGACAAGGACAGCCCGCTCTCGAAGCGGTTCGAACTCCGCGACCTCACGCTGGTGCGCCGCGTGGAACTGGACGGACACCGGACCACCGGGGTGACCGCCCAGGACCTTCGCACAGGGGAGGAATCCTTCGTGCCGGCTGACGTCGTAGTGGTGGCCGCCGATGCGTTCCGTTCCCCGCAGCTGCTGTGGGCCTCCGGGGTCCGGCCGCAGGCGCTTGGCCACTACCTCACCGAGCACCCGGTGGTCATCTCCACGGTCGCACTGGACCCGGACAAGATGAGTCGCTATGCCACCGAAGAGGACCTCGACGCCGAGCTCGCCCGCCGCGCCCAGAACCCGGCAGACCCGGTCGCCGCAGTGAACCGTATCCCATTCTCCGAGCCGGACCACCCATTCTCCGTCCAGGTCATGTATTCCGAGTCCACCCCGTTCCCCATGGAGCCGGGAACCCCTTACGCAGAGAACCGGTGGGGCTACGTCAACATGGGCTACGGCATGCGCAAGCACCCGCGCTTCGAGGACGCAGTGACCTTCGACGACAAGGAGCCGGACTACCGCGGCCTCCCGAACATGACCATAGAGTACGCGCTCACGGAGCGGGAAGAGAAGGAGATTGCCGAGGCCACGGACCGGCTGCGGCGCGCCGGCAAGGCCCTGGGAGTGTTCGTTGCCGAGCCGCGCCTGATGCCGAACGGTTCAAGCCTGCACTACCAGGGCACCATGCGCATGGGGGAGACCGACGACGGCACCTCCGTTGCTGATCCCTGGTCCCGGGTGTGGGGCTACAGCAACCTGCTCGTGGGCGGAAACGCGCTTATCCCAACCGCAACGGCGATGAACCCCACACTGATGAGCGTGGCCATCGCGGTGCGCGGCGCCCGCAAGGTTGCCGAAGGTCTGACCGGGCAGGGTGCCTGATCACGGAGGCGATCCGGAGCCGTGCCCGGCTAACCTGTGGGTATGAAGAACCTGGACCTCAACCTGCTGCCCCACCTGCAGGTGCTGCTGGAGTTGCGGAACATCACCCGGGCGGCGGAAAGGCTCCAGCTCAGCCAGCCTGCCACCAGCGCCGCCATGGCACGGCTCCGGCGCCACTTCGACGACGAACTCCTGGTCCGCAACGGCCGCACGTATGACCTCACGCCCTTTGCCCAGTCCCTGGTCCCGCTGGTTGATGAAGCGATGCTCCACATCCAGCGGGCCACGCGCGTGCGGTCCGGATTCGACCCCGCGACCAGCGAGCGGGAATTCGTGATCGCGGCATCGGACTACGCAGCGGCGCTGATTGTGGGTCCGCTGCGGGGGATCCTGCGCGAGGAGGCCCCCGGCGTTTCCGTGGATTTTGTCCCCACCGCCAAGACCGGCATCCAGGGCCAGATGGCCGACTATTCCAAGATCGACCTCCTCGTCGGGCCCACTGGCTACCATATGAAGGGAGCCAGCAAACAGCTCTTCCGCGACAGCTTCGTGGCCGTTGCCGACGCAGGAAACCCCCTGCTCCAGCAGCCCCGCTTAACCCTCGGGGACCTCGCCGGAATGCCGCACGCCGTCGGTTATTTCGGGGAGGGCATCAGCACCCCGGCGGACAAGCTGTTCGAATCGCGGGGCCTGCAGCGCCGGGTGGCTGCCGTGGTGGCCGGGTTCCTGTCCCTGCCGCTTCTGGTCGAGGGAACGGATCTCGTGGCGCTGGTCCCGGGGATGCTGGCCGCGCGGTCCCAGCGCGGCGCGGAGATCGCGGTGCTGGGCTTCGCCGAGGACGCCGAAGCGTCCCTGGTGGAGGCCATGTACTGGCATCCGTCCCAGACGGAGGACCCGGCCAGTGTTTGGCTGCGTTCGGTGGTTCAGCGCTCCTGCGCCCGGCTGCACGATCTCTTTCCCGTCACCTCCCGTCCGGTGACTATCAGTGCGGCGGATACCACGTAGAGCCAACCCGCCGTTCCGCTCCCTGCGGATCCCTGCGAAAGTCGAGAGAACACGCTTTCGGAAGGACTCCATATGCCTGTCTCCAGCCAGCGCCTGGCCGGCAAAACCGCCGTTATCACCGGAACGGCCAGCGGCCAGGGCAGGGCGGCCGCGCTTGCCTTCGCCGCAGCGGGAGCCTTCGTTGCAGGCTGCGACATGGACGACGACGGCGCCGCGGCCACGGTCACTGCTGTCACCGGGGCCGGGGGCCGGATGAGCAGCAGGCGGGTGGATCTTACGGATGAAGCGGCGGTAGCGGCCTGGGCCACGGATGTTGCGGCCGAGCATGGCCAGGTTCACATCCTCTACGCGAACGCAGCGGTCACGCGCTTCGCACCGGTGGCGCAGCTGACGTTTGCCGACTGGAAGTGGAACGTTGAACACGAGATGGACGTGGTATTCCTGCCGGTCAGGTACTTCTGGCCGCAGCTGGTCCGGGCAGACAACGCCGCCATAGTCCTGGTGGGATCCACGGCAGGCGTTACCGGTTCCATGACCAACGGCCGTCTGGCGCACACCGCCACCAAAGGTGCGATTGTGGCCATGACCAAACAACTTGCAGCGGAAGGGGCACCTCACGGACTGCGGGTCAATGCTGTCAGCCCCGGTATGATCCGCACTGCCGCCACTGAAGGGAACCTCCTCGCCGCCGACCACCCCATGCGGACCATCGCCGGCAGCATCCCGCTGGGCCGGATCGGCGCGCCGGAAGAGGTCGCCAAGTGCGCGCTGTTCCTGGCCTCCGACGAAGCGTCGTACGTCACCGGGGCCAACCTGATGGTCGACGGTGGCTGGTCTGCAGTGCTGCCGGGCTAGCGCAGGGCGTCTGAGACGGACTTGGCACCGCCGTGGGCTGACTGGCCGCCGTCCACCGGGATCTCGGCCCCTGTCACGAACGACGACAATGGACTGAGCAGGAAGAGTACGACGGCGGCCACCTCCTCCACGCTTCCGGTACGGCCGAGCGGGGTCTCTGCGAGGGTGGTCTGCCGGAACTCAGGTTTGGCGCTCGCCGTCATGGGTGTTTCGATGAAACCCGGGTGGACCGTGTTCACCCGTATCCCGTGTGGCCCGAGCTCCATGGCTGCGACCTGGGAGAGCCCGCGCAGCGCCCACTTACTGGCGGTGTAGGCCACCGGATAGTGTGCCGTCAGGCCGGCCACAGAGCCGACATTAACAACCGAAGTCCCGCTGCCCATCAACGGCGACAGTGATTGGATCCCCAACAGGCTGCCGGCCACGTTCACTTCGTAGACTTTCTGCAGGTCAGCCACGGAGACGTCCAGCAGCCGGCTGCGCTGGGTAATGCCGGCGTTGTTGACCAGCCCGTCCACCTGCCAGCCCTCGGACTGGATCCAGGCGGCAAGGTTGGACCAGCCGGAGGCGTCGCTCACGTCCAGTTGCCGGTACACCAGCGAGGCGGAAGAAGACGAAGCCAAGCCCGCCAACCCAGCCGGCGGCACCTCCGCCAGGTCGGTGGCGATGACGCGTGCTCCGGCCTCCGCCAGCAGGCGCGCCTCGGCCGCGCCCTGGCCCTGGCCTGCGCCGGTGATCACCACAGTCCGGTTGCCGAGCTGAAGGGAAACCATCCTAGATTCCGGATTCAACCGCGGTGGCAACCCTGTTGCGCGGACGCTGCCGGGCAGGGGTTCTGGTCACGGCCTCGCGTCGGGAGCCCACTGTGTTCTCGATGCTGCCGATACCTTCCACCGTCATGCGGACCACGTCGCCGGTTTTCAGCGGCGGGGGAGTCTGGGCGCCGTTCCGGCCCCAGAGCTCGGCGAGGCAGCCGCTGCCGCAGGTGCCGGAGCCCAGCACGTCGCCGGGACGCACCACCGAATCCTGCGAGGCGTAAGCGACCAGCTCGGCGAACGGCCAGCCCATGTTGGAGAGCAGGTCCTGGCCGATGGTTTCCCCGTTGACTTCCACGGACATGGAGATCGGCAGGAATCCCTCGGCGTCGTGCCGGTCCTCGAACTCATCCGCGGTGACAATCCATGGGCCCAGTGTGTTGGCGAAGTCCTTGCCTTTGCACGGCCCCAGGCTGACTTTCATCTCCCGGCGCTGCAGATCCCGCGCGGACCAGTCGTTGAGCACGGTGTAGCCGAAGATGTGCCGGTGGGCTTGGGCGGTGGTCAGGTTCCTGCCGTCGCTTCCGGAGACATGCCCGACGACGGCGGCGACTTCCGTCTCAAAGTCCAGGTCCGTACAGCCCGCGGGAATACCGATCACCTCGCCGGTGCCGGTCACCGTATGCGGGTTCGTGAAGTAGAAAGTGGGCGCCTCGTACCATTCGGGCACCACGCCGGCGACGCCGTCGATGCTCTTCCGTACCCCTTCGACGTGTTCCTCGAAGGCCACGAAGTCCCGGATGGTGGCGGGCACCAGTGGGGCGAGCAGCTTCACGTCGGCCAAGGGAACGGCCGGGCCGGAACCGATGGTCTGCCGGGCAAGGCTCAGCGTTTGTTCCAGTCCGGCGTCCAAAAGGGCTTGGACGCCCTGGCCTGCGGGCAGGGCGTAGCAGGTTCCGCCGTCAACGAAGCCGGACTGCGTCCCGCCGTCGTGGTTCCAGCGTGCAATCTTGACCATAAAAGACTCCTAAGCGGTGCGGGCGGCGTGAACTGACGCGGGTGTGATGCCCAGGCCCGCTGCGTTGCCGGCCAGCACCCGGGCCTCGTCTTCCGCGGGAAGCTTCGCCTCGACAACCTCGGCAACTGGCTGGTCCGAACCCATGTCGAACGGGTAATCAGAGCCAAGCAGTACCTGCTCCGGCCCCGCGGCGGCGACGAGCGCCCGCAGCTCAGCAGCGCTGTGGACGAGCGAGTCGAAGTACAGCTTCTTCAGGTAGGACGACGGAGGCTGGGCACAGCCGCGGGACTCGGGCCGGACGCGCCACGCGTGGTCGGAACGGCCCAGCCTGGTTGGAAGATAGCCGCCGCCGTGCGCTGCGAGCACCTTGAGGCCCGGGTGCCGGTCCAGGACGCCGCCAAAGATCAGGTGGGACAGTGCCACCGCGTTCTCGGCAGGCTGGGAGACCGTGTTGGCGAGGTAGAAGCGGTCCAGCCGCTCATCCAGCGAGCAGCCGAACGGGTGCAGGAACACCAGTGCGCCCAGCTCCTCGGCCCGCGCCCAGAACGGTTCCAGCCTGGAGTCGGACAGCTCCACGGTGCTGCGCCCAGGCCCCCCGGGGGTGGCGGCGAAGGAGCCGATCTCCACACCGAGCAGACCGCATCCCAGCACGGCGTGCTCCAGGGCTTCCACCATCAGGGCGGGATGCTGGAGCGGGACCAGGCCCAGGCCGTTGAGCCGCTCCGGCGCACGGTCCACGAAGTCCTGCACCGCCTGGTTGGCGGCTTTGGCCAGCCGCAGGGCCAGCTCTTGGGCTGCGAAGTAGTAGAAGTGCGACGGCGACGGCGAGACCAGCTGTACGTCCACCCCCTGGTCATCCATGTCCGCGAGCCGGCGGTCAAGATCCGTCAGCTGCGGCCAGCGCTCCTTGATCATCCTGCCCGAAGCCGCCATGGATTCCGGTCCGTTGCGCCGCACCTCCAGTTCCTGCTGGGCGCCGAAGCCCTCCGGATCGGCCTCCGCCACGAGCTGCTGCAGTGCCGGAAGCAGGATGTGGGCGTGGACGTCCACCGTGGGGGATTCAACGGACCCGGTGCTCATGCGGGTTCCTTCAGCATGACGGCGAGCGAGTGCATCAGTCCCGGCACGTCGGCAGCGCGGACGCCGTCGAGCATCCACTGGCCCAGCTGGACGGAGGCGGTGACTACTGCCTTGGCCCGGTCCAGGCGGCGGTCGGTGAATTCCTTGAACAGGGTTTCGGTGACGTCGTCTGCGTTGATCAGCAGCTCTGCAAGCACGGTAGCGTCCTCGAGGGCCATGGCAGCACCCTGGGCCACCGTGGGCGGGCAGCTGTGGGCGGCGTCGCCGATGATCACGGTGCGGCTGCGGTTCCACGGGCCGTCCACCAGATGGGTGGTGAACCATGTGTAGTTGATGCGGGCGCTCTGGTCCAGGTTTGCACGGATCTCCTTCCACGGTCCGCCGTAGGCCGCGGCGAGTTCACCCATGACGCGGGGACCGTCCTCGTGCTTGCGCTCCTGGGCCCTCTCCACCAGGTAGGCGTAGATGGTGTTCGGGCCGGTGGGGCAGTAGCCGGCGATGAAGCAGGGCCCGCCATACGTCAGGTCGGTGCGGACCACCTCCTCCGGCCGTTCCACGAAGGCGCGCCAGATGCCCATCCCGGTGGGCTGGGGCTCGGCGTCGATGCCGATGGCCTTGCGGACCGCGGAATGGAGTCCGTCGGCTCCGATCAGGAGGTCGTAGGTGGCCGTGCCGCCGTCGGCTGTGCCCACAGTGACTGACCCCCCGTCGTCCGTTATTCCGGTGACTGTCCTGCCATAGCTGATGCGCGCGCCGGCCTGCTCAGCCCGTTCCCGGAGGATGGCAGTGAGGTCAGGGCGGTACATGCCCATGGTGGCGGGGAGGTCGTCGCCGCCGGTGCGGATGTCCTCGAGGACCGCGACGACGGTGCTCGAGGGATCCGGGGCGCGCAGGCCCAGGGTGCTGAAACCGTAGCCCTTGGCCTCGATCTGGTCCCAGACGCCGAGCTGCTTAAGGATGCCCAGGGCATTGCCCTGAAGGGTGATGCCGGACCCGAGGGTCTGCGGGGCGTTCGCCTTTTCCAGGATTTCCACCTGGACTCCGGCGTCGGCCAGCAGGATGGCTGCGGCCAGCCCGGCGGCTCCCGCCCCAACGATTCCGACGTTCTGTACTGCTGCCATCGCTGACTCCTTTGTATTGACGGCTTGACTGCTGGTGCTTTGTTGTACTGAAGCTACCGGACCGTGACTAGCGGACGGCGATCGGGTTGACCGGTGATCCCACGGCGCCGGTGATGGGGAGCGGCGCTGCGGTGAGCAGGAAGTCGTACGTACCGTCCGCCGCGCACGCCTCCGCCAGTCCATCCGGGTCCCACATCTCGCCGAGGAACAGGCCGAGGTTGGGGATGGCGATCTGGTGGAGCGGCTGGAAGGCACCGTCAAACTCGTTGGGACGGACCTCGAAGCCCCAGGTGTCGGTGGCGATGCCGGCGATTTCACTGCGGTGCAGCCATGGCGCCGTGCTGAAGGACAGCCCCGGGGCAGGGCCGCCGGCGTAGTCGCCCCACCCGTCGCGGCGGACCCTGGTGTACTGGCCGGTGCGGATCACCACGATGTCTCCACGGCCGACCTGTGAGCTGGACCCCTGCAGGTTAATGGTCCGCTCGAGGTGTTCCGGGGTGATGGCGAAGCCGTCCGGCAGTTCGCCGTCGTTCCTTCCCAGTTCGGGGCCGAGCGCGCGCCCGACGTCGAGCAGCACACCGCGGGTGACGATCTTGGCCGCCGCGGTTTGGATGCCGGTCACCAGGTCACCTTCAGAGGTGACCACGTCGCCTGCCGCCCGGCCGTTCCAGGCCCGGCCTTGGTCGAAGATGTGGCCGAGGCCGTCCCACTGCGTGGAGCACTGCAGCGGCATGGCGATGACATCGTCCGCGCCGCCGAAGCCGTGCGGGAAGCCCTGGTTGCCGCGCTCGGCGTCCACTCCCGTGTCGGTCATAGTGTGAACGGGGTTGGTGCGCCGGCGCCAGCCCTTCTGCGGGCCGTTGGTGTCGAACGGCTGGGACAGCGAGAAGGCCTCGCCCGTCTTCACCAGGGCGGCGGCTTCGACGCGTTTCTCTGCGTCGATGAAGTTCAGGCTGCCCAGGACGTCGTCCTGTCCCCAGCGGCCCCAGTTGTTGTGGGCCTCGGCCATTGCCCGGATGCTGCCAAGCGGATCCCCACGCCGGATCACCGGGGAATCAGTGCTGGCCGATTCCCCGGTACCGGTGGTTGCGGTGGTGTCTTGGGTGGTCACTGCTTGTCCTCGTCCATGCAATGGATGAGCTGGGTGCCGAGGCCGGTAATGGTGCCTTCCATGACGTCGCCGTCCTGGAGCAGCCTGCCCCAGTGCTGGCCGTTGCCGGCCGGGCTGCCGGTGAGGACCAGGTCACCAGGGCGTAGCGGCATGATCTGGGAGGCCTCGCTGACCAGCTTGGCCACACCGAAAATCATGTCCTGGGTGGACTCGTCCTGCATGGCCTTGCCGTTGAGCTTCAGGGTGACCTGGACGTCCTGCGGGTCGCCGAAGAACTTGGCAGGCACCAGCAGCGGTCCGGTGGGCAGGAAACCGGGCGCGTTCTTGGCCCGGTACCAGTCCGAGCCGATGGCGGGCATGTCCTTGCGGAAGACGTACTCGCGAGTCGTGATGTCGTTGACCATGGTGTAGCCGAACACGTGCTCAAGGGCTTCCTCAGGCGTGACCCGGAACGCCGTCCTGCCGATCACTGCCGCCAGTTCCAGCTCCCAGTCATGGGATTTGGAGTAGGCAGGCAGGGTGAGGTCGTCTGTGGCGGATGCGATCGCGGTCGGAAGCCCGATGAAGAAGTACGGCGTGCCCTGGCCGGCACGCTTGTCCATCATGTCCGCCGTCTTGGCGCGCACTTCTTCTTCGTCCTGGCCCGGTTCGCGGTGCGCTGCGGCGAGGTCGATGACGTGCTTGCGGTAGTTCGCGCCGGTTTGCAGCACCTGGGCGGGCTCAACCGGGGCAAGGACCTCGACGTCGGCCAGTGGCAGACCGGTGTCCCGGTTTGCCGAGGCGGCCAGGGAGTCCAGTTGGCTCTCGGTCGTGTCCCAGTGCTCGATCAGGGAGTTGATGTCCCCGTCCAGCGGCAGGACACGGTCTTCCACCAGCAGGCCCACGCGGGCCTTGCCGTCGCCGGCTTCCTGGAACCGGATCAATGCGTACTGCGTTTCGGACATGGTGCCTCAGCCCCGGCCCTGCTTGGCGTACGGGTTCAGAAGGGCTTCCTTCATCTCGGGGGAGGCGCCTTCCTCGGTGGCGGTGAAGCCCTCGGCCGGGGGGAAGGATTCGGTCATGGAGTGCGGCATGGCGCCGTTCTTGTAGAAGTTGTTGGAGCCTTCCGACGGCTTCCAGGTGCTGGCTTCCCAGTCCGGGACGTAGTTGCGGTAGCCGCCGGAGTTAAGCTCGACGCGGAGCCCGGACGGTTCCCGGAAGTAGAGGAAGTTCTGCTCGCCTACGCCGTGGATGGAGGGCCCGTATTCCATCGGGGTGCCGTTTTCCATCATGACGTCGGCGGTGCGGAGCAGGTCCTCCGTGGTGTCCACCCAGAAGGCGATGTGGTTGACGCGGCCGGGGCGGTTGGAGGTGTCCAGGACGACGCCGAGGTCGTGGGACTTTTCGTTGGTGGTCAGCACGGAGAAGACAGTGATGGGGGCTTCGTCCAGGTCAACGAAAGCCATGACGCGGAAGCCGAGGGCTTCGTTATACCACTTGGCGAAGCCGCGGACGTCCGAGGTGGCGACGGTGACGTGGTCCAGGAAGCGGGGTGCGGCGGCGTGGCTGCTGCGGCGCTCCGGGCGGTCCGGATAGGTGGATTCGAAGCCGGATTCGGCCACGAACTTTTCCACGTCGTAGAAGAGGCGCATGTGGTGGCCGTAGGGGCCGGTGAACTCGTAAGCCTTGCCGTAGCCGTGGCCGCCCGCGGTCCAGGTGCCTTGGACGCCGGTTGCTTCGATGCGCTGGGCGGCAGCTTCAAGGGCGGCCTGGGAGTTCGTGCGCCAGGCCATCCGGGCGAGCGAGGCTTCGGGTCCCTCGGTGACGACGAGGCTGTAGCGGTAGTAGTCACCCCAGCAGCGCAGGTAGACGTTGCCGTCCACGCGGTCGATGATGCGCATGCCGAACTTTTCCTCGTAGAAGCGGGCCGAGGCTTCGACATCCGGGGTGGTGATTTCGAGGTGGGCGAGATGGGAGAGGGGAGTTTCCACGCTGAAGTCCTTCTGGTTACTGGCTGCTGTCGGTTCGGTGCAGGTCCTGTAACCACAGTGAGCTACTTCATATATTTGCGGAAGGCAAACTTCCGGATAACAAGTATTGATGAGCCAAATGCCCTCGGGAGTGCAGCGTTCGCCCCCAATCCAAGGGAACCCGCCGTGTCGAAGGAGGCTGCGGCGCTACGTTCAAGCGACTATTGAAAACTTGCCGCGTATCAGGCTCACCCCGTCTTGGAATGTCGGCTCGCTAACGGGCGTGGAGTTCTCCCTTTCGCTTCTACTCATCCAGCTTGAACGCGGATATTTGCGGTTCCGTCACAGCGGAAACACACTAAACCTCCCGGCTGTCCGATTCGCTCTGCGGGTGCGGTTGGCCCCGATAGGGCAGTTAGTTCCGAGCGCATACTCGCATCACGCACTCACATCGCTTGGTATAACTGTATACAAGTATGTTTCTTCGTGGAGGTCGAGTTCGTGCCTAATGCCCCTGCCCGGAATACCGGCGCTCATGTTGCCTACGCCGAACTGAAGCGGCAGATCCTGACCCTTGAGCTGAAACCGGGGGAACGGATTTATGAACCTGCGATGGCGGCGGCCCTCGGGGTCAGCCGCACGCCGCTACGCGAAGCGGTCAGGCGCCTGATGTCCGAGAGCCTGCTGGAGCAGCAGGCCACCGGCGGTGTGCTGGTTCCGGAACTGGACGAGGCAGTGATCTCCGAACTGTATGAGGTCCGAGCCGCAATGGAATCCCTAATGGCGCGGAATGCCTGCCTCAAAGCAACCGCGGCGGACATCGAAGCGCTCCAAGGCATCCTTGCCCGGAACGCCGCCATGGTGGAGTTCGCCGACGACGCGATGCACCAAGGCATGGCGCTGCACGCAAAGATTGCCGAAATCGCCGGAAACTCGTGGGCCCGACGATTCCATGACCAGATCTCCAGCCAGATGGAGCGGTACCGGCACTTCACCAACAGCACCCAGGAACGGCGGAACCAGGCCCTCACCCAGCACCGGACGCTGGTGGACGCCGTCGCGGGCGGCGACCCGGAGAAGGCCGCCAAAACCGCCTTCGACCATGTCATGGCCGCCCGGGATGCGGCACTCCGCGTGATTTCCGGCAACGGTCTTGGCATCTCATGATTGGTGAACTCGGACGCCGCTCGGCCGCTGGCCTTCTCACGCACTCCGCGCTGATCCAGGCCGTCACGTTCCTCGTGCGCCCGGCCGCCACCTACCGCGCCCTCGAGTTGAACGTTCCCGACTTTGCCTTGGGGCTTCTGGCGGCCAGCTACGCAGTCTTTCCCCTGCTGCTCGCCGTCCCCACGGGCAGCCTGGTGGACCGCCTGGGTGAACGCCGGCTGATGGCGATCGGGTCCGGCGTCGTCCTCGCCAGCTCGTCCTTCCTGCTGCTGGGAGGATCATCGATCATAGCGCTGGTCATCGGAACCGCAATGCTGGGCGCCGGCCAGTTGGCCTGCGTTGTGGGACAGCAAGCGGTGGTAGCCAACAACGCGGCCTCGTCCCGAATGGATTCGGCATTCGGATACCTGACATTCGCGGCATCACTTGGGCAGGCGCTGGGGCCGATGGCGATTTCACTGGTGGGCGGCGCCTCAATCCGCCCCGACACCCAGGCGATCTTCCTCCTGTCCGTCTGCATGAGCCTGGCGCTTTTTGTGACTACCTTCGCGGTCTCCGTGGAGGTCAGCGGAGGCAAGAGAAGGGCTGCCGCGGCCGATGGCGGCAAAGCCAGTCCTGTTACATTGCTCAGGGCTCCCGGTGTTGCCCGGGCTTTGGCCACCAGTGCCACCGTCCTGGCAGTGGTGGACCTGATCATGGTCTACCTTCCTGCCCTGGGTACCGACCGCGGCCTGACCGCCGCAACTGTCGGGGCCATGCTCACAGTCCGGGCGGTGTTTTCCATGGTCTCCCGCCTCCTCCTGGGGCGCGTGTCGCGAAGGATCGGCCGCATGAGGTTGCTGGTGGTGAGCCTTGCCCTGTCTACGGTCGCGTTGGCGGCAGCGGCGATTCCCATGCCGGCCTGGCTGTTGTTTGTTGTCATGGCCGTTCTCGGGCTGGGCCTTGGCATCGGCCAGCCTCTCACCATGTCCTGGCTTTCGTCCCAGGCTCCAGCGGGCCAGCGTGGCCGGGCGCTTGCCCTCCGGCTGGCCGGGAACCGGGTGGGGCAGGTGGTGCTGCCGAGTACCGTCGGTGTGGTGGCAGCAGGACTCGGTGCCGCCGGAGTCTTCCTCGCCTCAGCCATTGTGGTGGGTGGAACGCTCATGCTGCTCCGGGGTGTGCGGCTGGACTAGATCCCGGTAGGGCTGGCCCGGTAGTGGAACGCCCAACAGCCTGCTGCTTCCGTTCAACCTCACTCTTGCGGAACCCCCTCGTTGCGGACCGCGGATAATGAGGATTCCGTCACGCTAGCCTCTGTTGGGCTATTTCTCTCCCCGGAAACCGACGGACAGATAGCATTCCCACAGGCCATCCGTCGCTTTGTACAGACGTGCACCGATTGCGTCCGGCCCGCAGGACTAAGCTGAGCGGCTTCCAGCTGTCCTACTGGCGGCCCGGAAGTAAATCTCTTTCTTCGATGTTTCAGACGTGCTGACGCCCTCTACCAGCAACCCACCAACGGTGACGTGCAGGATCTTGTTGCCGTGTTCCACGGGTAGTTCGCACTGAGGTTGTGAGCGCGGCCAGAGTATTGGCCTTTTTTCAGCGCTGGTCGTATCGGATTCGATTAGCAGTTTCTTCGCAAGCTGGATCATGGATGAAGCGCTCATGTTGGCGGTCACGGTGTGTCCAACCGCCGCATTGCCTTCGTTGATCAGCCCTACGCACAGGTCCACCTGACGGTGTGAGGCAGGAGAAAGCTGGCGTCCGAAGGGACGTTCTGGAGGCCATTGTCGCCGGGGCCGATCCGGATCGCCCGGTTTGGTGGGGGCGAGATGTGCGGGGGACGGGGCGTTCCGGCTCCTGTCCCCGGGGCGATGGCCCCTGTCAGAAGGCCCGGGAAGTTTGGTCCATGGGGCAGCCACGGCCGGAGAGGAACCTTCCTTGTGGTAGGTCGGGACTGCTGGCTAGCGAGCCACGAAGCTTCTTGCTCCACGAGCGGTGTGAGGCAACTCTCCATAGGGCGACCGTTGGAGCCTGCCAACGTCACCAAAAGAAAATCGTTGACAATTGACAGTCTGGAGATTTAGATTCATAGGGAATCAAAAACCCCTGCTCGGTCAGACGAATGCCCATGACCGCAACGACCGAGGTCCCCACCCACCACCACTATGAACGGACGACTCATGGCAGACACGAACTTCCGGCCGAAGTACATCTCTTTTGATATCTACGGCACACTGATCAATTGGGATACTGATTCCACAACCCGCCGGCTGCTAGCGGGCCGTTTGCCGGAAGAGCAGTGGCCTGCATTCAAGAAGGTTTTCCGCGGGTACCGTTTCGACGAGGTCTGTGGCGATTACAAGCCCTACGAGCAGATCCTTCAGGATTCTTTTGACCGGGTGTGTAAGTTTTTTGGCATTGGGCCGACCCCTGGTGCGGGCGCGGAGTTCGCTGATGCCGTGCGCGGCTTTGGTGCCCACGAGGACGTGCCGGCTCCGCTGAAGCTCATGGGCGATAACTTCAAGCTGGTGGCTCTCTCTAACGCCGATGACAGCTTCCTGGACATCAGCATTCCCAGGCTCGGCGCTGACTTCCACGCCGTGTTGACCGCTGAGCAGGCCCGGGCCTACAAGCCGCGGTACCAGGCCTTCGAGTACATGCTCGATACCCTGAACGCCAAGCCGGAGGACTTCCTGCACATCGCCTCACACACACGCTACGACATGCACCCAATGCACGACATGGGCTTCCGGAACCTCTGGGTGCTGGACCGTGGCTATGACCCCATTACCGGGGGCTACGACTACAACTCTGTTAAGTCCCTGGACGAGATCAACCAGCACCTCGGTCTCTAAACCCGGTTCCTGAGGCGAACCGGCTTTTGAAGATGAAAAGGTGATTTAGGCGACCGATGGCAAACTTGCGTGATCCCCCTGGGGAGCATTGGAAGCATGGCGCTGTGGCAGGCGTCGCGCCTGTCCGACTCCGTCACCGGGTTCGAAGCCTGTTCCCCAGCATCGTGCGCTCGGACGCCTTCCCGGAACTTTTCACCACGGACGGCCACCCTTACTCGGCGGGCTCAAAGAAGGGAGCAGGATCTACTGCCCCACAGGCTTCTCCGGCACTGGTTTCAAGAACGCCACCGGATACGGCGAGAGCGATGCGATCGAAGCCCTCGGCAAGCGATCCTGCGACGGCCTGGACTTCGTCCGGCCCGAGCGCTTCAACTTACGACAGCCGGCCACCCGAGTTTCTCCTTCAACCAAAGAAAGGGTGAGATGGGCCCCTCCTTTGATCCCACCGCACTTCGTACCGGCCCGGCACAGGCCACGGGGGCCACCGGCCAGGCCCAGGCAGTCTGGGTCAATAGCGACTCCGGGTTTATTGAGGCCGTCGCATTGGAGAGTGGACTGCTGGCAGAGCAGTCCCAGCTCGCTGACTCAACGGTTCTGGTGCTCCTTGAGCAGTTCTACGGCCTGAAGGGGAAGCTGGTCCGGATCCCCACCGAAAAGGACGAGACTTTCCGTCTCCGGAGCGGAGGTGAAACCTATCTGGTGAAAGTGTCACCCTCGGATGAGGATCCGGCGATCGTCCAGCTTCAGACGGCATGTATGGAACATTTGGAGCGCGCTGCCCCTGAACTTCCGGTCCAGCGTCTGGTCAGGAGCCTTAACGGAGAACCGCAAGTTCTCATTCCGGCGCCTGATGGGCCCTTTGACCGGGTGCTTCGGGTGATGCGGTACATGCCTGGAGATGTGCTGGCCAGCCAGACGGCGTCGGCTGGTCAGCTTCAGTTGGTGGGTTCAAGCCTTGCCCGTGTGGGCCTTGCTTTGCAGGAGTTTGATCATGCCCGTGCCGACCGGATGCTCCTGTGGGACCTGAAGCACTTTCACAGGATGCGGCCGCTGCTTGCTTACGTCGATGAGCAGCACAAACGCTCCCTGGCTGAGGACATTTTTGACCAGTTCGACGAGAAGGTGGTTCCGCTTCTCGACACGCTCACCTCTCAAGTTGTCCACGGTGATTTCAGTCCCTTCAACGTCCTGATCGACCCGGACAGGCCGGACTACGTGAGCGGGATCATCGACTTCGGAGACGTCGTGCGGACTCCTGTGATCTTCGACCTCAGCGTCACCATGGCCAACCTGCTGGGAACAGCCCCGTCCGGACCCTGGAAACACGCACTGCACGTCTTGGATGGCTATCGGAGCATCCGTCCGCTGCCTGACCAGGAGTTGGAGGCCCTGATCGTCTCAGCGCAGGCCCGTCTGCTCCTGCGGGCCCTGATCACGCAGTGGCGGGCAAGCCAGTTGCCGCAAAGGCGTGATTATCTGCTCTCCCACTCCAAGCCTGACTGGGACCGGCTCGCTTCCACAGCCGCGGCCCCTGCACCAAGACTGCCTTTCACATCCTGAACCAGACTCACAGCCTTCAAGGAGAAACCATGGACACTTCTCAAATCCGTAAGCCATCGCGTGCAATGATCAATGGCTTTGATCCAAACCGCCTTGGTGAACTCCCGGATCAGATGCAGAAGAATATTCGGCGCCGGGACAAGAGCCTCGGGCCCGGATACCGGCTTTTCTATGACACACCCCTGGAAATCGTCCGCGGCCAGGGCGTGACGTTGTTTGACCGCGACGGAAATGACTATCTCGACGTTTACAACAACGTCCCGTCTGTCGGTCACGCCCACCCGCGTGTCATAGCGGCCGTCCACGAACAGATGCAGACGCTGAACACCAACACCCGTTACGTCCAGGAATCCATCCTCGATTACTCAGAGCAGCTCCTTTCCACGTTTCCCGCCGAGCTTGGGCATGTCATGTTCACGTGCACAGGTTCGGAAGCCAACGACCTCGCCATGCGCGTCGCCAAATACGCCACCGGAAACCAAGGCATCATTGTCACCTCCGGCGCGTACCACGGACTGACAACCGAAGTAGCGTCGTTCTCACCGTCCCTGGGCAGCGGCGTGCCCCTGGGTGCGAACGTGCGGGTCATCGACGCCCCGGACTCCCTGCGATACCCATTGGATCAGGGGTCCCTGGAGGATCACCTGCGGAACCAGGTGCGTGCGGCCATCGCCGACCTTCACCGGCACGGCATCGGAGTGGCGGCCTTCATCGCCGACAGCATCTTCTCCTCCGACGGTGTCTTCGCCGGCCCTGCAGGCTTCCTGCGTCCCATCGTCGAGGAAATCCATGCTGTGGGCGGCCTGTACATCGCCGATGAGGTCCAGCCGGGCTTCGGCCGCACCGGCGAGGAATGGTGGGGCTTCCAACGCCACGGTATCGTCCCGGACATCGTGACCATAGGCAAACCCATGGGTAACGGCATCCCCGTCGCGGCAGCAATCTTCAAGCCCGAACTCCTTCAGGAGTTCGGGAAAAACATCCGCTACTTCAACACCTTCGGGGGAAATTCAGTAGCCATCGCGGCGGCTCAGGCCGTCCTGGACGTGATCCGTGAGGAATCACTCATAGACAACGCCCTCAAGGTCGGCGGAAAGATCATCACCGGACTCAAGGACCTCACCCAGGGTCTGGACCAGGTTGCAGAAGTCCGCGGAAGCGGCTTCTTTATCGGTGTCGACCTCGTCACGGACCAATCCACACTCTCACCCGCCGGAGAAGCCGCCGCTGGCATCGTGAACGCCCTCCGCCAGGACCGGATACTCATCTCGGCATGCGGCGCCCAGGGCAATGTCCTGAAACTCCGCCCCCCAATGCCTTTCTCCAGCGATGATGCCGATCGCCTGCTCGAAGCAATGGGCCGTGCCTTCACGGCACTGCGCTAGGACCCGAATGGGCCCGGCGGAATCGCACTGAACAAGCCCACTCATTCTGGGATTACACCCGCGAAACGATTTTGAAGGATTGCATCATGACCAGAAACAAAATCCAGGCGGCGACTGCGGGACTCGCTGTCCTGCTTGCCCTCACCGCGTGTGGCAGTACGGCAACAGGCACTCAAGCGACGGAAATCCCCAAGACGCAGAACACCCGTGACATCTCAGAGGGTGTCCAACCGGACGCGGCCGCGGTAGCGCTGCTGCCTGAGTCCTACAAAGCCAAGGGTGAACTGACGGTCGCGATGGACCTGAGTTCCCCGCCCACCACGTTCCTGGCCGAGGACAACGTCACCCCGATCGGCGTGAATCCGGACGTCGCCCGCCTCGTGGCCAAAAAGCTGGGGCTGAAGCTGAAGTTCGAGAACACGGCATTCGACACGATCATTCCCGGTATTGACGGCGGCCGCTACGACTTCACCGCCACCACCATGTCCGCCACCCCCGAACGGCTGCAGGTCCTGGACATGATCGACTACCTCAAAGGCGGCTCGGCCGTCGCGGTAGCCGCCGGCAACCCACTCAATCTGACCAACGACACGCTCTGCGGCAAGAACATCGCCGTGACCAAGGGCTCCACGCAGCAGCTGAAGCACCTGCCCAACGTCTCGAAATGGACCTGCGAGGAAAAGGGCAAGCCGGCCATCAACGCCGTCACGCTGCCCAACGTCCAGGAGGCACTGACGCAGCTGGACTCAAAGCGAATTGACGGCGTCTTCTACGACGCCGGTGCCCTGGCCTGGGCAGCGATCCAGCAGCCCACCCACTTCACTGTCCTATCGCCGAGGATGGATACCCGAACGAACACCAACGTCGCCATAGGACTGAAAAAGGGATCACCCCTCACACCGGCCCTGCAGAAAGCCATCCAGTCCGTTCTCGAAACCCCGGAATACAAGAAGTCACTGGACTACTGGGGCCTGGGCGAATCAGCCATCACCGAGGCCACAATCCGCTAGTGCCAGTGGGCGCGCCAATGCCCCAACTGACCAGTACGACGGAAGAAAACCACGGCCCCTGTATCAACGAATATCGGGTACCCCATAACGTCCCGGTTTTGGTCTGAACTCTCATTAAGGTTGTGCTATGAGCATCATCCCCACGGCACGTGACTACACTAAGGCTTCGGTCCTTGATGCAGTCCTTTCAGAGGCGCCTTTGACGCGGAGCAGGCTGATCGAATTGACGCGTCTGAGTCAGGCGACCGTCTCTCGGAAGGTAGACGAGCTTCGTTTTGACGGCTTCCTCGTCGAGCAGGGAGTCGATGCGGTTGTGCGCCGTGGCCGGCCTTCCACGTATCTGGATGTGCCGGGCACGGCGGGGCACATTGTCGGTATCTCTTTCGGAGCGCAAACCACTTGCGTCCTGGCAACGGACCTGAGAGGTCGCGAGGTTAGGCACCTCATTGTCCCCAGTCACGAAGGTGGGGATGCTGAAACAACTGCCAACTGGCTGGCGGACCTGGTTGCGAAGACCAGTGATTCCGCAGAGGGGCCATTGCGCCAAATCGTCGCCGCACTGCCCGGCCGTGTCCCGAATGGCGCTGGGAGGTCCGAAACGTCAGCACCACGGATGAATTTCATGGATTCTCCTCTCCAGAATTGCCTCGAGGATCGGATGAACGCTCCCGTGATCCTTGAGAGCGACGCGAGTGCGTCCCTCCGGGGGATCCTGAACGATGATGCGAGCATAGGTAACGCTGCCTTGTTCATGCTTAGTACCGTGCTGGCGTTCGCCACTTGTACTGATCATGAGATCGCCCAGGGGCGGACCCCTACTTTCGGTGGCCTCGGTGGTGTTCTCTATTCAGGCGTTGGCAGCGAAACCCTCGACGGGCTGTTAAGCACAAAGGGTCTCCTCCAATTCTCCAGAGGGCGAGGACTGGAGCTGGAGGGCATCGAAGCGCTCTGGTCCCAGCCGCAGGAAGCGGCGTCCCGCGCGGAAGTGATGGAGGCGTTTACGACGGCGATCGTCACCGCTGTCGGTGCCGTTGCAGTTACGCTGGATCCCGAGTCCGTATATTTTGTGGGGCGCCTGAGTCCGCTCGTGGACGAAGTCCTTCCCGAGACACGCAGGCGACTGGCGCAAAACCTTCCCGTCGTCCCGGAGATCAGGGTCGTGTCGCAAGAGGTTGGACTATCGGTGGCCCGTGGAGCGGCGCAAGGGGGACTGGCCCTGGCCCAATCCCGGCTCCGGGAATCGATGCTGGAGCCCAGTCGCGAGAGCCAAAAGCCCGTAGCAGGCAAGAAGTAAAGCATCTTCCTCACGCTGCCGGCCATCTGCTGAGAAAGCTTCGTTGACCCAATTACTTGCTAGGTCAGCCATTGACGTTAGGTCGAGCGAGGTCTTCGTTACGGATGAGGCCGCGCTCCAGTCGCGATATGACGGAAGGCCATTGGCCAAAGTCCGCATACGGTCGCGTTCGGGCTTGGCATTGAGGCGGTGTCGGAGATCGTGGACTGAGTCCCGAATTGACGTCCCGGAAAAGTCCGTTTACTTCTACTCTGGAGGTTCTGCTTGGAGCGCATTCTGCAGTTGACTGACCGTCTCCTGGCGGAAGGCCTCGAAGTCGCCTTCCAGGGCAAGCTCGGCGAGTTTTTCGTGCTCAACAGCGATGTCATGAAGGTCGCTGTAGGTACGGTGGTCAACCGCCAGGTACAGGCGCAGCTTGTTCTCCCACCCGTTCCACATGCTTCGCAGCGCGGCGTTTCCCGAAAATTCGTAGAAGAGCCTGTGGAAGCGAAGATGAGCGTCAATGCTGCCTGGGATGTCATTGGTGTCGGTGGCCCGGTACAGTTCCTCGACGGTTTGCTTTAGTCGAAGCTGCTCGGGACCCCGCAATGAGGGAGCCGAGAGCTCGGCAGCATAGGGCTCGACGAGGACTCGGATCGCTGCGATGTCCGCTACGTCGCGGGCACTGACTTCCACAACGAATGATCCTCGGAAGGGGACCTTTATGACCAGCCCTTCCTCCTCAAGTTTGGTGAGCGCCTCACGTAGTGGGGACCGGCTGATGCCGAGGTCCGCAGCGATGTGTGTCTCGCGCAGCTGTTCCCCTGGAGGCACAGTTCCGTCAAGTATGGCGGTACGGAGCACGCGGTAGACACCGTCCGGCGTGGTTGTCCGCTGTTCCTGCCACTCGAACTTACGGTCCATCTGCCGCCTCCCTCGTCGATTGTCGATTATACCGCCGCCTCCAGAGCCAACGTCTTCAGGACCGCCGTTGGCAGTATGTGCAATGATCTCGTTCGTCGCGGGGCTCTGCACCGGGAAAGGTAGCTGCATTGGTTGCCTCTTGCCATACGCCGTCAATGAACAGTTGGGTGTGAAGAGTGGTGGGCTCAATGAAGTGGTCATGTCACCCTTTCAGTAGTTGAGGGCAGAGAATTGGACGGAGGCCTAGCGCGTCTTGAATCGCTCGGGGCGCACGAAGTCCAGGCCGTCGAATGACTGCTTGCCGAGCGCTTCGCACGCAGCGATGTGGCCGTAGCCACTGGCATTCTTGAATCCGCCTCCGGAGAAGCCTGTGGCGCAGTAGATCCTGCTTGACTCGCTGAGCCAGCCCAGCAGCGGGTTCCGGTCCTCGGTGTAGAGGTCCGGAAAGGCGTCGGAGCGGACAATCGTCGGAATGAGGCCGGGGAAGAATTCGGTGACGGTATCGAAAGTCTCGGCGGTTTCGGCTGTCGAGAGTTCCCGGGGGAAACCATTGGGGTCGGTTGTGACCGTGCCCCTGCCGTCCAAGGTGGCTTTTACGGTGACTCCGTCAACGGCGGGCGCTCCGTCAACGGCGGGCGCTCCGTACATGGCGCGGTCCTCGTACATCCGGCTGAAAGTCGGAAACTTTTCCGGGGTGAACTGGGCTGCGTCTCGGGCAACGAACCAGGACAGGAAAACTCTGCGTGTTTCCGTATGCGCTTTCAGGTAGTCGGGCATGAGCTGCTGGGACCAACCCCCCGAGGCGATGAGAACGTGCTCGAAGGTCCAGGAGGTGTCGCCGGAGGTGACGACAACGCCGTCATTGGTTTCCCTGATGCTGCTGGCGGGAGTGTTGTTGAGGACCGTTGCTCCGTTGGCCCGTGCGGCGGCGATGGCTGCCGTTACCGCCCGGTCGGTCCGAAGAACACCGGCATTTGGGTCGAATACTGCGGAGTCGTCGGCCCTGAGGTTGTGTTGGGGGTAGCGTTCGGCCATTTCCTCCCCAGTCAGGATCTGGTGGGCGGCCCGGTTGATCCGGGTGGGTTCCAGGACGCTGCGGAGGTAGGGCCCATCGGTGGTGCCGATGGAAAGTCCACCACAACGAGTGAGGATTTCCAGTCCGGTTTCTGCTTCGAGCTCTGCCCAGAGGTTCCGTGAGCGCTCCAGGATGGGGTAGTACCCGGGGCTTCCGCGGTAAATCATGCGGAACAGCCGGGTGTCCCCGCCTACGGCGCTGCGTGCGTGTGCGGGAGTGTGTGACTCGAAGCCGACCACGGAATCGGAAAGCCGCGAGGCTTGCCAGAGTGCCATGCTTCCGATGCTGCCGAGGCCGATGACGGCAAGTTTTCCGTCCATTGCTTAGAGCACCCTGAAGTCTTCATTCATGAACAGCAGGGAATCCGCTGTTTGGCGGGCGAAGCCCATGATTCTGTCACTGATGGTTTGCATGATGGCAGCAACCTCTCCTTGTTGTGTTTGGCATCGGTGATGGCACCGACTCGAGGATCGAGAGTGACCTCTCGTACTCCGCCGCTGCGGCCTGGATCTTGGTCAGGTCTTCATGGTGTTCCCTCCGCGGGGGTTCTAGTGAAGGACCTGCGTGGCGCACTATTCGTGCAGTCCCGCGAGCCTGCTGCCGAATCTGGCCAGGAGCGAGGTCTTGGCGAGATCCTTGCGCTCTTCCCATTGATCAGCAAGACCGAAAAGCCGGCACATGCCGTGAACACCCAGCCAGCGGACGGGCTCCGGTTCCCATTTCCGTGCGCGGTAGCCAACCCAGGGAAGTGTGGTGCGCTGCGTCTTCCGTTCGAAAGCCAGTTCCGCGAGAGTTCGCCCGCCCACGTAGGCTGCCGTGACGCCGTGCCCTGCGTATCCGGTTGAAGATCCGATCCCGGACATTGGGTCCCAGTTCACCCCGCCGTTCCAGTCACGGGTGACGCCTAGGACTCCCGACCAGGCGTGGTCCACTTCGAACTGGATGCCGGGGAAGAAGGAGCGGAGCTTTGTAGAGATCAGGTCGATCGTTGACTGGGCAGTTGAACCGGCACCCCCGGTGCCGGAGCCGTAGCGGTATGGTACTCCCCGGCCGCCGATAGCGATGCGGCCGTCCGCTGTGCGTTGGGAGTAGATGAAAGTGTGTGCGGAGTCGTTAAGGCACTGCTGCCCGTTCCAGCCAATTTGCTGCCATGCCCCCTCGGACAGCGGTTTGGTCACGATCATCGAGGAATTGATCGGTATCAGCGTCCTGCTGCCAAGCAGTGGACCGGAGTATCCTTCGGTGCAGATGAACGTCTTGGCCGCGGTCATCCGCCCGTTGTCCAGGCTGAGTGTCTTGCCGTCGACGCTGCCTACCCGGCTGCGTTCGTAGATGCTCACACCCATGGAACTCACGGTGTCCGCGAGTCCGTAGACAAGTTTGGCCGGCTGGATCCGGGCGCAGTGCTTGTAGAAGAGTCCGCCGTGGACGGTGGAGATGTTGACCCGGCTTTGGAACTCGTCCCGGCCGAGCAGGTGGACCTCGTCTTCGGTCACCCCATACTTCAAGTCGGCGTCGCGCCTGGTGGCCAGCCGGCCCAGCCCTGCCTTGGTATGGGCAGCGACGAGCGCGCCACCTTTATGCTGATCCGCATCAATGCCCTCGGCCTGAAGAATATCCAGGACGGAGTCGACGCCGGCAATAAACTCCTGCTGGAAGGCCCGGCTCGCGTCCAGCCCGCCCCGGGATACGCGGGCAAACGTGGCGCGGTTTCCTGGAATCATGGCAGACAGCCAGCCGCCGTTCCGTCCGGATGCGCCGTAGCCTACCTGTTCTGCCTCGAAAACCGCGACCGAGAGTGAGGGCTCGAGCTTTTTGGCGAAGTAGGCGGCCCACAGGCCTGTGTAGCCGCCGCCGATGATGGCCAGGTCTACTGAGCCGTCGCCTGTGAAGTGGGGGTACGTGGGCCTGGTGTCCGCGAGTCCGGCCATCCAGAAGCCGACCTCTCCGTTTCGGGGTGTTGCCGCAAGGGCTTTCATTGTTGGCCTTCTTTGTTTGTGAAGCGTTGAAGAGTTCAGGCGGCGGTGTATCCGCCGTCGACGGGGAGGACGGCTCCGGTGATGTAGGAGGATTCCGGTGATGCCATGAAAAGGATGGCGTCGGCGATCTCTTCGGGGGTGGCGAGGCGTTGGAGCGGGATCTGGCCCTCCCGCTCGCGGCGGTAGGCCTCGGGATCGGGCCTCCGCTGGAACGATGCTTTGATGACCGGGGTGACGGTCAAGCCGGGTGCGACGACGTTGACGCGAATGTGGCGCGGGGCCCATTCGATCGCAGCGCCCTTGGCAAGCATGATGAGGCCGCCTTTAGCCGCGGAGTACAGGACTTCGTCGGGTTTGCCGACCATGCCGAGCCGTGAACTGACGAGGACGAACGAGCCGCCTGCGGCGGGCATCAGCGGCGCGAAGTGCTTCATCATCAGGAACGCACTGAGCAGGTTGCTGTGGATTACGTTCTTTGCATCCTCATGGGCCATCTCCGTGAGCGGGCCACTGACTTGCAGTCCGTGGTTGAGGACGACGACATCGACGGTGCCGAAGGATTCAGCGGCCTGCTGGGCCAGGCACTGGACGAACGCCTCGTCGTTAAGGTCTCCAGGGACGTACAGGTCCTCGGGCTGGGCGCTATCGGGTTGCTCCCTGCGGCCGGTGAGGAGCAGCCGCGCACCTTCGCGGCGGAAGTGGGAACTCACTGCCTCCCCGATTCCGCTGCTGGCGCCGGTCACCACTGCCGTGGTCTTATCAAGTCTCATGTCAGACACTCCATCGTGTGAGGTGGGTTTGTTTTGGTTGGGGGCTTGGGGACGGGATTCCCGTCCGGGACGGTCAGTTGAGGAATCCGCGGGCGTCGATACGCCACCGCTGCAGTGAGGTGCCTGTGCTGTCGGTGACGATGTAATCCTCGAAATTGACCACCACCGGGCAAACGTGGTTCGGGACGATAGGAAGCACGGTGCCGATGCGGGGGCGGAACCCTCCGGCTGGCAGCGGGAGGAATCCGTGGTATTCGTTGAGCCTTGACAGGACTGCGGCGGTGCCGGGAATGGCCCCGTAGCCGATCTCGGGGCTGCCTTCGCGGCTGATGGCCTTGGTTCCGATATCGAGGATGACCTGATCGGGAACCCAGTCGCTGACTACCGTGCCGGCGACGAACAATGCGATCTGATCCTCGGTGCAGGCGCCCAGCCGGGCGTTGTTCAAGTCATTGAACACGTACTCGCCCGGTCGGATCTCGGTGATCACGCTGCTGCCGGTGGAGAACTCCACCGTTGGCGTGGAGCCGGCGCTGACAACCTCCGCCGTGATGCGTTCTGCGCTCAGGCTCCGCACAGCGGTGGTGAGCGCGGCCTCCTGGTCATCCGCCGCGCGCTTGCGGGCATCCGGGCCGGAGCTGCCGTGGCCCGGGTAGGTGAAGACACCCACCGGCACCAGGCCGCGGTGCCGGGCGGCAAGCGCGAGGTCGCCCGCAGCCTCCGCCGGCGCACCGGACCGGCGGGCACCACAGTCGACCTCGATCATGACCTCCAGCCGCCCGGCATCGGCCCCCATTGCGTCGGCGAGGGCGCCGATGGCCGCCGCGTTGTCGACGCCGACCCGCAACCGGGTGGTCTCGGCCAGCCGGCGGATCCGCGCCACTTTCGTGCCAGAAGGCCAGATCGGGTAGGCGATGAAGATATCGTGGAATCCCGCCGCGGCGAAGACTTCGGCCTCACCCACGTTGCCCGCCGTGATTCCGACCGCCCCGCCCTTGACCTGGCGCCGGCCGATCTCCACGCATTTGTGCGTCTTGACGTGGGGCCTGACGTCCAGGTTGTGCCGGGCGGCGAAGGCCTGCATCCGGTCGATGTTGTCCTGCAGCACGTCGGCCAGCACGACCGGCGCGGGGGTATCAACCCGCTCGACGAGAGCTTCGAGTGCTCGTTGAATGCGGTTCACGCTGTACTCCTCATGATTCTGTGGATGAATGATCGAGGGCCGCGATACTGACATCCTCGAATGCTGAATGTTCGGGACTCCTGCGGCGGGCCCGGACAACGCCGCCGTCGTATCTGTCCCTATGCCGGCGTGCAGACCATCTGGATCTCGACAGGGGTGTTGAGTGGCAGCCCGGCGACACCTATCGCCGTGCGGGCGTGGCGTCCGTTCTCGCCAAGGACCTCGATGAGCAGTTCACTGGCCCTCTCTGCAACCTTCGACTGGAGACCGAAGTCCGGCGGGCTGGCTACGAAGACCAGCATCTGCACGACCCGGACCCGGTCCAGGTCGCCCACGGCCTGGACAGCGGCGGCAAGGCAATTCAGCGCGGCATGACGGGCAAGCTCTTTCGCTGTTTCGAGGTCCACGTCCCGGCCGACAACGCCCTGACCCAGCAGGACGCCAGCCTTGAAGGGCAGTTGGCCCGCAATATGAATGCTGTCGCCGACTCTATTGTGGTCCACATAGTACGCGTTGGCCGCGAGGACCGGCAGCTCCAGCCCGAGGGTTGCCAGCCTTTCCAGAGCAGTGCCGCCCTGGACCGTCTGAGGTAGTGGAAGGCTCATGATCCAATCGCCTTGCTGTGAATGACCATCTCAGTCCTTCGCTCAGGAGGCGTCGGGACGGGGCAGGCCGAAGAGGGCCGGGAGGTCCGCGATGTCGGTGATCCGCTCGTAGCCGAGCCAGTGCTCGTCGTGCTCGAAGCCGCGGTCGACGTAGACCTTCTTTTCGATGCCCATGATGGCTGCCGGGCGGTGGTCGTACATCGGGCTGGCCGAGACGTGCACGAGCTCGTCCGGGGTCACGCCGAGCTTCTCGAACATGTACTCGAACGCGGCGAGCCGCGGCTTGTAGCAGCCCATCTGCTCGGCGGTGATGATGACCTCGAACGGGGCCTTAAGGTTCGCCGCAAGCTGCTCGGCAACCGCGGTGTCGCTGTTGGTGATGATGACCAGCGGAACGGCCTCCGCCAGGCGGTTCAGCGCCGCCGTGACTCCGGGGTAGGGGCCGAACGTGGGGATCCGGTCGTAGACCTCCTGCGCCTCGTCGGCGCGGAACTCGATGCCGACCTTGCGGGACGCGCGCTCCATGGAGTCGGCGACGACTTGGTCGAAGGGCTTGTAGGCGCCCATGCACTCGTCGATCCGGTACGCCTTGCAGACCCGCAGGTACTCGTCGGCGATCTCGGCTCGCAAGCGCTCGCCCAGGACGTCACGCATCGTGTCGTTGATCGCAAATTTGATGAGCGTTCCGTTCATGTCGAATGTAACGAACTTCGGCTTGTTTTCAAATGCCATGATTCCTCCTGTATCTCGAAAGCTTGCGCTTTCGTCGATTGTCGACGACATACGATACTCGTCGTCGATTGTCGACGATACGCTCACGTCTGTCGATTGTCAACGATTGCGTGCGGAGTTACGGCCGCGTATGCCTGTCTAATCGCGGGGGCCCAGGTGCTTGAGCGCGTGGGCGGTGCCGTCGCCGGTGCCGGTGTCCTTTGGCGCTCGTCACGCTGCTCTGGACGAGGTGGACACATCCCGCGCCACAGCGCGTCCTGGACACACGGCTTGGCGATACGGCGCACGGGCGACAACTTTGGCCGGGCACACAGGGAGCGCGTGTGTACCCGGCCGTGTACGGATCCGCCCGGTGGCGGATCCGGAGGTGGCTTACGCCGCCAGCGGCATCGCCTCATGGCGGGCCTCGACGACGAGTGAGTGCCCGTCGACCGAGACGGCCACATGGCCGCCGGACTGAAGGTCCGACGCCACGAACAGATCCGCGATCCGGTCGTCCAGCTCGCGCTGGATCACGCGGCGCATCGGCCGGGCTCCGTATTCGGGCTCGTAGCCGCGATCGGCGATCCAGTCGACAGCCATTTCGCTGACCTCAAGAGTGATGCCCTGGCGCTGCAGGCGGGCTTCCGTCTGGTTCAGCATCAGCCGAACGATCCGGCGCAACTGCGCCTGGTCCAGCTTGCGGAACAGGACGATCTCGTCGATCCGGTTGAGGAACTCCGGCCGCATCGTCTCGCGCAGCCGGCCCAACACCCGGTCCCGCAGCGCCTTCTCTGAGCCGAAGCCGTTGCCCTCGTCCGCCTTGGATACAAAGCCCATCGCGCCGCCCTTGCTGGCCAGGAACTCCGAGCCGAGGTTGGAGGTCATGATGATCACGGTGTTGCGGAAGTCCACCATGCGGCCCTGTCCGTCGGTAAGCCGCCCGTCGTCGAGCACCTGGAGCAGCAGGTTGAACACATCCGGGTGGGCCTTCTCCACTTCGTCGAGCAACACTACGGAGCATGGGTTACGACGGACGCGTTCGGTCAACTGCCCGGCTTCACCGTAGCCGACATAGCCCGGAGGAGCTCCGACCAGCCGGCTTACGGTATGCCGTTCGCCGAACTCGCTCATGTCGAAGCGCACCATTGCATTCTCATCCCCGAACAACGACCCGGCCAGGGCCTTGGCGAGTTCGGTCTTGCCCACACCCGTCGGGCCGAGGAACAGGAAGCTGCCGACAGGCCTGTCCGCGTCCCCCATGCCGGTGCGGCTGCGCCGGACCGCCTTCGCGATCAGCGTCACGGCGTCGTCCTGCCCGACGATCCGCTGATGCAGTTCCTCCTCGAGCCTGCCCAGGCGTTCCCGGTCGTCTTCCGTGAGCCGGCTGGCCGGGATTCCAGTGGACCGGGAGATGATCCCTGCGATCTCCGCTTCACCGACGACCGCCTCGGCAACGTCGGACGCTTCAGGTGCATTGGAAATCGTAGCGGAAAGCTTTCCATTCACTGCTTCGATCTCATCCCGCAGCCGCGAGGCCTCTTCATAGCGTTCCGCGGCGACGGCATCGTCCTTGGACTTTTCCAAGGTTGCGAGCTGCTCGCGGAGGACAGCCACGTCGGTCTGTGAGCCGAGTTTGAGGCTCAGCCGTGCACCCGCCTGGTCGATGAGGTCGATGGCTTTGTCGGGCAGGAAACGGTCCCTCACATAGCGTGCGGAGAGTTCGACGGCGGCGCGGATCGCCTCGTCGGTGTAGCGGACGCCGTGGTGTTCCTCGTACCGTCCGCGGAGGCCGTCGAGGATCTGTACGGCGTCCTCGATGCTCGGCTCGCCGACCTGTACGGGCTGGAAGCGGCGTTCGAGTGCCGCGTCCTTCTCCACCGTGCGGTATTCGCTCAGGGTGGTGGCGCCGACGAGATGAAGTTCACCACGGGCCAGCCGCGGCTTCAGGATGTTCCCTGCGTCCATGCCGCCTTCCCCCGCGCCGCCGGCTCCGACGACCGTGTGAAGTTCGTCAATGAACAGGATGATTTCCCCGGCGTGTGAACCGACCTCGTCCATCGCCTTGGTCAGGCGCTCCTCGAAGTCCCCGCGGTACCGCGTTCCGGCCAACATAGCCGGCAAATCCAGGGCAATGACGCGCTTGCCGCGGAGCTGTTCGGGCACGGCGCCTGCGATGATCGCCTGGGCCAGCCCTTCGATGATTGCGGTCTTGCCCACGCCGGCTTCCCCGACCAGCACAGGGTTGTTCTTGGTGCGCCTGGCTAGGATCTCGATGGCCTGCTCGATCTCGGCGCCCCGGCCGATCACCGGGTCCAGGCTGCCTTCGCGAGCATGTGCCGTGAGGTCGCGGCCGTAGGTGTCCAGGGTTGGGGTGTCAGACCCGGCGGGAGCTGCCTCCGACAGTCCGGGCTCCGCGCCGGTCGGCGTCGTCCCGCGCCGAGCGGATTGCTCGCGCGGACCGGACTGCAGGGACTCCGGCGTCACCCCGGCCGCGGCGAGCACCTGCCCGGCCGGGGCCTCCTGGTTGACGACGAGTGCGAAGAACACGTGTTCGGGATCGATGTAGGTTGAGCCGAAAGCCCGGGCAACCTGGTAGGCGTCGAGTAGGGCTCGCTGGGCTGACGGCGTCAGGGCCGGCGTCGTTTCCGCCCTGGCGGTTGCCTGCTCTGGTAGACGCTCCTCGGCCGCCGTGGCGATGGCAGCAGGTGCCGCGCCTGCGTGGCGGATGTAGTCAGCGGCCGGTTCCCTCTCGACCATGACACGCAGGATGTGCAGCGCGTCCACATGGATGTGACCATGCTGCGCCGCGAACTGTGCGGCACGCGCGAGCACATCATGGGTCCGCCGGCTCAGCAGCCGGGTGATGTCCATCGGGTGCCCGGGGCCGGCCGCGCGCTGGCCCTTCAGGTAACGGGCAAGGAATTCGTCGAACGAGCCGTGGCCGGACTCGGCCGGTCCAAAAAATGCAGCCATGAAGCCTCCGTCAGAGAGTTGAGTGTACTTGACTCAACGTTGGGAAAACGGATTTATTCCCGGGTGCAGCAGTGCGCGGGGTGCGGGCCCGGGGAAATCGGGGGCCCCGGTGCCTGGACGCTGCTCACGCTCTGGGCGCAACCGCGAGCGATATCAGTTCTGTCATCGTCCCGGGGAACGGCAGCCCTCCTGACGGGCACGCTCGGCGGGTTGTTCGGATTAGAGCATGCCAACACGGCCAACTCCACCTATCCTGCGCCAGGAGCTAGCTCCGCCCCGCACCATGTGGCGTGGACTGGAACAACTGACGGAACACAGGCCGGGCTGGGCCGCTGCAATGCCAGCACCCATCCGCACGCACTGTGGCGTGTGGGAGCCATCACGGTGCTGACCTTCCTCATCGAACCTCACAGTGGTGCACAATTATGGCCACAACGGCCGCGGTCAAGGGGCGGTAGTTGACGGAATCCACGTTAAGTTGACGGAATCCACGTTAAGAAGGACCCGCCGTCGTGCCTGTATCAGCAATTACCTGCCGCCTGATCGGTCCCGCTGACAACACCCTCTCAGCCCGCAACGGGACCCGGGCTGCGAATGATGTAACGGTGCAAGGCGGGACAGCGGGGGAGGGAACAGGCAAAAGCCGTCCTAGGCTGTCAAGCCGGCCCAGGATACGTGCCCTGGCATTCAATAGGCCGTCAGCGGGCTCCCAGTTGCGCTCGGCGGCGGTGCCCGGCGTCGGAAACTGCTACGCCTACGAGTGGAAGAACGGCCCCCAAAGCGGCAACGAAGGCAGGAAGGAGAACGCTCACATTTGCCAGCACCACCAAGGCTCCGATGCCGGCCAGGTCAGATGGCTGGCGTTGGCCCAGTACCTGTCGAATAAAAAAGCCCCGGCCGGCAAGGAAGAGAGCCGGCCCACCAAAAAGAAGCAGAACGGTAGCCAAATCGGGGCGGGCGCCCGGGTCGCTGATCACGAGCTGATCGCCAACCGCCACCAGGATAAGTCCTGCCAGTAACACGACCAAGGTGTTGCCCGCCAAAATGCCGGGCCGGAACTGATCATCGACAGAAGCAAGCTTTTCCAGAATGTCCTGTTCGAGGCCATGGAAGTAGCACCACCAGATCGCGACGCTTCCGGCCAAACTGACGGTCCCGGTCAGAAATATCAAGGGGTCCTCCAGATTGCCTGCAATCGCCAGGCCAGTTGAAAGGATCGTCTCGCCGAGCGCGATCAGGTAGAACAACCCGAACCGCTCAAAGATCCTCTCTCCCGGGAGCGGGACCCGTCTCCCTTCGGTTTTCCGGCCGGGCAACCGGTGCGCCAGCATATGGCCGCCCAGATCGATCGCGGCAGCGACGCCCCAGAACATCAAACGCGGACCCGGACCGAAAAAGACGCCGACAATCCAAAACGGCGCGCTCATACACCCCCAGATCAGCGTGCGCACGAAATGGTCGTGGGTGGTCCGGACAAGTCCGACAGTAAGCATCCACGCACCCCGGCCCAGCTGTGCGAGGAGATAGCTCGCAGCAAAGAGCCAGCCGAAGGCGCCAAAAGCTGAGCCGATAGAGGCGTTCATGAACAGTGTGACAAGCATGACGATCAGCAGCATCCACTGCACCTCAGGGTGCGAAGTGTTCAGCAATGTGGCAGCCCAGGTCGTGTACACCCACACCTTGTAGACCGCAAGAAGAAGCACAAATGTCTCACCGGCCCCCACCCACGAGGGATACTCCAGCAAATGATGGGATAGCTGCGACAGCGCGAAGACAAAGACCAGATCGAAGAATAGCTCAAGGCTTGTAACCCGGTCTCGGGAGGTCGGGGAACGCATCAGCGACCTGGCACGGAACATCAGTAACCTCCACTGGGCTAGGGGCAGACGGATGCCCCCTCCTATGGTCGAAAGACTGACGACGGTCAGCAGAGAAGTCAAGGGGAACTTGGCAGAGAGGTGGAACGGTGCGTGCACGGTCCGGTGGCGTCATGGAGCCGGTACACGCTGCCGCGGCCTCTTGACAGGTTCAACGGCCGCGGATTGACTTCGGCCTTGACGTGGCGGTCCGCCAGCAGCCGGTCCTCCTTCGCGCGGAACGTGCGGTTATCGCAGACCCGCGTCTGCATCAGTAGCGCACCCTTGAGCGGCCGATCCGCTGACTCAAGGACTTGGCCGCTGGAATACCGGGCCCAAGCCCTCGCACCTTCGGCTTAATTAGCCAGTCCAACTTCCGGGGGACCAGTTCAGCGTGACGTGGCCCCTCTTCCTGACCCGACAGACGAATGTCTCCCGGCCCCCCGTACCGTTGACGGCCGATGCTAGCGCACCAGGTTCAGCGCCGCGTTGACGATGGATGCTTGGTCGATGCCGTGGATCCGATATGCGTCGTGCAGATCAGAGGACTGCCCGAAATCCTTTACTCCCAGGGAGACTGTGCGGTCGCCTCGGGCTCCGGCCAGGAAGGACAAAGTGTGAGGGTGTCCGTCCTGGACCGTGACGAGGGGCGCGGGTGCGTGTCGTGGAAAGAGGCCGTCGATGATGTCGAATCCAATCGCCTTGGTTCCTTGGTTTACTGAGTTTCGGCGCTGGAGGGATTCAAAGACCAGGTCAGGGCTGGTGAGGCAGACGACGCCGGCCATGATGCCAAGTGCCTTCAGCCGTGTGGCCGAGGCGATGACCTCGGGCATGATCGCTCCGACGCCGACCAGAGTGACCCTGTCCTCCACCGGGTCGTGGTCGCTCAGCCGGTAACCGCCGGCCACCGCCTGCCTGCGACGCCGCTCCAGCAGCAGCGCGTCCGTCGGCATGGCGGACTGAGCCTGATCCAGCGGACGGGTGGTGAGCCGGAAGTAGGCTGAGCGTCCTCCGGGAATGCCGATCCGGCTCATGGCTTCGAGCATGCACCATTCCAGATCCTGGGCGAAGGCTGGCTCCCAGGCTGTGCACTCTGGTTGTTCCAATCCGATGGACGGAGTGGTGAGGGACTGGTGCGCGCCGCCCTCCGGGGCCAGGGTCACCCCTGACGGCGTCCCGATCAGGATGGACTGGCCTCCGGCGTACATGCCAAAGGACCACGGTTCGAGGGCGCGGGCCACGAACGGGTCGTAGATGGTGGCGAGAGGAATCAGCGGCTGGCCCCAGCGGCTCCAGGTCGTTCCGAGTTCGGAGACGAGGCCCACGAGGTTGGTTTCGGCGATGCCGAGTTCGATGTGTTGGCCGTGGGAGTTTTCAATCCAGCGGAGGACCCGTTCCGGGTCGTCCGCGAACCAGTCCTGGCGTTCACCGACGGACCAGACTCCGGTTTTGTTGATCCAGCCGCCGAGGTTGGTGGAGGAGGCAACGTCGGGGCTGCAGGTGACGACACGGTGGGCCACCTCAGGCGCTGCCCTTTTCAGGTCGGACAGGAACCGTCCCAGTGCGGCTTGGGTGGAAATTCTGTCGCCGTAGCCCCATGGCAGGGAAGCGGGGATCTGGAGGGACGGTGCCAGTGCGGGTTGCCTGCGCTTGAGGCGGAGGGATGCCTGGGCGCAGGCCCGTTCTTCGACGGTGCCCTGCAGGAATTTGCGCCATGGATCGTCAAGAGCCATCCCGGAGATCCCCGCCAGTGTTTCCATCTGATCTTTGGACAGCAGCGCTGAGTGGTTGTTCGGATGTCCTTCGGTGGCAAGGCCGCGGCCCTTAATCGTGTAGGCAAAGATGACGGTGGGACGGGTGGGGTCGACCTGGTTGTAAGTGTCGAGCAGCAGTCCGATGTCGTGTCCGCCGAGATCACGTACCGCCACAGCCTGTTCCCTGGCGGTGAGCGAACTGAGCAGGGTTTCCATGGCCGGGGTTGAACCGCTGGCGCGCAGACGGTCGAAGATCTCCGAGTCGGGGGAGCGGAGCAGCCGCTGGTATTCCTCGTTGGGCATGGTCTCCAGCCGGCGGCGTAGATCCACACCGCCGGAACGGGTGAAGAGTTCCTGCACACGGGTTCCCCACTTCCGGGTTAGGACCTGCCAGCCGGCGGCTTCAAACATGCCCCGCAGGCGCATGATCTGGGAATCGGGTACCACCCGGTCCAATGACTGCCGGTTCAGATCGACGATCCAAAGCAATTCGCCGAGTTGCGCCACCGCGGGGTCGGCGACAGCTTCCCAGATGGCGCCTTCGTCCAGTTCGGCGTCACCCAGAAGTCCGATAAAGCGCCCGGACTTGCGGGATTCAGCGTACCTGTCGCTGACGAAGCGGTGTGACATGGCCGCCCAGATGGTGGCCGTGGCCCCGATACCCACACTCCCGGTGGAGAAGTCCACCGTGTCAGGATCCTTTGACCGGCTGGGGTAGCTCTGCAGGCCGCCCTTCTGCCGAAGTGTGCTGAGTTTGCTTTCGTCCAGGTCGCCCAGGAGGTAATTGATGGCGTGCAGGACAGGGGAGGCGTGGGGCTTGACTGATACGCGGTCCGCCGCGGTCAGCTCGGAGAACCAGAGGGAGGTCATGATTTCCACCATGGAGGCGCTGGAGGCCTGATGGCCGCCGACCTTGATGCCGCTGGTGTTGGCCCGTCCGCGGTTGGCGGCATCCACGATGGCGGCGGCGGTCCAGCGCACCCGCTGGGCGATAGTCTCCAGGACTGCTGTTCCGAACGCTGCGTCCTCAGGGCACGCGGTGCCCGGGCGCGCTGCTGTGGTCTGAAAGTCTTCCACCCTCATGATGGTCTCCTGTAACAAGTACGCGTTCGGCGCCGAACGTATGATTTCATGTCGATTCTCTCTACCTGTTGATGCGCGAGCTCTCCGGCTGTTCGTCAGGGCACCAGGATGGCCCGCCCGCGCACTTTGCCCGCGTCGAGGTCGTTGATCGCCTCTTGGAAGTCGTCGAGGGCGTATTTCTGGGTATGAAGGGTGACGGCGCCCCGTGCCGCCAAGGCCATCAGGTCCTGAAGGTCGTTGTAGGAGCCGACGAGGTTGCCGATGATGTTGATCTCCGCGGAAACGATGTCGATGGTGGGCACGCTGATGTTCTCGCCGTAGCCCACCACGAAGTAATCGCCGGCCTCCCGCAGCATCGCAACGCCCTCGGACGTCGCGCCGCCTTCGCCCACGAAGTCGATCAGCACCTCGGCACCGTTGCCGCCGGTGAGGGCCCGCACCTGTTCCACCTGCGTGCCGTCCGCAAGGACCCCTTCATCGGCCCCGATCGACTTCGCCAGCTCAAGGGCAGCCGCGTTGCGGTCCACCACGATGATCCGGCTCGGCGTGAGGGCCTTCAGCACCTGAATCCCGATGTGGCCCAGCCCGCCGGCGCCGATCACCACGCAGTTGTCCCGTGGAGTCAGCCTCTTGGCCGCCTTCGCCGCGGCGTGGTAGGCGGTCAGCCCGGCGTCGGCCAAGGCCGCCACGTCCGAGGGTTCCAGGGAGTCGTCGATCTTCACCACGGACCGGGCGGAGGTGAGGAGGTACTCGGCGTACCCGCCGTGGGTGTCGATGCCCGGGAACCCGCTGTTTTCGCAGTGAACGTCGTCGCCGGAGCGGCAGGCGCGGCACAGACCGCACGTGATGAGGGGGTGCAGGATGACTTTATCGCCTTCCTTCACATTGGTGACGGCGCTACCGACTGCGTGCACCCACCCGGCGTTCTCGTGGCCGATGGTGTACGGCAGGTGGACCTGCGACTTTTCGGCCCACTGGCCCTCGAGAATGTGCAGGTCCGTCCGGCACACGCCCGCTCCGCCGATCTTGACCACGACGTCCCAGGCCCCGGCCACTTCCGGAATGGGCGCCTCGGTCATCTTCAGGCCTTCGTGGTAGCCGACGACCTGGACGGCTCGCATGGTGTTCATGGGTGGATCTCCTTGACTGTGAATGGAAGCAGGTGGTGATGGTCGGCAGGCTCGGCTCCTTCGGGCCGGTCTGTCTGGTCCGCGCCGGAGCCGGCGTAGCGTGTCCGGAGCAGGCCGCGGCAGAAGTGCGCATTGCCGTCAATGGAAATGCGGGTGGAACGGGCCCGACGCAGGGCCATCGGGACGTTGTCGGGCGGGTAGGGTACGCCGTTATGGTCAACGAGGACGACGGCGGAAGGTTGCGTCGGCAGCCCAAGCGCCGTCCGCCGTCGTAGTAGAGCGTCTTTGGTCCGGCCGGCGGTCAGGTCACCAAGCCGTACCGTTCCGACGCTCTCTTCTGCCAGTGTGGGATCGGCCCGCAGCAGTTCGGTGAGGCAGCGCTCCATCGCTGCGGTGTGCGCTTTGCGGCGGAATGTCCACCGGAGCTCCTCCAGGCTGTCCTCGGCTTCGTACCCGAAGGTGCCGCGGTATCCTGCGTCGGCCGCGAGGCCGGCGTTGATGAGGTCGGAGTCGTGGTGGTCATCGAGCTCAACCACCACCGCCGCCACCCCGTGCAGCGCCGTGATCACGTCCTTGCTGTCGGACGCCATCAGGTAGGCGAAGTTCGGCGAGCAGAATGACGTGGGCAGGCGCAGGTGCACGGTCACCACGGCACCGGCCGGGGAGCCGGTGATCTCGAGGGAACGGACGAAGCCCAGATCGGTGATGGGCTCGTCCAGCTCGGGATCCAGCACGGCCCCCAGCGCCTGGCGGATGTCCTCTGCTGTCACCGCCACATCCCTGTGCCGGAGGGTGCGCTCCGTCAGTGCCGCCGTCATACCGCCGCCGCCAGGTCGGCGCGTTCCGGCTGCCGCGGTCCCGTCTTAGTCTCGCCCGCGTTGGGGAGTTGGAGCTCTGCGGGCACAGGGATGTCGTACATCTTCGCGGCGTTCAGTCCCAGGATCTTTTTCTTCTGGGCGGTGGTGAGCGGGGCGTATTCGGTCATGTCCTCCGGGATCTGGAAGTCAACGAACCGCTCAATCAGCCAGCGGGGTGACCAGATGGCGTAGTCGCTGGAGAACTGGATCCGGTCCTCGCCTATCCAGTAGATGAGCTCGCCCATAATCTGGGCGAAGTACCGCGGCCGGGTGTGCATGAAGGGCATCGCGACCGCGAGGCCGCCGTGGACGTTGGGTTCCTGGGTGGCGATCCAGCAAAAGTCTTCGAGCCGGGGCAGGCCGACGTGCTCGACCACGAAGTTCAGGTCGGTGAAGTCGGAGGCGGCGTGGTCGACGTCGGCGACGTCGAAAGCGTCCCGGTCCAGTGGGCGGACAGTAGGCCCCTTGTGGATGTGGATGTTCTTGATGCCGAGCTTGCGGCACTCCTCGAAATACCTGTACGACCAGGGATCCGAGAGCTTGTATCCGCGGGACTCGCCGTGCCACTCGGCGGTGTAGAGCTTTACCCCTTTGAAGCCCATCTTTTCGTGGTCGGCGCGGAGCCGGTCAAGGCCGGCCTCGCCTTGGCGGGGGTCATAGCAGTGGTTGTACGTGAGCTTGTCCGGATTCGCCGCGGCCAGGCCGTATGCCTCCTCTACCTGGGCGAACCCGTTCTTGTAGAACGCCCCGAGATAGGCCGGCTGAAAGATCGCGTGGTCCACGTGGCCGTCGATGAACAGATCCTTCATGAGGCGTTCGCCGCCCTGGTAAAGGAATTCCTCGTAGGACCAGTGTTCCTCGTCCGGACCGAGGTTGCGGTGATAGTCGTAGAAGCAATCGATGAACTGCTTGGCCTGGATATTCCGCTGGTTCTCCGGGCGGGCGTCCCACAATGCGATGTGGGCATCGACGATGAAGTAGTTCTCGCCGTCCTTGCTGTACATGTGCGGTCTCCTTCTGGCGACTGCCGTAGTCGCCACACCATCGAGACTAGACTGGTGGGAGAGCTGTCAATATGTGGCGTGTGTCTCATTTTGAGACGGTCCTCTTCCGATCGGGATCGCGAGACAAAGTAACTTCGAAGTATGGAGACGAGGACGAGGAGGACGGCGATGATGCCGAACAAGGACGAGGGGATTCTCGGCCTGGCGCAAGATTACGCCGGCAAGCTCGCCACTCCTGCCAAACGCCTCCTCGCTTCCTGGCAGCGGAGCGAGGCGTACGGCGTTTCCGCCGAAGTAGTGGATCCGACATGGGCTGGCTCCGCAGGGACTGACTCCCTGTTTTTCCAGTGCGGTCAGGAAGTGCTCACCGGCCTCTACAGCACTCTGGCGAACGAACCCTTGAGCCTGATGCTCACCGATGCCAACGGCTTGCTCCTCAACCGCTTCAGCGGAGACACCTCCCTCTTGCGGGCGCTCGACAAGGTCCATCTGGCGCCGGGGTTCGCATTCTCCGAAAGGGAAGCCGGGACCAACGGCATGGGATTAGCACTGGCGGACCGCATCCCGACCCTTGTCCGCGCTGAAGAACACTACAGTGCCAGCCTCCGGACTTACACCTGCGCGGCAGTTCCTGTCTTCGATCCGGTCAGCGGATTGCTGGAAGGGAGCGTCAACATCACCACCTGGTCCCGGTCATCCCCGCAATTGCTCCTGGCGTTGGCGGAATCAGCTGCGGGCAACACCTCGGCCCTGATGCTCGCAAGGTCACAGGGCCGCAAAGAAAAGGCCGGACCAAAGGGCGGCGTCTTTCGCATCCAGCGAGGCAAACTCGAGCCAGCAGCCGGAACAGTGCGGAAAATGTCGTCAGTTTGGACAAACGCCCTCGATCAGGCGACTCAGGCCTTGGCAGCAGGACGGGTTGTTGCCGCCGTAGGCGAGCAGGGTACGGGGCGCGCAACTCTGCTGGCGCAGGCCTTGCGGCGAATTCACCCCGGGAGCCGTATCATCTCGGCGGCCGCCCCCGCGCCCGGCGACGTCGACGCCTGGCTGTCCTTGTGGGCCCCCGAACTGGGCAAACCAGCAACCGCTGTCATAGTCGAAAACGTAGACCTGTTGCCCGCGTGGGCAGCACAAGAACTCCACGCCCAAGCCGACAGCGCAATTCGGGCGCTTCCCGTCTCCCAGAGCGGGAGCACGCCAACGCTAGCGTGGGCCGTTACAGCTGCGACGCACGACGGCATCCCGCAGCCCTTGGCAGGCATGGTCGATACCGTGATTTCCGTTCCCGCCCTGCGGGAACGCGGCGAGGATGTCCTGCACTTGGCCAGATACGGTGCCCGCCAAACCCGCCTGCGGGAAATCAACTTCACTCCCGCCGCAGAAAAAGCATTGATTGCCCATAGCTGGCCGGAGAACATTGACGAACTTTTCAACGTCATCCACGCCGCCGCTGTCCAGACGGAGACCATCGACGTCAGCCATCTGCCTGCCCACCTTCTGGGCGGGGGGAGCAGCCCGCACCTGACTCGGATCGAGGCGATGGAACGTGATGAGATCGTCCGCTGTCTCTCCAAGCACGGGGCTACAGTAAGCGGGGCGGCAGCCGAATTGGGCATCAGCAGGGCGACCATCTACCGCCGCATGGCCAGACTGGGGATCACAATCCCCAAGTAGGCAGACCCGGCACGGAACCCTTGGGACCTGGTCGTGGGCCTTGGAAGATTGACAGAGATTGCTCGCGCTGATGGAAAGGGCCCTGGCGCAGCAACGCTGCCCCGGGCCAAATGCCGTCGCACATCTGCCGAGTACGAAACAAGGATAGGCTGGGCTGCCTCCGGCAATGCGGGATTATTCGCCCTCGGCGACCGACTGGCGACGATGACGTTCCCGCTGGCCGTACGCCGCCCGAAGAATGTCGTCCTTTGACTCGAATCCCGAGCCCAACGCTCCACCGATGAGCGCCGCTGATGTCGTCATCCAGGCGACTTCCACAAAATCCCAAACAGCCACCGGATGTTGCAGGGTCAGCGCCAATAGGCCGTCGTCGATAGCGAACGCCGCGGCCAACAGCACAGCCACGAACAGCAGGACGTAGCTGATCACGACGCCGATCATCAACGACCACACTGTAGAAGTGTTATACAAGGAAGCCTTATATCGTTCGACGAGATCGTCGCGCCGGGGCCTTTCCCATAGATCGTGTTGGGTGATGATCCAGAACACCATCGAACTGATAGCAAGGACCGTCAGCAACGTCAGCCTCGGCGCACCCAGCAGGTCTGCGAGTTGCCAGATTGTGTTCGTGACCAGCGCGAAGGCGCCTGTGGCGATGGCAGCGGCCATTGCGCTCCTCAACCCGAAGACCAGCCGCCACGGACGGTTCGCCCGCAGCATACCCGCCAGCAACCGTCCGCGGCCTAGGCGGGTTGCTGAGACGTAGCGGAACCCAATTGGCCCGTCGTCAAGAACGGCGGTCTCGATATGCCGCGATTGGTGCAGTGAGGGCGGACCGAATTCGCTGATGTCATCGTCGGGATCGAAGTGGCGGTGTATCGCCCATGCGAGGTCGGCGACGGCAGTGCGGACCCGGCGGTCGATGTTGACAGCGCCGAGCGCGGGCAAGGAAACCAGGGAAATTGACTCCCCGAGCGCGACTTCCGCGACCACAGTGCGGCCTTCGAGACGAATCGGAAGATCGGTCAGGCAGACCATGACATCCCATGCTCGGCGGACCCGGTGCGTTGCCAAGGAGTCCAGCATCGGCGCCAAGCCGTTGCCAGCCGTAAAATCCTGGTACTCGATCATCACGGACCAGTCGTGGCGCTCATCGGCAAGGTTGAGCAGATGGCCCACTTCGCGGCCGTTTCGCTCGGCAAACTCGGCGGTGACCTCCGGTTCGGCGAGCACTCCCAGCGTACGTGCACTCGCTGGGTTCACGTCGCCCGAAATTTTCGGCATGCCAACCCTCCTATGGTTCAGTGTCCGTGGCCAGAAATCGGATTTGACCGCCGCGTGGACACAGGTTACCGATGCCTGATTCCGTGGGGTCTGATCCGGGCCGCCGCGGCTCGTGACCCTGCCGGCTTCCCGTGCTCGTTCGGCCAGGATCTACCGGCGACAGCCTCATCCGGGAGTTGCTCTGACCGCCATGGATGCCGTATGGCCCCGCCCGCCCAGAAATCACCCATGGCGGGCGGACGTCGGGGAACCTATGTCGACCTTGATTAGCATCCCTCCCCGTTGCCCGGGCTTGTCGGCTTCTTAGGGGATTGGGACTGTCTTCTTGGACTTTCAATGTCCATTGCCCTGACGCGCACTGGCTGGTCCATCCCGAAGGAGGCGCAGGTGCTCGTGGATCATTGCGACTGCCGTTGAGCCTTCACCGGCGGCAGCCGTTACGCGTTTCACCGACCCATGCCGAACATCACCGGCCGCGAACATCCCCGGGATGCTGGTTTCCAAGGGCAGCCGGCTGCGGCCCAGATGGCTGAACTCAGGAGGAAGGTCCTGGAGGTCAGCCCCGGTGAGAACAAAGCCGTGGCCATCCAGTGCGAGCTTACCCTGCAGCCATTCTGTGTGCGGCTTGGCCCCGATGAAAATGAAGAGATACCTGGAGTCGAAGATGCGCTGTTCGCCTGTGGCCGCCAGATGGACGACGATCCGCTCAAGGGCGCCAGAACCGTCCACGCCCACGATGTTGGCTCCCAGCAGCACCTCTATGCCAGGGTGTTCTTCGATCCGTTCCGCGAGGTACCCCGACATGTCCGCTCGGAGGTCTGCCCCGCGCACCACCAGCCGCACTGGTGCTCCCATTCCGGCCAGGAAAAGGGCGGCCTGTGCTGCGGAGTTTCCACCTCCGACGACGGCCACCGGCTGCAATCCGCAGAGCCTGGCTTCATGGACAGTGGCGGCGTAGAAGACACTGATCCCCTCGAATTTCTCCAGCCCGGGGACTGGCAGCCGGCGGTAGTGAACCCCGGTTGCGAGCAGCGCTGCCCGTGAGGAGGCAGGGCCGCTCTCGTGGAACCCGGCGCGGATCTCGCCGTCCTTCAATTCGATGGTGCGTGCCCGGCAGGCGACGTTGATCTGGACTCTGAACTTGCGGGCCTGAACGATTGCTCTTTCAGTGAGCTCACCGCCTGAGATTCCCGCGGGAAAGCCGAGAAAGTTCTCGATCCGCGGCGACGTGCCGGCCTGCCCACCTATCGCGAAGCCTTCCTTAAGGACGACTGACAATCCGTCCGAAGCCGCGTAGACGGCGGCCGCCAGGCCGGCGGGACCGGCTCCGATCACCATGAGATCGTACGAAGCCGAATGCTCCTTCACCGCCCGTAGACCCATGGCAAGGGCCAAGTCTGCGTTTGACGGGTTCTTGAGGACCTGCGAGGCGTTTAGCACCACCGCCGGCAGCTCATCTGCGAGTATCCCGGCCCTGTCCAGGATGCCCTGCGCCTGCTCATCATCCTCCAGATCAACCAGGCGGTGAGGCAGACGGTTGGCGGCTGCAAATTCCAGGAGGCGAAGGGTGTCACGGCTGAAGCGGGATCCCACGATGCGGGTGCCCGCGCCCGCGCTGATCAGCAGGATCCGGCGCTGAAGAAATGCTCGCAGGATGGTCTCGCCCACCGCGGCGTCCGTCAGCACGGCACGGCGCAGGTCATCCCCGCTGATCTGAAGCACTTCACCCGCCTCGGCGGACACAGTGCTGACAAAGGCCGGTTGCCCCTCCACCAGGCCCAGTTCCCCGAGGAAGCGTCCCGGACCGTGAACTTCGAGGATCCGCGTGCCAGGGCCAAGCTCAGCAGGCTGTCTACCACCGGCGGCGTGTAGCCCCTCGACGACCAGTACCGTACCCTGCAGTACGACGAAGAAATCAGCCGCAACCGTCCCCTCCTGGATGAGGACTTCTCCGGCCGCGGTAGCCCGGCGGGTGCCGGCGCGGCCCAACAATTCGGTCTGGGCCTGGCTGAGCCGCGGGTAGGCGCCGGCGACATCCGGCGTTTCCATCGGCGTCGATCCTGCGACGGGTTGCATCAGTTGGTTGCGCCCGCCGGTAGCCTAGACGAATGCCTCATGGGGATAGCACCAGCGCCAGTCCTCGCCGGGCTCCAGAGAACGAACGATTGGATGCAACTCGGTGGCATGGGCTCGGGCGTGCCGCATGGGTGAGGAGTCACAACACCCGACATGGCCGCAGGTGAGACATAAACGCAAATGAACCCATGCCGTGCCCAACGACAGGCATTCCTCGCAGCCTTGGGGTGTGCGCACCCGAACGGGACGAGTCCGCGCCAGATGCGGATCACGAATTCCAGGAATCATGTTGGCTCCTACGTCAGTCCGGCCGGTTGCAGGCTCTTAGCCCATCGAGAGCCTTGTATTCGGGTTTTCGCCCAGCCTGCGCAGTCCGACTCCGGAGGCGATCAGAAGTATTCCGAAGAGAACTGCGAAGGACGAGAGCAGACCCAGGAGACTCAGTATGCCCGGGCCGGGAAAGAAGACCAGGAAGAGGCCGAAAAGAGTGGTGACGATGCCTGTGATCAGCCAGAGCCACCACAGCCCGACGGTCTTTCTGGTTTCAAAGGCGAGAGCCATCTGGGAGATACCGAGAATAACTGCCCACACACCGATTACGAGCGCCAGCGAAAGGGCGGTGGTGCCCGGCCAGATGAACGCGACGAGACCCGCCAGCACGGAGATGATGCCGCCTACTAGTTGCCAGACGGCGGACCGGCGCCTCATGCGCCTGACGTAGTGCACGATGTTGGTGACGCCGTCAAAGACAGCGTAGATTCCGAAGAGGATCACCAGTGCGAGTAGGGAAACACCGGGCCAGACGACTACTAAGATACCGAACAGAATGGCAGCAATGCCCCGGACAATCAGCGCAGTTCCTGATCCTTTAAACAATTGCTGTGCCAGTACGTCAGACATAGCCAAACCTCTGTTTCTGGAAATGGTTCATTCGTAAACTTGCCGGCCCAGCGCCTTCGAACAGGGTCTATTCCTTGGCGGTGCTCCCCAGTGTGACTTTCGATGTTTTCGTGTCTTGCCCGCGCTGGAACTCGACATCGGACTGCTGCCCCGGCTCTTTCTTGCGGATAGCGGCCAGGAGGTCGGTCACACTCGCGATCTTCTGCCCATCGAACTGCGTGATGATGTCTCCTGGTTGCAATCCCGCTTTGGCTGCCGGTCCTCCGCGGGCAACTTCGATGACCAGCGCGCCCGACGTGGTGGGGAGGCCAAAGCGGCTTGCGACCTCAGGAGAGATGTCGGTCGGAATAATTCCCAGGACCGCGTGCGTGGCCACCCCGCTCTTCAGAATCTGGTCCGCTACGTCGGTCACCGTCGCCGCGGGAGTCACGAACCCGATGGACACGGCCCCCGAACTGGGCGGGAGATACGCTTCTGAGAGCCCGATGATCTCAGAGCTGCTGTTGACCACGGCTCCACCGGAATTGCCGGGGGAGATGGGCGCGTCCGTCTGGATGAGGTCGATAAGCCCCTGCGGCGATCCCTCTGACGGTGGCATATTACGGTGAAGTGCGGAAACGATGCCGGCCGTGACGGTCTGCTCCAGCCCCAGCGGACTGCCAAGAACAACTGCCAGCTGCCCAACTTCGGGAAGCGTCGTCGAGAACTTGGCTGCCGGAAGGTTGCCCCGGTCAGCCTTCACCACTGCCACATCGGTTGGGTCGTCAACACCGACGACGGTGGCCGGTGCCTGGGATCCGTCTGCGAAGTGGATCCTGACGCTCTTGAACGGCTTCTTTTGCTGGTCCTCCACCACGTGGGCGTCCGTGACGATGGTGCCATCGCTGCGGTAGACCACTCCGCTGCCGATGCCCCCTGATGTCTGAATCGTGACCACAGAGGGCTCAACTTCTCTGACGATCCCAGGAACGGCTGAAAGGTCCCCTGTGGAACTGGAACCCCCAGCGCTGACGGACTGTGATGGCGGAGCCGGAGGCGACGCTGTGCACGCCGACCCGAATATGAGTAGCCCCGCGCCGAGAATGGCGGTCCCCGCCCTCATGCGTCCTGGCGACGGGAGCGGGGCCTTGCCCTCGGCGGCCGTTCGTCTGCTCATGCTCATTGGATTCCCGTTGCCTTCTCTGGACGTCTATGGCGACATATACCAGTCTGAGTCTCCTCCGCCGCCGTGGCGCCCGCATGGCCCCGAGACGCCTAAAAACGGCCCGAATTTGAGTCCCCCAGATCAAATCCGAGGCAACTGGTGCGCGCTTTTATTTCGCGCTTGATCTGAGCCGTGCAATGGCTCATCGCGTTCGTGCGGACGTAGGCGCCAGGCTCGCGTGGCAACGTGCAGGTTGAGGCGGGTCTCGGGGTCAGCAAGGTCTAAACCGGTGACCTGCCGGATTGACTTCAGCCGGTATCGCAGCGTGCTCCGGTGAATGGCAAGGCTGTCGGCCGTGTCGTCGTAGTTGCCGCCATGATCCAGATACTGCGCTAAGGTGTGCACCAGATCGGATCCCCTGCGGGCGTCGTTACTCAGCAGTGCACCTAGCCACTCCGCGACGTAGCCGGAGAGGTCAGTTTCGCTGCCGGGCATGTCAAGGATGCGGTAGATCCCCAGCTGGTCGTAGCGCGTGAGTCCGTAGGGGTCGATGGAATGTACCCGGATGTGCAGCGCACGCAGGGCCTGCGCGTAAGAGCGTGGGAGCTGGGTGACATCGTGGCTTGGACCTCCGATGCCCACGGCTCCGGTGGCGCTGCGCAGAGTCCTTGCCGCAACGGTAAAGAGCTTTGTATCGAGCGGATCTCCCGTAGCCACGGCAAGTGTTATGTCCGAGCGCCGTGAAACGAGGGCAGGCGTCTGCAGTTCCCGCAGCGTTCTGCGCAGGGCGACCACGACCGTATCGTCGGTTCTTGGCGGTTGCCACTGAGCAACGATGACGTGCTGCGGGCCCGTGATGTCATATCCCATCGCCTCGGCACGCATGGCTGCGGTGTCTTCATCCATTCCCGACACCAGTTCATCCACCAGGTCGCGCCCCAGTTTCAGTTCCAGCTGGGCAATGATGCGGCGGTGCGACAACTCGATCTGCAAGAGCCGCGTTCCATACTCCAAAGCGAAGACGTCATCGGCCGTGTAGGGCCTGCCGTTCTCGAGCAAGCACATTGCTCCGAGCACGTCCCGGTCCGGCAGAACCAGCGCCACGAGCCCTCGGGGTTCTTGGACCGGCAATCCGAAGGCGTGCCAGAGCTGCACCGTCCGGGACCTGTCGGCCGCACTGGGCCGGAGATACGGACGCCCGGATTTGGTACCGGCCGCGGCGCGGATGTTGCCGAACGCGTCCTCGATGCAGACCGGGTGCCCCGTCAGCACTGACAGCACTTCCGCCAGAAGGGACTCCCGGGAGCTCATTTGTCCGAGGGGGGCTGTAAGAGTGCCATTGAGGGCGTTCTGGATCGACGTCCGGGTTTCGAGCTGCAGTACCGTTGCCGTGAGGATACGCAGGCGATTGTCCACGTCGGCGGCATTGGAGAGCGGGGCCGCGTGCTCCTGCTGGTGTGCTCTTGCCGCTTCCTCGACTTCGCCGGGGGGAGTTGCCGCCGTTGCGTGTAGCTCGATCATCTGCGCCGGACTCGGAGCTGTGCGGGCCTGCAGGACAAGGCACCCGTTCAGTTCTCCACTGCCGTCATAGGTCGAGAGTGCGTATCGCCACCCCGGCCCCGTGGAGGGAAGTTCGGCATCCCTGGCGTCGGACCGGCGGACATCGGGGTCCTGGGCCGTCGGCGCCCGGTTCGGGCGCGGAAGCAGATGACCGTCCACCACTAGAAAGCAAGCTGCCACATGGCAAAATTCCAGTGAAGAAACAGATTGTGCGGCCTTGAGGAGAGTCTCCTCGGCCCTTAATCGATCGAACATTCCACGTTACCTGCCGGTCTCTCTGTCCGCGGCTGAGGGCCTCGTTCGTGGGCGAGATGCGTGGCGGCGGAACCCCAATCATCCCAGCGATCTCCAGACTACGCCTGTGCAATCTATCCCGATAGGGCAATTCCCGGGAGCATATTTGGACCCTCGAGGGCATGCCGTCGCTCCCGTGCAAGGGGCAGACTCAACCCTATAAGGCCCCGTGACAAAATCCCTGTGAGCCGCCCGGCCCAGCAGGACAGGGCGTGGAGTCATGTGGTGAAACCTCGGGCGGACGTCGCCACAGGACCAGTCGCGCGCCCTCTAGGACCGGAGTTAGTCATGGCCAAAGCAGTGGGAATTGATCTTGGAACAACCAACTCGGTGATCGCCGTCTGGGAAGGAGGGGAAGCCCGCGTTATACCCAACGCCGAAGGAGCCCGGACCACTCCGTCGGTTGTCGCGTATACGGACAACGGGGAACGGCTTGTGGGGCAATTGGCCCGACGCCAGGCGATTCTCAATCCCAAGGGAACCATCACGTCGGCCAAACGGTTCATCGGCCGACACTTTGACGAGATCACGGATGAGGCCAAGGCCGTGAGTTTCGACGTCGTCGCGGACGACAACGGCGTGGCGCGTTTTCAGGTTCAGGGCAAGAAAGTCGCACCCGAAGAGGTGAGCGCCCTCGTTCTCCGCAAGTTAGTGGACGACGCCGCGAAGCAGTTGGGCGAAAAGGTGACGGAGGCCGTCATTACGGTTCCCGCGTACTTTAACGACGCACAGCGCACTGCGACCAAGGACGCGGGCAGGATTGCCGGGCTGGAAGTCCTGCGCATCATCAACGAACCTACTGCAGCGGCCCTGGCCTACGGCATCGATAAACGTCAGCATGAGACGGTTTTGGTTTTCGATCTTGGCGGCGGAACTTTTGATGTGAGCCTGCTGGACGTGGGGGACGGGGTTGTTGAGGTCCGCTCCACGGCGGGGGACACGCATCTCGGCGGAGACGATTTTGACCGCCGGCTTGTCGATTACCTGGCCGACGACTTCCAGAAGGAGGCGGGCATCGACCTCCGGTCGGACCCCCAGGCGTTGCAGCGCCTGTTCGAGGCTGCCGAGAAAGCGAAGGTCGAGCTAAGTTCTGTGACCCAGACCCAGGTGAACCTTCCCTTCATCACTGCCGACGCCACGGGCCCCAAGCATCTGACGACCACCGTTAGGCGCTCCGTATTTGAAGACATCACCCATGACCTGGTGGAACGCACCATGGATCCTGTCAAGCAGGCCATGACGGACGCCAAGGTCACCGCCAACGACATCGATGAAGTCATTTTGGTCGGTGGCTCCACCCGCATTCCCGCTGTGCAGAACGTCGTCCGGCGCCTGACCGGCGGCAAAGATCCCAACATGAGCGTCAATCCGGATGAAGTCGTGGCTATCGGTGCGGCGATCCAGGCCGGTGTGCTTAAAGGAGAGGTCTCGGACGTCCTGCTTCTGGACGTTGTGCCGCTTTCCCTGGGGGTCGAGACCCGCGGCGGTGTCATGACAAAGATCATCGAGCGCAACACGACCATCCCCGCACGGCGCAGCGAAGTGTTCTCTACCGCGGACGACAACCAGCCCGCCGTGGACGTGGTGGTCTTGCAGGGGGAGCGGGAACTGGCGGCGGATAATCGGGTGCTGGGCCGGTTCCAGCTGACTGATATCCGGCCAGCGCCCCGCGGAGAACCGCAGATCGAAGTCACGTTCGATGTAGATGCCAATGGCATTTTGAACGTTACCGCCCGCGACAAGGACACGGGCAAGGAACAGGGCATCACCATCAGCGAAGGCTCCAACCTCGACACCAAGGAAGTCGAGCGCATGATTGCGGAGGCTGAGTCCCACAGAAGCGAGGACCTGCAGAACCGGGAGCGGATCGACACCCTCAACGAACTCGATGCAGTGGCCTACCGCGTTGAGCGGGCCGTCAATGAGCTGGGTGACGCAGTTCCGGTGCACGACAAGGCCCGAGCGGAACTGCTCGTTGGTCAGGCGCGCGACGCCGTCAGCAACCAGGCAGACGTTGGCACCGCCAGGGAACTGATTTCCGAGCTTCAGCAGCTGCAGTCAGCGCTGAGCGCCTCGGCTGCCTCCGCGGCCACCGCAGGGGCGGGTCAGGAATCCGCATCTCAGCCCGCAGCGTCCAACGATGTAGATGAGGATGACATCGTCGACGCGGAATTCGACCGTGGCTAGGAACGGCCATGAGCGACCAGGCAGGGCCGGCTCCAGGAAGTAACGAGGCAGAGGCCGCCACACTCGGTGAAAGGGAAATCAAAGCAACGGAACAGGCGGACGCGCTGGCCAAAATGGAGGATCTGTGGCGCCGTGCGCTGGCTGACGCAGACAACGTCCGAAAGCGCGCCGCCCGGGACGGCGCACAGGTAAGGGCACAAGAGCGGGCAGCGGTCTCTTTGGCGTGGCTGCCCGTCCTCGACAATCTGGAATTGGCCTTGGCTCACGCCCCGGCTGCCGGGGACCCGCTCGTCGATGGCATAGCCGCAATCCGATCCCAGGCCATCGATACCCTGTCCCGCCTTGGCTACCCGCGGATCGACGCCGAGAACGTTCCCTTCGACCCGCGGATTCATGAGGTGGTCAGTGTGTCGGAAACGGACGAGGTTCCCCCAGGGACGGTCCTGAGCGTACTGCGCCCGGGCTACGGCGGCACGGACACCATCCTCAGGCCAGCGGCGGTCGTTGTCAGCCGGGCGGTGAACGCTGACCGTGGCTAAGGACCCATATACCGTTCTCGGCGTCTCCCGGACGGCGGACGCTGACGAGATCCAGCGCGCCTACCGCAAACTGGCGCGGAAATATCATCCGGACGTCAATCGTGATCCGGACGCCGCTGAGCGGTTCAAGGAAATCGGCGAGGCCTACAGCACTCTTTCGGATGCCGAAACGAGGGCCCGTTACGATCGCTTCGGTGCCGATTTCCGGCAGTACGCCGGCAGCGGTGGCGGACCGGCCGGAGGCGGTCCGCGGTGGGGGCCCGGCGGCCCTCGGCCGGGTCCGCGGCCGGGACGCGGCGGGTACGGAAATGTCGACGTCGATTTGGGTGGCGACGTGGATTGGGAGGACCTGCTGGGTGGCTGGTTCCGTCAGCAGGGAGCAGGTCCGGTACAGGGAGCGGACCACGAAGCCGAGCTTCGGCTGACCCTCGACGAAGCGATCCGTGGCGGACGCCGCACCGTCCGCCTGGCCCAGCCGGGCGGCGATGCCCGGAACTATGACGTCGACGTGCCCCCCGGCGTGCTGGACGGCCAGCGCATCCGCCTCGCGGGGGAGGGCGCCGCTAGCCGCGGCGGGGGTCCGCCGGGGGATCTGTTCCTGACCGTACGCATCCAGCCGGACGCCAGATACCGGCTCAAGGGCCGGGACATTCACTTCGACCTTCCCGTCACGCCGTCGGAAGCCGCTCTCGGGACCAAGATCAAGGTCAACGCGCCTGCGGGGCCGGTCACCATCACCGTTCCCGGCGGGTCTTCCAGCGGGCGCAGACTTCGGCTTCGCGGCCAAGGTGTGCCCGACCCGAAGGGCCAGCCCGGGAACCTCTACGCGGAGATCCGTGTCATGGTGCCCCCGCGGTTGAGCAGTGAGGTGCGCAAGCTATACGAGCAGCTTGCCGCTGTGTCCGACTTTCACCCGAGAGAGGGGCTCTTATGAGCCGAGAATATCCGCTCGCCTATCCGTGGCGCCTGAATCTCGAGGCGGTGGCGCGCAGCAGCGGCGTCCACCCAGACGTCGTCATGCGGTTCGTGGATCTGGATCTGATCCGGCCGCTGGGCGATGCCGCGGGCGGACCATGGTTCAGCCCGCGGGCCCCGGAACTCATAGCGCGCGTCATGAGACTCCATTCGGAGCTGTCGCTGAACTACGCGGCAATCCCGTTGGTACTCGATCTGTTGGTGCGGGTCGACTCGCTTGAACGACGGTTGGTTGAAATCACGCAGGTGGAAGGGACTGCTTCACAATGAACATGGAGAGTTTGACGCAAAAGTCGCAGGAGGCCTTGTCAGAGGCTCAACGGATAGCCCAACGCAATGGGCACACTGAGACCGACGGCGAACACCTGCTGCTGGCCTTGCTGGAGCAGGAAAGTGGCCTTGTCCCGCGCCTGCTCGTGGCCATGCAGGTGGATGTGGATGAGCTGAAGGCCGCAGTCGAAGCCGAGCTGAGGCGCAAGCCAAAGGTCACGGGTCCTGGAGCGGCACCGGGCCAGGTGTACGTGAGCCGCAGGCTGGGCGCACTCCTGGACGCCGCCGAACGTGAAGCCAAGCGCCTCAAAGACGAGTATGTCTCAGTGGAGCACCTGCTGGTTGCCCTGGCGGAGGAGGGACGGTCCACTGCGGCCGGAAGGGTGCTGGCTGATCACCGGATCACCCGCGAGGCATTTCTGTCGGTACTGACCCAAGTACGGGGAAATCAGCGCGTCACATCGGCAACACCGGAGCAGACCTACGAAGCGCTTGAGAAGTATGGCCGCGATCTGGTGGCGGACGCCCGCACCGGAAAGCTGGATCCGGTCATCGGCCGCGATGCGGAAATCCGGCGGGTCGTCCAGATACTTTCCCGCAAGACCAAAAACAATCCGGTGCTTATCGGCGAGCCTGGAGTCGGCAAGACCGCCATTGTCGAGGGACTGGCCCAGAGGATCGTCCGGCAGGATGTGCCGGAAGGGCTGAAGAACAAGACCATCTTCTCGCTCGACCTGAGCGCCCTCGTGGCCGGTGCCAAGTACCGCGGCGAGTTCGAGGAGCGGCTGAAGGCAGTGCTGGCCGAGGTGCTGGCGGCAGAAGGCAGGATCCTGCTCTTCGTGGACGAACTGCACACGGTCGTCGGGGCAGGCGCGTCCGAGGGATCGATGGACGCCGGCAACATGCTCAAGCCCATGCTGGCCCGCGGGGAACTGCACATGATCGGCGCCACCACCCTCGACGAATACCGCAAGCACATTGAGTCGGATGCGGCTTTGGAACGCCGCTTCCAGCCGGTCACGGTTGACGAGCCCGACGTCGAGGACGCCATTTCCATTCTTCGCGGGCTGCGGGAGCGGCTTGAGGTCTTCCACGGCGTCCGGATCCAGGACAGCGCTTTGGTGGCTGCGGCCACCCTTTCCCACCGGTACATCACTGACCGGTTCCTTCCGGACAAGGCCATTGACCTTGTGGATGAGGCGTGCGCCAGGCTGCGGACAGAAATTGATTCGATGCCGGCGGAGCTGGATGAGCTCACACGGAAAGTCACGCGGCTCGAAATAGAAGAGGCAGCACTCTCCAAGGAGACCGATCCGGCAAGCAAGACCCGGCTCGAGGAGCTGAGGCGTGAATTGGCGGACCTGCGGGCTGAGGCCGACGCCAAGAGGGCCCAATGGGAAGCCGAGCGCCAGGCGATCCACAAACTGCAGGAAATCCGCAGTGAACTGGAGCGGCTGCGGCAGGACGCTGAGGAAGCCGAGAGGAACTACGACCTCAACCGGGCGGCGGAGCTACGCTACGGCAGGCTTGCCGACCTCGAACGGCGGCTGGCCGCCGAGGAGGACCGGCTGACCGCGAAACAGGGTGAAAAACGCCTGCTCCGTGAGGTGGTGACGGAAGACGAGATCGCCGACATCGTCGCCGCCTGGACAGGCATACCGGTCGCGCGGCTGAAGCAGGGCGAACGTGAAAAAGTCCTGCACCTTGACGAAATCCTGCGCGCCCGCGTCGTGGGGCAGGAAGAAGCCATTAGCGCGGTGTCGGACGCCATCATCCGCGCCCGCTCCGGTATCCGGGATCCCCGCCGGCCGATCGGCTCCTTCATCTTCCTTGGCCCGACCGGCGTCGGGAAGACCGAGCTTGCAAAGTCTCTGGCTGCGGCGCTCTTCGACAGCGAGAACGCAATGATCCGGCTGGACATGAGTGAGTACCAGGAGCGCCACACCGTGAGCCGCCTGCTGGGGGCGCCTCCTGGCTACATCGGCTACGACGAAGGAGGACAGCTCACGGAAGCGGTACGCCGGAAGCCGTACTCGGTGGTGCTGTTCGACGAGGTGGAAAAGGCCCATCCGGACATTTTCAACACCTTGCTGCAGGTGCTCGATGACGGACGGATTACGGACTCGCAGGGCCGGACCGTCGATTTCCGCAATACCGTCATCATTATGACCTCCAATATCGGTTCCCAGTATCTTCTGGAGGGTTCGGCCGAAGGCGGGGCGATCACCGAGGAGGCGCGGGGCATGGTGATGGGCGAGCTCCGGGCGCATTTCCGCCCCGAGTTCCTCAACCGCGTGGACGATACGGTCCTGTTCGCACCCCTGGGACTGCCGCAAATCGAGCGCATCGTTGATCTGCAGTTCCAACAGCTGCGGCAGCGGCTGGCCGAGCAGCAAATAGAGCTGCACCTTTCCGAGGAGGCGCGCCTTCTGATAGCCGAACGAGGCTTCGATCCGGTCTACGGAGCCCGGCCCCTGCGCCGCTACATTTCCCATGTGGTGGAAACGCAAGTGGGCCGGGCCCTGCTGCGTGGCAGCATCGCGGAAGGCGGAATGGTCACGGTGACCGCATCCGGAGGGGAATTGGTGGTTGACTACAGCACGATGGAGCTGGAAGGGGCCGGAACAGCATGAACAAGGCCATCATCAAATGTCCCCATTGCGGCAAATCCAACCGCGTACCGGCCGTCGCCGACGGTCGGCCACGCTGTGGGAGTTGCCACCGGGAGCTTCCCTGGGTTGTTGAGGCTGGAGACGACGACTTCGGCGAGATCGCCGAACGGTCCGGCGTTCCGGTACTGGTGGACTTTTGGGCGGTGTGGTGCGGACCCTGCCGGATGGTGAGCCCCGTGCTGGACCAGTTGGCACACGAACGCGCGGGGCAGATCAAACTCGTAAAGGTCGATGTTGACCACTCACCGCAGCTTTCCGCCAGGTTCGCCATCCAGGCAGTGCCCACGTTGATGGTCATCGTCGACGGCGAGATCGTCGCGAGACAGGCCGGTGCAGCTCCCGCCCCCGCGCTGAGATCCTGGCTGGAGGGGGCACTCACGACGTAACACAAGAACGGCCGACGACGACGGTGGTCCAGCCCCTTTGGGGGGGGCGGGCCGTATGGCCCCCCGCTGGTGAACAGCTTGGCATCGTCTGCGTCGTTCGCGGAAACGCCGGCGGCCGCCCGGGGTTCGATCTGCACGATGGTGGGCACTTGTTCGTTGGCGTTCTTCACGTACACGGGTCAGGACCGTACCGGCCGGCCCGGACCAATCCTGCCACGCCCCGCTATGCCTGCATGTGGGGGTCCGGGGTGCCGCGCCGGGGTTCCTGATTCCCGGCAGGGCCCTGAGTTTCCGCGCGGCAGGGCGGGGGAACCTGCGGTTTCAGTCCTGGGTGCCGCGCCGGGCGCGAAGGCGTTTTAGCTCTCGGTAGAGCTTTTCGTTCTCGGCTTCGAGTTCCAGCACTTTCGCGATGCCGGCGAGGTTCAGCCCCTCGTCGAGCAGCTCGCCGATGCGCCGAAGGATCATCAGGTCCGACTCGCTGTACTGGCGGGTCCCTCCGGAGGTTCGGTCGGGCTTGAGCAGGCCCCTGCGCTCATACAGCCTGATGTTCTGCTGTCCAGTCCCGAGGAGGGCTGCCACCACCGATATCGCGTAGATGCCCTTGCCCGGGTCCTGCTGTTCCTCTGTCCTTGCTGCCATGGCGGCTTGCGTGTCCCCGTTCCGTGTTCTGAAAAATCCATTGGATAGATCTTGCACCAGTTTGGCACTGGTGCTATAAAAAATCTATATCCGCAGCGACAGATAAATGCTGGGGGTTGGTATAGAAACCAATTGGACACCCATGCTGAAGGAGTGGGAATGATGTTGATGCGTACGGATCCATTTCGTGAGCTGGACCGGCTTGCCCAGCAGGTCTTGGGCACCGCCGCCAGGCCGGCTGCAATGCCGATGGACGCGTGGCAGGAGGACGGCGAGTTCGTCATTGCCTTTGACCTGCCCGGCGTTAGCCCGGATTCCGTGGACCTGAACGTGGAACGCAACGTGCTCACCGTCCATGCCGAACGGAAGGACCAGACCGGACCGGACGTTGAACTCATTGCGTCGGAGCGCCCGCGCGGCGTTTTTAGCCGCCAACTGATTCTCGGTGACACCCTGGATACCGAGAAGGTCACGGCCAGCTATGACGCCGGCGTCCTGACCCTGCGCATCCCTGTGGCCGAGCAGGCCAAGCCGCGCAAGATCGAGATCGAAAGTAAGCAACGCCAGCGCGAGGAGATCGCCAGCTAGCACTCAGAACGCCGAGCAGAAAGGGCGGTTCCGGTCCACCGGAACCGCCCAGTCCGGTCAGGAATGGAAGGTATCCGGATGTGGAGCGGCTTCCCGGACCACTACGGCACGCTGGGGGTGCAGCGGACGGCAACCCAGCAGGAAATCTCTGCCGCCTACCGGAAATTCATGAGGACCCATCATCCCGATATGGACTCCACGTCCACCGACCGGACCGAACTCCTGCGTATTATGGAGGCCTTCGCTGTCCTGCGGAATCCGGTCAAGCGGGCCGCGTACGACAAGGAGCTTGGCCGCCGCCACGCCGCCGCCGGCTCTCCGAAGCCGGCACGGCAGAACACAAATCCGGAAAAAAGCACGGCACAGGAAGTCCCCGTCCGCGTGGTGCCCCACAGCGGCACCGAGCCCCCGTTCCGTGTGACCCCCGTCCGGTGGGAGAGCGGGCCATCGGCCGGACACCGTCACTGAGACAGAAAGAGCTGAAAATGAGCGATTGGCGCCGTTACGACTCCCACTTGTTCCCGGTATTTTATGAGCGGTTCGAGGAACGGTGGGGGAAGGGCACCGCCCCGTTCCTGGATCCCGAAGCATACGAGCAGCCGCTGCCCCGGGCACAGTGGATTAACCCCGTCACCGGGGCGGCACTTGCCGTAGTCCCGATCTGGAGCGAAGACGACCGGCAGCATCGCTCCTTCGGCGTGTTCTACCTGCCGCCCGCAGGCGACATATGGGTGCTGCGGCCGGGGCTTGCCGGCTATCTGGAACCCGGAGACACCGAGTCCCAGGATCTTGTCAGCCTTCGTAACGATGCGTTCAAAAAGGCTGTCGCGCACGCCAAGGAGTTCCTTTTCGGCCCGCAAACTGCGCACTGAACCTCATCGCCACGCCGCCGACATGAGGTAAACAGCAACCCACTCCCAGCATGGCTCCTGTGGTCGATTGCTGTCCTGACGTGGCCGGGCTAGCGTGACTTGCCTGACGGGCGCGCAAACCATCGCCTGGTCCGAGCGTGCCCCGCGGGTGGGGCAGGAGCTAACTGGCTGACTTGCTCATCGGTCAGGGAGCACCGGATCTGGGTGCTCGTCATGCGCTCAATCTGGTCCCGGGCAACGAAGCGCACGCCCTGAGTTGCGGTCACGGTTATGCCGTGCAGGATATCCCCGTGATCGTCAAGGACCCGGTCCAAGACTCCGAACTGCCGTCCGGACAGGGACAAAACCGGTGTTCCCGTGACCAGCGCCGTGTAGGCGACGGGCCGGCCCTCATCATTCACTGCACACACCCCCTTGAGAATCGATTTCTCGACCTGAATGTCTGGCATGCTCTGTCAAAGCACTGGCATGTTCTGCTCAGCGCGCGCTGCCCTCCCAGACGCCCACGCCCGAGACATCCAGAGAACCAGCGCACGCACGGGAGGCCAGCTGCGGGGAAACCTCTGACCCTCCGCATGTGCAGGTCCCCGGCCGTATATGGCCGGGGACCGCCGGGAGGGACGGACGCGCTGCGCATGCCCGTGCGCCGGAGAGGCAGCAGGGCGTAAAACCTACCGCCCCTCTACGGTCTTTAGGCTGCTTTAATCTGCTGCTGGCCTCCCTTCGTTTCGATCTCAATCTTCCGTGGCGCCGCCTGGGCCACCACCGGGATCCTCAAAGTCAGCACGCCGGCGTCGTAACTGGCCTTGACGTTCTCCGCATCCATCGCGTCACCGAGGATAAGCTGCCGGCTGAAGACGCCGCGGGGCCGCTCGGCCACTACCAGTTCGGTTTGTTCACCAACAGGGTCCTTCCGTTCGGCGCGGACCGTCAGCACATTCTTCTCCACGCCCAGATCAATCGAACCGGCATCCACGCCGGGCAGATCGAGCGCAACAATGTATTCATCGCCTTCACGCCACGCGTCCATCGGCATCGCCGCGGGATGGGCCACTGTACCCAGCACCTGCTCGGCGAGGCGGTCCAGATGACGGAATGGATCGAACATCAACATGACACACCTCCTTGATCACTGCCACGGATCTATATCCGCCGACACAGATTTAAATAGCACCGGATGTCGGCCATTGCAAGGGTGTCGGCCAAGTTTGTTGGCCCCTTTCGGAAGGCCCTCTCAAGGTGCTGTGCAGGGGTACCGACGTGCGCGGGACAGTCTTCTGCGGCCCTTGCGACGAGCCGCAAGCGGTGCTAAAACCTGTGGTGGCGAATATAGATTTCATCGGGAGAAGACGCAAGCAACAGGACAGCCGGCAGGAGGAAGGCCGTGGCACCCCGGGGGCAGCCGGAAGAGCAGGACAACTGTGATCCTGGCCTTGGGGGTTTCACGTCCCAGCGGCGTTCCCGCCCGGCCCGTTCTGCAGGACTACGGTGGCAGCACATCCGGACACAAAGGAGGTGGCAAGGACATGAACCCCGAAATGGAGAGAATCCGCGCTCTGGCAGCAGTCATAACAACAGCAGAATGCGCCCTGGACACCGCGTATGCGACGCTGCGGCAATGCGCCGCGGCAGTGCTCCGGAACGGGGACGCGACCCTGGCCGAGGTCAGCGAGGCCACAGGAATGAACCAGGGCGAACTGCTGGAACTGCTCAGCCGCAATATCCCGGGCCGGGAACCATCATGGAAACAGTCCGGTACAGCAGGCTTGTCCTAGGATCATGTTCCCCGGCCCATCCGTGGCGGTCGTCGCCTGAACGCAATGGGCCTTCCCGCTCTGCAGCCTGCACTCCAAGGGTCGCCGGGAAGGCCCCATTTGCTGAAGCGGCAGGGTTTAGGCTCACATCCCGGGGCGGAGCGTTGTAAATGGGCGCTGCCCGTGCGCCGCGACAGTTGTCAGCAGACGAGACCCGGCCAGCCGCTAGGGGCAGCAGAATCGAGACCGGCGCGGGGGGAAGCGGTGGTCGGTTCCCTGTCCATCAGCGTGCCTCAAAAGCCTCCTGGGTGGCGGTTCCCGGGATAGCTGGCCACGTCTGGCTGGAGAAATCGCGGTGCGGGCGGCAGCATGCCTGTCGCGGGGACGTTGCCTTATGGGGTGCGACAGGTGACATTGTGCCCGGAGGCAACTCCGGCTTCCGCATCAGCCCGAACCAGGCGCACTTGTGAAGCTTCTTCACCGCTTCCATCTAGGCAAGGCCCCTGTTCCGACGTACTGGAACAGGGGCCTTGCCGGGTGGGATCTGCTCAGCTCAGTGAAGATGCCCCAGGTTCGACGGTGTACTGCTTGGGCAGCTTCAGGGAACGCTCTGCCATGACGTCCCGGAGCCGGTCAGGGTAGTCGGTGATCATGCCGTCGACCCGGGCGTCCATGAGGGCTCGCATGGTGGGCTGGTCGTCCACGGTCCACGGGATGACCTGCATGCCCTTCGCATGGGCACGGTTCACCATGTCAGCTGTCACGTAGGGGACGTAGCCGGCGTCGGTGACTTTTCCGTTTTGGGGTGTTCCGTGGACGGGAGAGATGGCGTCGAAGCCGAGTGAGGCAGCCGCGTCCACGAGGTCGCCGCCAAAGTCGTCGGAGTCGACCCCGCCCAGCCAGGGTGACTTGCCGGGCTGGCCTGCCTGGAGGAAGTCTTTGTTGGTCAGCGCCACGGTGCGGATGCCGGGCTCGCGTTCCCTCACCAGGCGCAGGGAACCCCAGTCGAAGCTTTCGATGGAGACGCGGTGCTCCATGTGGGCGGCCTTGATTTCGCGCAGGGCGACGTCGACGAACTGCTCCCGGGGCGCGGTCTGCTCGGGTGCGCCGGCTTCGACCTTGGTTTCGATGTTGAACTTGACCTGGCTGGCCCGGTAGCGGTTTGCCAGGTCAAAGGCCTCGGCGAGGGTCGGCATTTGGGCGCCGGGGGAGGCCTGCTGGCCCGGGAACTGGGGCAGCGGGGAGGAGCCGCAGTCCAGGCTGCGGACCTGGGCGAACGTGAGGTCCTTGACGTACTTGCCCACATAGGGGAACTGCGGGTCATCCGGGGTGACGGGGGCGGTGTCCCGGCATTTGTCCCCGTTGATCTTCCGGTCGTGGGTGATCACTTCACGGCCGTCCTTGGTGATCTGCAGGTCGAGTTCGAGGGTGCTCACGCCGGTCTCGAGCCCCTTGGCGAACGAAGCCAGGGTTGATTCGACGGTGAGGCCGAGTCCTCCGCGGTGCGCCTGCAGGTCGAAATGGTTGTCGGTGCCGTCGGGGTTGGTGTCCGCGGCGCGGGCGGGGAGGGATGTTCCCAGGGCGAGGCCGGCGGTGATGGCAGCCGCGGTCAGCAGCTTTGTGTACTTCATGGGTTCTCCAAGGTGATGTCAGGGATTGGCGGGGGCCTGCTTGTGGGACTGGCCCCGCGCGATGGTGCTTGCAGCGACCCTTGCCGGGGGGGCGAGGGATGCTTAGCCTCCGGCGGTGCCGTGACCGTTGTGGGTGATGGCTGCGACGGCACCTGTCTGTTCGTTGAGCAGGACCCTGTCGTTGCGTTCGTGGTGGAAGTTGAACATGGCATTCATGGACCCGGCGTTGGCGTCGGCGGAGGCGCCGCCGATCTGGCCGGTGTGCCAGTTGTCTTCGATGAAGCGCAGGATGGAGGCCTGGTCGGTTTCGGTGTGGTCCACGAAGTTCTTCTTCGCGTAGGGGGAGATGACCACCAGCGGCTGGCGGGGGCCGGGGCCGCAGCGGTCGGCGTAGCCACCGGCCATGGGGACGCCGCTGGAGGCGGCGTTCTGGCACCACGCGGCGTCGTCCGTGCCGGTGGAGGAGTTCTTGGGCCGGGCGGCGACGTGGTCGTACCAGCCGTCCGAGTCGTCATAGGCGATCACGACGGCGGTGCTGTGCCAGTTCTTGGACTTCTGGATCTGGTTCACGGTCTTGGCGATGAAGTTCTGCTCGTCGACAGGGTCCGAGTAGGCGGCGTGGCCGTCCTGGAACTCGGAGGCTTTCAGGAAGGACACGGCGGGCATGTTGTCGCTGTCGACGACCTTGCTGAAATCGTTCAGGTCGTACTGGTGGTTCGCCTGGCCGTTGTGCCCGATCTCCGCGGCGCTGGCAGGAGCCAGGTGGTGCGGGTTGGCGGTCGAGGCGTAGTACTGGAACGGCTGGTGGTGCGGGGAGTAATCCACCACCGAGGCGCCGGCGGCGTTGGTGTGGCTGGCCAGGCACGAGGCCGGCGTGCTGCCGGTGGCGGCGGTGGTGGGCGCGAAGCCGCCCTGGAACCAGCCCCAGGAGGTGCCCTGGGTGTTGAGAAGGTCGCCGATGTTCTTGCCGGTCATGCCGGCCAGGTTGTTGGCCTTGACGTGGCTGTTGTTGGAGCAGTCGTCGTACACCGGGTCGGGGTCGTTAATGACGGTGCCGACACCGCTGGCATCAGGCTGGCGGACCGCGCTGCTGCCCGTGGCCAGGGTCGCGGCGGGCTGCCCGGCTGCCGTGTATTCCTTCACGCCGTGGGTCTGGCCGGAGATGAGGTTCAGGGCGCCCGGGGTGGAGGGTCCGAAGACAGTGCTGAAGTGGTTGTCGCTCATCGCGTAGTTTTGGGCGTAGTTCCAGATGCCGGTCACGGTGTTCCCGTCGTAGTAATCCATCGTCAGGCCGGGACGTCCGTACTGGTTGGTGCCGCATGCGTCGCGGCTGGTGAACTGGACGAACTTGTCCATGGCGCCGCCGTTGTACGCATTCTGCTCGGCCTTGTAGCCGTGGTCCTGATCGCAGGTGACCGCCTCCATGGGGGAAAGCCGTGAAGGCTGGACGGAGTTGGGGTTGTCCGGGGCCAGCAGTCCTGCGCTGCTGAGGGTGTTGATGTCCTTTGGCGTGTCCCCAGAAGCCGCGAAGGCCGCTGCCGCGGCGCCGGACCCCTGTTGGGTTTCCCCGGGGGTGTTGGCCGCCTTGGGGTAGGTGGCGAAGTAGTGGTCAAAGGAGACATTCTCCTGGAAGAGCACCACCACATGCTTGATCGGCGTGGCGGTGCCCTGGTGGGGCTCGACGGCGGTGGCCGGGCCTGCGCCGAAGCCGGCCAAGCCAGCGGTCAGGGCCAGGCCAGCGGTCAGGGCCGAGACCGCGAGGGACGCGGCGCCTGCGGCCCCGGCGACGCCTTTTCGGGTCAAGCGGAGGGACGGATAAGGCATGGGAAGTCCAATCGTTCCTGTTGGCGGAGGAGAACTGGTGGAGCGCCGTCGTTAGTTAAAATGGCGTCCGGGTGTTGGGGCGTTTACTTGGCCGGGGTGACGGTGGCTTCGTAGGTGAGGATCTCAGTACCGTTGCCTTCTTCGCCGTTGTCGGGGGCCACGGTCATGGTGAGGTGGCTGCCGCTGGCGGTTATCTTGAAGGGGTTGCGGGTGGCCACGTGCCCGGCGGTGGACCACTGCTGGAACGGCACGTCGCGGATCACGCTTCGGGTCTTGAGATCGATCATGGCGACGCCGCCGAGCTCGTACGTGGCCGCTGTGCCGCCCGCCGCCGCGGTCTGCGGGAGATTGGTGACCCCGGCGCAGAGCATCTTGGAGTTGGGCACGTACTGGCAGTCCTGGTAGTCGATGAGGAAGTTGGGGTTCTGCCAGGTGGAGAGCTGCTTGCCTCTCAGGTCCCACTCGGCGAACCGCCGTGAGCCCCAGGTGTTGCCCACCAGGTGGCCGGTCTGCTTGTCCAGCACGATGCCGCCGAAATGGTCCTTCACCTCGAACTGCTTGTGCACGGTGAGGGTGTTGGCGTCGACGCGATAGATGACGGCGCTGCTGTTGGGCCGGTACTGGGCCACGGGGACCCAGACATTGGTGCCGTCGAAGTCGACGCCGCCGGGGTGGTACATGTCGCCCTCGCCCAGGACAATGTCCTTTTGCAGGTTGCCGGCCTTGTCCATGACGAACAGGTGGCCGATGCCCTTGCCGGGCGTCCGGTCGTAACCACCTTGGGGCGTCGCGTACTTCACCGTCGGTTCGGTGATTTGGACGGCCGAGAGGAAGATGTGGTCTTGGCTGTAGGCGATTCCCTCGGTGTGGTACGTCGGGAAGTTCAGCTTCAGCTTGGACGTCTGCTTCCAGACTGTGTTCCGGCTGACGCCGTTGAACGCGTCCGCCAGCGCCGTGTCCGTTTCGTGGGGGGTGCCGGACGGGCTGGTGGTGCCCTCCTGACCGTTGGTGCCTGCAGCCTGGGCAGCTGCCGTCCCGCCGATGGCCGCCGCGGCCAGGATAACGGCCGCGGCGGCCGTGAGGATGCCTCGCGTAGGAGTTGTGCTCATTGGGGAGCCTCTCAAGATAGGTCTTATCAAGTGCTCACCACGTTACTGGCCAGTAATTAACTCGCCGGGGCCGGCGGGTGAACAGCAGATGCCACCGCACGGGGAGTCGGGCATGCCTGAAACCAGCTACATCATCGCGGTTTTCGCCGCCGTGTTAATCACGCTGATTGCGGTGATTACGACGGCGGTCACGCAGCTTCCCGTCGGACGTCGCCCCTTGCTCCGGCACACCGGACAGCGTCGGCGCTTCTGATGGGACAGACAGCGGGCTACTCAAACATCTTCAGGTACCGGACTATGGGCAGCCCGGGCGGGTCAGTCCCGGTGAGCCCGGATGACGAAGTGCTCAACCCGCCGGTCAGGAATCAGCCAAATCAGGGCCACGATGGTGTATACCGCAACCCCAAGCAGTGGCTGGGCTGCGGTCAGACCAAGGCCCGCGATGTAAATCAGGGGCGACGATTTGCCTTTCCAGTCCCGGCCGATTGCCTGCGCGAGGGGGCCATCCCGGCCCTGTTGGCGGATCAGTGCCTGTTCCAGGATGAAGTAGGCGATCGCGGCGCACAGCAAGTTGATCCCGTAGGTCAGCACCGGGATCTGCACAAAGCCGGACTCATCCATCCACCGGGTGGTGAACGGGATTAGTGAAAGCCAGAACAACAAGTGCAGATTCGCCCAGAGGATCGCGCCGTTGACCCTGCTTGCCAGATGGATCATGTGGTGGTGGTTGTTCCAGTAAATTCCAACGTAGACGAAGCTGAGGAGGTAGCTGAGGAACGTGGGCAGGACGGACCCCAAACCACGCCAGGTCGGTTCGTCCGGCACATGGAGTTCCAGCACCATGATGGTGATGATGATGGCGAGCACACCATCACTGAACGCTTCCAGACGGTTCTTGTTCACCAGCTTTCCTCCATCAAAGCAACATCCTAATCAGGGATCCTCAGCCAGTGGGGTGTCCCTTCGCGAATCTGGCTTCGCCGGCGCGGGCGATTCCCTTCCGACCCGTGGGGTACGGAGCAGGGCGCGCAACGTCTGGATGGTATCGGCCTCCGCGGCCGTCTTGTCGTCACGGTAGCGCTTGACGCGCGCGAACCGAAGGGCGATTCCACCCGGGTAGCGGGGAGAGTGCTGGACGCCGTCGATGGCGATCTCGACCACGGTGACCGGCTCGGTCCACACCGTACCCGGCGTACGCCGCACCTCCAACTCCTGGAATCTCTCGGTCTGCCATTGCAGCAGCGCGTCGGTGAGGCCCTTGAAAGTCTTGCCCACCATCACGTAACCGCCGGGTTCACCGAACTCGCCAACAGGGTCCAGGGCGCCGAGGTGCAGGTTCGAGAGCAGCCCGGTGCGCCGTCCTGACCCCCATTCGCAGGCGAGCACCACCAGGTCGTAGGTGAGCACCGGCTTCACTTTGATCCAATTCGAACCCCGCCGTCCGGCGGCGTAGGTCGATCCCACTGCCTTCACGACCACGCCCTCGTGGCCGGCGGCCAGCGCATCGCGCGACACTCCCTCGGCAACAGCCGCATCCGCAGTGATTTTCCCAGGGATGCGGTGACTTGGGGCGATGCGCTCGAGTACGCCGATGCGGGTGGACAGTGGCTCGTCGAGCAGGTCGCGCCCGTCGATGTGCAGCACGTCGAAAAACCACGGATGCAGCAGCGTGGTGCGCGCCGCGTTCGCCCCGAACCGGGACATGGTCTCCTGGAACGGCCTGGGGCCGCCGTCCTCGTCGAGGGCCAGGGTCTCGCCGTCGAGGATCACATCGCGCACGGGCAGTCCGCGCGCCACCTCCACCACCTCAGGCAGCCGATGGGTCACATCGGCCAGGGTGCGGGTGTAGATGCGCACGTCGTCGCCGGCACGGTGCACCTGGATGCGTGCGCCGTCGAGCTTGTATTCCACGGACGCTTCCCCCGTCGCCTCCAGCGCCTCGCCGGCACTGGCCGCGGTTGCGGCGAGCATGGGCTGCACGGGACGCCCGACGACGAGGCCGACCGCGTCAAGCTGGGCCGCGGTGCCCGTGATCGCCAGCAGGGCGGTCCCGCCGAGATCGCCGGAGAGCATCGCTGCGCGGCGTACGGACTCGGCCGGCCGGCCGGCGGCGCGGGCAACCGCATCCGTCAGTACGCCTTCGAGTGCACCGGTACGAAGTTCTCCGAGCAGCACGCCGGCGATGAAGGCCTGCTCTCGTTCGGTGGCTTCGGCCATCAGAGTCCGAAGGGTGGCGGCGCGCTCCACGGTCGAGCCGGCGCCTGCGGCTGCCAGCAGTCGGTCCAACGCAGCGTCGAGATGGGCGATAGTGAGATTCGGCTGAGGAGCGGGCTGGCCCCTGGCCGCCCCCATGCCGCTCCAGCCGATCCCGACTCGGCCCTGGCGAGGCTTGGCGGTGAGCAAGCCGACCGCCGTCGGGATGTCCGCGGGGTCGAGCCGGAGCAGCAGGCCTGCCAGTTCGTTGACCTTGACGAGCCGGGAGCGGGTGGCCGCGACGGCTTCCGAGGTCCTCACGAGCTCGTCGAGCAGCATGACACCAGTCTGTCACAGCCGCTGGCTATGGACAGCGATTAGGCCCTGTTCCAGAATGGGCACGTGGGAATCATCGTCGCCAACCTGTTTGTCACCCTCGACGGCGTCTACCAGGCGCCGGGCGGCCGCGAAGAAGATACCGCGGACGGATTCGCCTTCGGTGGCTGGCAGGCGCCCGTGTCCGATGACGAGGCCGGCGCTGCCATCAGCGAGGAGATTGGCCGCATCGACGCCCTGCTCCTCGGTCGGAAGACCTACGACATTTTCGCGGCCTACTGGCCGCACCAGTCCGACGAGATCGGCGGCACGCTCAACCGGGTGCCCAAGTTCGTCGTCTCCAATTCACTGGTTGATCCCGCGTGGGCGGGCACCAAGGTGCTGCCAAATGCAGAGGCAGCGGGCCGCCTCCGCGAAGAGTTCGACGAGGTGCACATGTTCGGCAGTGGCGTCCTCATCCGGTCGCTACTGGCGGAGGACGTGCTCGACCGTCTCCATCTCTGGCTCTATCCGATCACCCTCGGGCAGGGCAAGCGCGTCTTCGACGCCGGGACAGTCCCCGCCTCGTTCCGCCTCGCCGAGCCGGCGCGCACCTTCCCGAAGGGGGGAGTGTCGCTGGTCTACGACCGAGCGGGCACCGTGGAGACGCAGGACATGCCGGGCACCTGATGGGCAAGGCTATCGCGTCCATCACCACGTCCACGTTCCCCAGGATGGTGAACAGCGCTACGTCCCAGGACGCCGCCAAAACCGTTGGCTGGTCCAAGACCACTGCTACGTGAAGACCCACGCAGCCCCACTGGAAGCTGTTCGGCCGAAGCTGGCCCGGGGCCAGCCACGCCACACCGAGAAACAACCCCGTGGGCCGCCAATAGTCCAGGACCGCAGCCTGGACCGGATCTACGGTGACGTCTTGTTGTTGGTTCTCGCGTGCGGGAACCTTGGTGAGTCAGTTCAGATCACGTTCTACTGGGAGACCACCGTGTCATCCACTCGCACCAGGGTCGCCTTCCTCGTTTCGGAGGAGGTGGCTGCCGCCGTTGCTGGAGGGCGCCCCGTCGTCGCTTTGGAATCGACCATTTTCACTCATGGGCTTCCGCGTCCGCGCAATCTGGAAGTTGCTTTGGAAGCCGAGGAACGCCTTCGCGGTCAAGGGGTCGTTCCTGCAACCATCGGTGTCTTCGCCGGCGCTCCGACGGTGGGGCTCACCCGTGAGCAGATCGGCTCGCTCTCCAATGACGGGGCCGTTAAGAAATTAAGCCTCCGCGATCTTCCCGTGGCCGCTGCTCTTCAGCTCCACGGCGGCACAACGGTGGCAGCGACAGCGTTCCTGGCACACCGCGCCGGCATCAAAGTGTTCGCAACCGGCGGTGTGGGTGGAGTGCACCGCGGTGCGGCAACATCCTTCGACGAATCCGCCGATATGACTACCCTGGCTAGTACCCCCGTCATTGTCGTCAGCGCCGGAGTGAAGTCCATCCTGGACGTCGCGGCCACCCTCGAACGGTTCGAAACTCTCAACATCCCCGTCGTCGGCTACAAGACCAGGAAGTACCCTGGCTTCTACGTTTCCGATTCGGGATTTGCGATTGAGTACGCGGTCAATACCCCCGACGAGGTTGCAGCAATCTGCAGCGCACGCGATGACCTGCACATTGAATCGGCCATCCTGTTGGCGAACCCGATCGCAGAGGACAAACAGTTCCCTCCCGCCGAGCTCGACGACATTCTCTCCCGGGCGTGGTCGCAGGCAGAGAAGAACGGGATCACCGGCAAGGACACCACACCGTTCCTTTTGGACTTCATTCAGCGCGAGACGGACGGCCGCAGCGTGAATGTTAATGTCGAGGTGTACCGAAGCAACGTGTCCCTCGGTGGCGAGGTCGCGATTGCGCTGACCCGCTAACCCCTGGGGGATGTCTGGGACGTTGGCCGACTGACGGCGGCCGGCGACCCTGGGCCGCTGACCATCGCCGAGGATAGGTGCTGGTACCCGCGGCCATTATCAGGCGCACCGTCCCTCGGGGACCGAATAGATGTAAAGGGGGAGCTCAGGATGATGGTGCGACGTCGATGAGCACCTTCCCGATGGTGCCCCGCTCCACGGCGTCATGTGCCGCGGCGGTTTCTTCGAGCGGGAAGCGGGTCAGGGGCAGGCCGTGTTCTTCCCCGACGGGCAGCGCGCCGTCCTTCAGCGCGTCGGAGACGGCGGCGACGGCTCGCTGTTTTTGTTCGTCCGTGACCGTGTAGGTGAGGATGAACTGGTACCGGACGTTCTTCGTCATGCTTTCCCGGATGGGAACGGTCACTGATTCACCGGGATTCGCCGCGTAGATGGCTATGGTTCCGCTGGGTTTGAGGACCTGCACGTCCGTCTCGATGTTGGCTGGGGCGTTGACATCGACGATGGTGTCGACACCGCCGCCGGCTGCCTGGCGGACGGCGGTGATGACGTCGTCGGTGCGGTAGTTGACGACTGTGTGGGCTCCGGCGCGGCGGGCGAGTTCAGCTTTCCGGTCTCCGCTGACTGTGGCGATGACAGTTGCTCCGGCCCAGTTTGCGAGCTGAATGGCGGCATGTCCCACTGCGCCTGCGCCGCCGGTGATCAGTATCGTTCGTCCCGTCAGGGCTCCGGGGGAGAGCCTGGCAGGGCCGTCCTCATTCGAGGTCAGCGCCCGGTGCGCTGTTAGGGCGGGGATGCCGATGGACGCGCCGGTGTCGAAGGATTCAGTATGCGGAAGCGGGACTGCTTTGGCCGCCGGTATGACCGCGTACTCCTGGGCGGTGCCCTCAGTGCTGCCCCAGGCGACGTCCCAGAGCCAGACGCGGTCGCCGATGCTGAGTCCTGTCACTCCGGGGCCGATCGCGTCGATCACGCCGGCGCCGTCCTGGTTAGGGACCTTCGGTGCCTCCAGCGGGGTGCTTCCTCCTCCGCCTGCGCGGGACTTCCAGTCGGTGGGGTTCACCCCGGAGACAACCACGCGCACCCGGACCTCATGGGCGCGGGGATCAGCCAGCGGCTTGTCCTGTAGCTTCAGCACCGGCGACGAACCTGTCTCTTCGTACACAATCGCTTTCACGTCTTCTCCAATGAGTGGGTTTACCGTGGCCGACTTACAGCACCAACCTACCGAAGGAGGGCGCACAATTCCTGTGCAGATGGGCCGCTTCAGTCCTCGTACGGTGGAAGGGAATTTCAGGCTTCTTCGCGCCGATGACTGCTCCGATCAGGGTGCCCTTCGCTGACAGTGCGAAGGACCGGGCGAATGCCTGCAGGAAGGTCACTTATTGACTTCCAGCTTGGCGTCCCATTTGTCGAGCTCTGCATTCTCCCAAGAGCCGTAGGTGGGATTAGGCAGGATGAACCAGTCGTCGCCGAAGTGCTTGGCGTCTTGTTCGACGAGCTTCCGCTGCTGGTCCAGATGGGCGTTGGCGTAGTCCCCGGCGAAGTCATGCAGGGTGTCGCCCAGTTGCATGATGACCGTGTGTTCCTCCTCGATTTTGGTGCGCCGCTCCTCCTTCGACGGGCCCAGCAGCATTACCTGTTCCTTCGATACTTGGGGGAAGTCCAGGCCCTTCAGCGACGCAATGGTGGCATCGAGGTTCTCCTCGGTTCGGTCTGAGATGTAGTAGATCGAGACGCCCAGCTCATCGGCTTTCTGGAAGAACTCGGCGGCGCCCGGGATCGCGGACGGTGACCCCTCGAGCTCCCAGTGGCCCCAGGTATCCCAAGCACTGTAGTCGTGGCAGGCCGTCATGTCGCGGGCCAACAGCTCAGTGTTGTCGATCGCGGTCTCGTCCAGATCGGTGATGATCGCGAGGTTCCCTGACTTGGTTTGCTTGACCTTCTCCTCGAGGCGCTCACCCGCGATCCGATAGGTCTGGGACTGCACTGCCTGTGCCTCAGCGCTTTGCTGTTGCCAGCGCAGACCCATCGCGTGCTCCTGTACAGCACAGTTCACGGAATTAGGGCTCTTCTCCGCACCCTTACCGCCCTGGTCGGCAGCGGCGCAGCCGGCCAGGGCCAGCAGGGACACAATGGCGATACTCGCGCGGGCAATGCTCATGGATCTCTTCAAGGTGAACCTCCTTGTTCAGCAAGATGGACTTGATCGGTCAAAAACATCCAGTGACGTTTCCGGCGCTTCCCAACTGGGCATGGTTACGTGCTGTCCGTGCCTGAGGGCGGTGCGCCTGCCGGCGAATCTGCAATTTCAAACCGGTCCGCCCGCGCCCGAAAACCCGGCTGCCGACGGGTTGCTTCTTTGCTCACCTGCTTGTCATGCACTGTGATCAGACTCATAAGGAGGACAGTAGCGGAGGTTGAACAAGCGTTCAATACCCGGCGCTGACTATCAAGATGCCCGGTAGACCGCGCGTCGGCACCCAGCCCGCGGACAAAGTCGGCGCTGGCGGCGCTGGCAGAGGTTGCGGCTGGATTGTGCTTGTTCCCCTTCAGCCACGCATTGCGTTTTTGCTTTACGCCCTGACTGAGTCACCTTTGATGGCTAGACCCCGCCCAAACGTTGCCCTATCGTTGGGGCATCAACGGTCGTTGGCCGGGTGAAGCTCCACTGCGGAGGTGCATCATGGGTATCATTTCTTCCGGTTTCCGGGGGCGGCGGTCCGAGAATCCTGCACTGCCACCCGGGCAGCATGAAACGCGGGACTTTCCCGTCCTCACGGCCGGGCCTGCTCCGCTTATACCCATCGACGAATGGGAGTTTTTCATCACCACGGAGACTGGCCAGCGGCTCTCCTGGTCCTGGAATGAATTCCTGGCCTTGCCGCAGGAGGAAATCACGAAAGACATTCACTGCGTAACCAGCTGGTCAAAACTGGGAACAGTGTGGCGTGGAGTTTCGTTGGACACGTTCTTTGAAAACATGGAAACCACTTGCGACTTCGCCACCGCGCATTCCTTTGGTGGCTACACAACCAACGTTCCGCTTTGGGACCTCCTGGGCGGCAAGGCATGGGTGGCCTGGGAATTCGATGGCGAACCTCTCGAACGGGCCCACGGCGGTCCGGCACGGCTTTTGGTGCCGCATTTGTATTTCTGGAAAAGTGCCAAATGGATTCACGGCTTGGAACTGACGGCGGAAGACGTTCCAGGTTTCTGGGAATCCAATGGTTATCATCTTCACGGCAATCCATGGCGCGAGGAGCGGTACTCGTGAGGCCCCTGCCGTGAGCTCCGTATGGCGTGTGGCTGAAGTGGTGAGCGGCGTCCCGGAAAACGCAACAGCCAGGACCATTCGGCTGCGCGTGGATGGGTTAATGGGACATCTGGCCGGCCAGCACGTTGACATCCGCCTCACCGCAGACGACGGGTACACCGCGATCCGCTCTTACTCGGTGGCATCCGCAAGTACGGATGAGCATCTGGAAATCACGGTTGATGAGCTGCCCGACGGCGAAGTGTCGCCTTACCTTGTCCGGGACCTGGCCGTCGGGGACCGGTTGGAAATCCGGGGGCCGGTGGGCGGCTGGTTTGTGTGGCGGCCGAGCAATGTGAACAGGGTGCAGTTGATCGGGGGAGGGTCAGGTGTGGTGCCGCTGATGTCAATGGTCCGCACGCATCAGGCTTCCAATAACCCGTCCCCTTTCAGGCTGCTCCATTCCCTCAAGTCCCCCGACGCTTCGCTGTACCGCGACGAGCTGCGTCGATTGGACCAGGAATCAGCCAAGCTGATGGTGGACTACGTCTATACGCGTTCGACGCCGGAGGGCTGGCCGGCCGCTCCGGCGCGCCTTACGTCCGAGACCCTTTTGGGCAAGATCTTCCCAGCTGAGGAGAACCCGGATGTTTTTGTTTGCGGCCAAACAGTTTTTGTGGAGACCGTTGCGGACTGGCTTGTAATGGCCGGCTATTCGGCGGCTTCGATAAAGACCGAACGGTTTGGCGGGACGGGAGGTACCCGGTGAACGGCACCGACGACTTCGCTGTCCCCGACGCCGAAGATCAGGACATTGCAGCATCACCTCATGACCCTATTCCGTATGTGGACGGGAACGCCACGGCCGGCGCACTGTCGGAAGTGTTCCGCATCGACATCATCGCCGCGCTCGGACGCTGCAGGCATTGCGGCTCAGTCAGGGCTGTTGGCGAGGCCATGGTGTTCACCGATGCGCCCGGCATCGTGGTGCGTTGCCGCGATTGCCAGGGAGTGCTGCTGAGGTTGGTGGAAACACCAACGCGATATTGGTTGGATTTGAGCGGGCTGAGCTACCTGGAGATCACCCGCGAGGAGTAGGCCTCTCGGGACTGGGGCTTCGACTGCCTCAGGAGGGCCATATGTTAGGGGTCGCGGTGCTGCTCTGCTTCGTTCACGAGTTCGCTGAGCCATGGCCGGTGGCCCTTGTGGAAGACCATCCCCTCCGGCAGACCCTGCACAGTGGGGACGGAATTGGCGACGTCGATTGTGATCCGGCCGCCCGCCATGGGGGCATTGGTAATATGCAGGTCGCCGTACGAGGCCGGGAGAACGGGATCCATCCAGAAGCCGCCGCGGGAGACATGCGTGTCATACCGCATCAATGTGGTCACGAGCTGGATCGGCGTTGTAGCTGCCCAGGCTTGTGGTGAGCACGCCGTCGGGTAGGGGACCGGCTCGGTGAACTGGTCCCGGCTGAAGCCGCAGAACAGCTCCGGGAGCCGGCCGTCGGAATATTCGGCGGCCTCCAAGAGCCCGGTGGAAATGCGCTGCGCCTCAGCCACGAACCCGTAACGCATCAGGCCGGCCGCAACCACGGCGTTGTCGTGGGGCCAGACCGAGCCGTTGTGATAGCTCGCGGGGTTGTAGGCACCCATGTCGCTGGCCAAGGTCCTGACTCCCCAGCCGCTGAACATTTCCGGCGACATCAGGTGTTCAGCCACCTGGGGTGCCTTGTCCTCATCCACCAGGCCCACCCACAGACAGTGACCCATGTTGGACGTGCAGGCGTCGACCTGCCGCTTCTTGCCGTCCAGGGCGATGGCGTAATACCCGCCCTCCGGAATCCAGAACTGCTCGTTGAACCGCTTCTTCAGCTGCTTAGCGCGGTCGGCGCATTCATCGCCCAAAGCCGCGTCGCCGGCGTCGTACGCGATCCAGGCGCGGGCCATATAGGCGTCGTAGACGTACGCCTGCACTTCGCAGAGCGCGATCGGAGGCTCTGCCAGGCGGCCGTTGGCAAAGTTAACGCCGTCCCACGAGTCCTTCCAGCCCTGATTAATCAGACCCCGGGGATTGAGGCGCTCATACTCGACGAACCCGTCACCATCCCGATCGCCGTAGTCGCGGATCCAGTCCAGTGCGCGGTCCGCGTGAGGCAGCAACGCCGCGATGGTCTCCTTGCCGAATCCCCAGCGGCTCACCGATCCAAGCACCGTCACAAACAGCGGGGTGGCGTCGATGCTGCCGTAGTAGACGGACTTGCCGCCGAGCGAAAGCCCACTGGAGACGTCCAGCCTGACCTCATGCAGGATCTTGCCAGGTTCCTCCTCGCTCATCCGGTCCACCACCCTGCCCTGGCGGTCGGCCAGCGTTTGCAGCGTGCCCAGTGCCAAGGAAGGGTCCACCGGCATTGCCATCTCCGACGCCCACAGCGAGTCACGGCCGAAGAGTGTCATGAACCACGGGGCACCCGCGGCCACCACAATCCGCTCCGGGTGGTTGGGGTCCTCGATGCGGAGTGCGCCCAGATCGTCGTAACTGCGCCGCAGGGTCCGTTCGATGGAGCGGTTGGCCATATGTAGCTTGGGGATCTTGGCCACCCACTCCTGCCGGCGGCGGTCGCGGGGGGACAGTTCCGCGCCGTCAGTATGGATGAACGACGGCGGGGGAGGACCCGCTGCCTCGGCGCTGGGAACCGCGGTCAGCACTGTACTCCACTGGCTGTGCGGGGCGAGGGAAACCGTGTATGTCAGGGTCTCCTGGCCGACGTCGGCTCCGGGGGCCTGGACCAGAAGTCCCTTTCGGACATCCTGCCAGCTAGCCCGAATGGTCAACGTATCGCCGTCCACTTCCCGGGTTTCTGCCCAGCGCGCCTGGATCCGCGCCTCCTTGACCTCGAAAAGATCCGCGAAATCTGCCTCGGCTGTAACGGAAATGGTGCATTCGGCCGGATCCGGGGAGTAGTTGCGAATGGTGACCTGCTCTTGGATGCCTGCCCCCACTTCGCGCAGCCGCTCCACAATCAGCGGGCTGTCTGCATACCCGTCGGAACGGATGACACGGCCGGCAAACAGCGCGCGGTACGGTTCCTTCGTCTCTGCGGCCAGCGGTTCCAGCGACTGGCCATTCACGGTCAGGGTCCAACGGGACAGGATGCGCGTGTCCTGGAAGAAGACCCCGTGCGGATACTCTGGATGGATGTCCCCGTTCGGCAGGGAGATGCAGAAGGACGAGCCTTCCACGAGGGTGATCGTCCCTGCCCCTACAGGTCCGGCAGCAGTGTCAGCGTTCCATCCAGCCATCTTGGCCCCTTCAAGAAACCGACGCCACAGCACCTGGAGCTCATATTGCTGGAGGCCGCCGTCGCCAGTCTTTCACCGAAGATACTCTTGCTTTTCCCCCGGGGCCAGAGCCGCTGAAATGCAAGTTCCGGATAGGGCGCTCGGGGTGGGGTGGCATGCAGGGCGTCGGCATATAGGCCCGTCCACAGGGCCTCGGGTGCCTCCGGGAGCCTGGTGATGCCGAGCTCCGCCTGCTCGAGTGTTTGCGATGCAAAGCACGCCGCAGGCGTTGTCGAACTGTCCGCTACTGGAAAAGGCGCGTCCCCGGAATGAACGCCACACCGTTCCGGATGGCCAGATCAAAGGGGTTTTGCGCCGGCGCTCCAGAAACATTGCTGTCCGGGCAATGCTTCCACCATCATGCCGGCGACGTCGATGGCGCCTCGAGGATATCCGCACCATAGGCCATGAGCGTGGCGCCCCGTTCGTGCACGTGGGGCCGCGACGATCACCGGGTCTCCCGGGGCAATAAACAGCTTGCCCACAGCGTCCAGGCCCTGCATTACTCCGCTGGTGATGATCAGCCGTTCCGGGCATGTGGGCTCCGGCATCGTTTCCATGTAGGCAAGGAGTTCGTCGCGGAGCGCGACTTTCGCGCGCTCAGGCCGCGGAATTCACGGCTCACCGCGGCGCTGCGCCAAGAGCTGCAGTTCCCGGGCAACAGCTTCGATCGCATTGGCTCGCATCGCCAGCCTTCTCTTCTTCAGGCCATTTGGTCCGAGGCGTTGGGACGCGGAGGAATGTCGGGAAGATTCGAGGGGACGGTAGGAGTGTACGGCTGGTCCGTCGGACAGAGAATCCGAAAGTGGGTCGTGGAAGACCATCGCCGTGGGCGAGGACGCGCCGGCCGGCAGCGGCAAGGGGCTGTTCCCGATCTCGGCTGTTGGAATACCGGGGGTCTGTTCGGTCATTGGAACGAGTCCAGTTGTACGCTAACGGCCAGGACGACGGCACCCACGGCAAGGATCCCGGCGGAGATCTGCAGCAGGAGGCGGACTTCGAACTTTGTCCGGCTTCCTCGCCGCGCGGACCACGCGGGTGGCGAGACTGCGCTTGAGCTGGTTAGAAACCCTGCTGTGATGAGCAAGATCAGGCTGAGCATTGCACCGCCCCCAATCCCGACACTCCGCACCGACGTTTACCCACGGTCTGCCTAGTCGGAGTAGACATCGCCGGATATCAAGAGGTCGTAGTCATCCTCGACATGGAACAGGCGACGGTCTCCGATCTGGTCCGTCACCCAGATCACCCGACCATCCTCCGTCCGCTCATCAACGGAACCCCTGTAGCATTCGATGCCCTGCCGGCAAAGAGCGATGACGTCCCCGCGCTGCAGGGACGTCCACATGGATACACGACGGCTCTGTCGCATTTTGTGTGCCTTTCTGTGAATTGCGTCGGCGGCCGGGGACTTTGCCCTCAGCGGCCCGGGCCCGGGGAGGATGCAACGTCGGCCAGGGGGCCACCTGTGGAGAATTTCCACTTCCACCCTATCGTCGATTGTTGACAATTGCTAGGATGAATTCCGTGCCTTCCAACGAGGGCAGGCACCTACGTACAGGGCACAGCCCAAGAAGGAGCGAGTATGGTCAAGGCCACCGTCATGAGCGATGCGACAACCGCGGACCCAGGGGAGCACAAGTCCAAGGAGACCTCAATTACAGAAGGGCAGACCGAGGTGTCGTTGCGTCTTTGGGCCAGGGACGACTTCAGGACGGGCATTTGGGAGGTGACTCCGGGAACGTTCAAGAGCACCCGGCCCGGCTACGACGAGATCTGCCAGATTCTGAGCGGGAGGGGCACCATCACCGAACCGGATGGCACGAGTTTCGAAATCGGCCCGGGTTCACTGTTCGTGACTCCCGCTGGCTGGGAGGGCAGCTGGACCATCCACGAGACGCTGCGCAAGATGTGGGTGGTTAAGGACCTTCCGGCCACGGCCGAGTAATCCGCAGACGGCAAGGGCTCCGGGCGGCAGCGGCCGCCCGGAGCCCTTGCCCGGACCACGTGGCCGGGTTGCTGGGCACGGGCGCCGGCTACCTGGTGCCGGTGAGATCCTCGACGGCCTTTTGCATGTGCCGCTTGATGGCGTTCTGGAGACCCCTCTTGTCCCGTGCTTTCAGGAGATCCAGAATGTTCTGGTGCTCCTGCACGAGAGCATCCACCCGCGGATAGGCGACTTCCAGGCTGAGAATGCACATCCGGGATTCGGCGGCCAGTGTCTCGTAGACGCGGATCAGGCGGGAATTTCCAGTCCCTGCAACGAAGGAGGTGTGAAACTGCATGTCCAGCCTTGCGATAGCCTGCCAGTCGGACACAGCAACCTGCTTTGCCATGTCATTGATGATTCCCTGCAGCACGTCGCAGGTGTCGGTCACCTGTTCCTCCCTGCCGTCCAGCAGTGTGTTGGCAGCGGCCGATTCCACGGCCTCGCGGACGGCGTAGATCTCCTTGATGTCCTCGGTTGTGAGCTCCAGGACGAACACTCCGCGGTTGCGGTGGTTGACCAGGATCCCTTCCTGGCACAGGCGCTGTAATGCTTCCCGTAGAGGTCCCCTGGACGTTCGCAGGCGGCTGGCCATGGCAGATTCATTGATCTGCTCTCCCGGACGGAAGATCCCCTGAACGATTTGTTCCCGCAGCTGATCGGCAATCAGCTGGGCCGTGGGCCTTCCTTCCAGGACGAATAGTCCTTCAGTTGCCGCCATGTCATTCCTCATCTCATTCTTCGGCACATTACCTGTACCAAACGGTGCAGGACGCGCGTTCATTCATCGCTAGAGCACCTTTTCCAGAAAGGATTGGGTGCGGCGTTCCTTCGGGTTTCGGAGAGTTTCCCTGGCGTCGCCGCGCTCGATGATGCGGCCTTCGGCCATGAAGATCAGGGAGTCTGCGACTTCGCGGGCGAAGCCCATTTCATGGGTAACCACCACCATGGTCATGCCTTTGCTGGCCAGCTCCTTCATGACGGCGAGGACCTCACCGACCTTTTCAGGATCCAGGGCGGAGGTGGGCTCGTCGAAGAGCATGATCTGCGGGTCCATCGCCAGGGACCGGGCGATGGCGACGCGCTGCTGCTGCCCGCCGGACAGCTGGGCCGGATAGTGGTCGCCGAAAGCAGAGAGGCCGACGCTGGCGAGCAGCTCGCCGGCCCGCGTGGCGGCCTGCTTCTTGTCGCCGCCCTTGACCAGCACGGGGCCGGCCATGACGTTTTCCTGGGCGGTCATGTTGGGGAAGAGGTTGAACTGCTGGAAGACCATGCCAATTCTGGTGCGCTGGCGCGCGAGTTCCTTCGGGGGCAGGGCGCGGTAGGCGGTATCGGTTTCGTAATACCCCAGGTGTTCGCCGTTGACCTTCAGGACACCGGCGTCCACGGCCTCCAGGCCGTTGATGCACCGCAACAGGGTGGACTTGCCGGAGCCGCTGGGGCCAATAATGCAGCAGACTTCACCGCTGGCGATGTCCAGGTCGATACCCTGCAGGACTGTCTTGGGTCCGAAGGACTTTCGGATTCCACGGGCATGAATGGTGCCGTCGGCACTCATCGGGCAATTCCCTCCGGTTCTGTCCGGGACGCTCTTCTTGCCCTTCTCGGCAGCGCGGAGGTTGCACGGGAGTACCTTTGCTCAAGTTTGGCTTGCGGGTAGCTCAGGAGAAGGGTCATCACCAGGTACCAGAGGCTGGCGACGATCAGCAATGGAATGGTCTCGTAAGTGCGGGCATAGATCAGCTGAGCGCTCTGGAGCAGCTCCGCGACACCGAGGACGCTGACCAGGGAGGTTTCCTTGAACATGCCGATAACCTGGTTGCCGGTCGCCGGGATGATCGAGGGCATGGCCTGGGGGATGATCACCTTACGCATCTTCATGACGGCGCTCATGCCCAGGGAGTCGGCGGCCTCGATCTGCCCCTTGCCCACTGCGGAGAAGCCGCCGCGGATGATTTCCGCCATGTAGGCGGCTTCATTGAGCGTGAGGCCCACCAGGGCCGCGGTGATGGGTGCCATCAGGGCATTGACGTCGACGGCGGTGCTGAAGTCCGTGAAGGGTATTCCGATGGTCAGGTTCGGGTACAGGGCGGCGATGTTGAACCAGAAAATCAGTTGCACCAGGACCGGGGTGCCCCGGAACAGGGTGATGTAAACGCCTGCGGTGGCGGCGACCGGCTTAATGCTGGAGGACCGCATGATGGCTAGCACCAGGCCAAGCACGGTGCCAAGCGCCATACTTGCCAGGGTCAGGAAAATGGTCAGCATCAGGCCGCGGATGATCGTCTCATGCGTGAAGTATCTTGCGACCACGTGCCATTTGAAGTTGGGATTGGTTAAAACCGAGATCAGAATGCCCAGACCAAGCAGGATGCAGACCACCCACGCGAGGTACTCAAAGACGCTTCTGCGCCGCAGCCTGGGCTTCAGGGCCGGGTTTATCGCCCCCACAGCTGGCCGCCTTCCAGGACTAATGAATTTCAGCACGGCGGGCCTTCAGTTAAGCTTCGCTTCGGTGATGGCGCCTGATTCCAGGCCCCAGTTGGCGAGTGATTTCTTGTATTCGGGGCTGTCCAGGACGGACTGTGTGGCCTTCTGCAGTGCTGGAGTCAGCGGTGACCCTTTCTTCAGGCCAATGGCAACGACGTGATCGGAGCGGGTATCCACCTGTGGAGACAGAATCGTGAAAGTGTCCGGCTGTTGCTTTTGCGCCCATACCAGCGAAGCGGTGTCGTAGAAGACTCCGTCGATGCGCTTGGACGCCAACTGCGTCAGAGCCTCCTGGACGTTGGGGAGCGTAACAGCGTTGATGGCAGGCTTGCCCTTGGCGGCGCAGGTCCACTCGGAGACGTTCGGGAGGTGGATCAGCTGGCCGGTGGAGCCTTTCGTGACGGCAATGTCCCTTCCGCACATATCGTCGTTGCTGATCATCAGCGGGTTGCCGGCGCTCACGGCGACAGAAAGGCCACCGTTGAAGTAGTCGATCATGTCCAGGACCTTCAGCCGTTCAGGCGTTGGCGCCATGGTGGTGACCGTGAAGTCGTAGCGGCCGCCGTCGATGCCCGGAATGATGGTGTCAAAGGCGGTGTTCTCGAACTTCAGCTTCAGCCCGAGCTTCTTGGCCACGAGGCGGGCGATGTCCGGGTTGAGCCCGATGGGCGTCGTATTGTCATCGGCGAGGAACGTGGTGGGCGGGTAGTGCAGGTCCATGGCCACCGTCAGTTCGCCTTTGTCCCTGTAGGACTGCGGCAAAAGCTTCACTGCGGCGGCGTCAGGTTGCACTCCCTCGGAAATGTCGGCAGTGTTCGCGGTCCTGGAGCCCCCGCTTTCCGAATCACTGTTGGCACCCGGGGCACAAGCGGTCACTGCCAACACCAGCGCCAATGCTGCAATTACGCCCTGGACCTTGGTTCTGATCCTCATCGCTGCTTTCCTGTCACGACGCCGGTTCCGGGCTCTTGTCCCACCTGTTTCCCGCCGTCTCCTATCTACTAATGCAACCACCGAGATCGCAGATTATCGACAATTTCTGCGAGATTTCTCGGGTTACTTTCTCCCTCGCCGGCGCGCAAAAACGCAGAGGGGGCCCGGTCCACTGGGCCGGGCCACCTCTGCGCTACGCCGAATGACTCTCTAAGCGGTGATGCCGGTGTCTTGCCTGGTTGAGGTAAGGTCCTCCACACCCTTTTGCATGTGCCGTTTGATGGCGTGCTGGAGTCCCTTTCGGTCTCCTGTTTCCAGCAGGTCCAGGATGTTCTGGTGCTCCTGCACCAGAATGTCCACCCGCGGGTAGGAGACTTCGAGGTTGAGAATGCACATCCTTGATTCCGCCGCCAGGGTCTTGTAAATCCTGATCAGGCGTGTGTTGCCAGCACCGGCAACGAGGGCGGTGTGGAACTCCATGTCCAGCCGGGCGATGGCCTGCCAGTCCGAGACCGCGACCTGCTTTGCCATATCCCTGAGGATTCCCCTCAGCGCATCGCAGGTGTCACTGATTTCCTGCTGTCCGGCGTCGAGCAGTGTATTCGCAGCGGCCAATTCCACGGACTCACGGACGGCGTAGATTTCCTTGACGTCCGCCGTCGAAAGCTCAAGGACGAACACTCCGCGGTTGCGGTGGCTGACCAGGATGCCCTCCTGGCACAGGCGCTGCAGCGCCTCCCGGAGAGGTCCCCGGGAGGTTTGCAGCTGGCTGGCCAGGAGGGATTCGTTGATCTGCTGTCCGGGACGGAAGGTTCCTTGGACGATCTGTTCCCGCAGCTGATCTGCGATCAGCTGCGCCGTGGGCCTTCCCTCCAGGACAAACAGTCCTTCTGGTGCCGCCATTGACATCCCCCTCATTTCATTCTTCGACTTGCTGGCTCTCTAGAGCGCTATTGCGGTGTACTTGGTCTCCAGGAATTCTTCGATGCCGACCTTGCCGCCTTCGCGTCCCAGCCCGGACTGCTTGACGCCTCCGAACGGTGCTGCAGGGTTGGAGACCAGGCCGGTGTTCAGCCCGACCATGCCTACTTCCAGCTCCTGGGAGAAGCGCAGGGCCTTGTCCATGTTCTCAGTAAAGACGTAGCCCACCAGACCCCACTCGGTGTCGTTGGCGAGGCGGACGACTTCATCCTCGCTGTCGAAGGCGGTAATGGCGGCGACCGGACCGAAGATCTCGGTGCTCATCAATTCTGCATCGGCGGTCACGTCCGTCAGGACGGTGGGGGTGTAGAAGTATCCGGCGCCTTCCGGCCGCGTTCCGCCGGTGAGGATACGCGCACCTTTCGTGACCGCGTCGTTGACGAGGCTTTCGACCTTGTCAAGGCCTTTCTGCTCGATCAGGGGTCCGACGTCGGTTCCGTCCAAGGCGCCGTTGCCGACCTTCAGCTCGGAGATCCGCTTGGCGAACTTCTCACCGAACTCCTCGACGACGGATCGGTGCACGAAAAAACGGTTGGCCGCGGTGCAGGCCTCGCCCATGTTCCGCATCTTGGCCTTCAGGGCGCCGTCGACGGCCTTTTCGATGTCCGCGTCGGCCAGGACGATGAACGGGGCGTTGCCGCCCAGCTCCATCGAGGAACGCATGACATTGTCCGCCGCCTGGCGCAGCAGGATCTTGCCGACCTCAGTGGAGCCGGTGAAGCTGACCTTGCGTGCAATGCCGCTGCTCATCCAGGTCCCCACAACGCTGGAGGCAGAGGAGGTGGTGACGACGTTCAGCACACCTTCAGGCAGGCCTGCCTGCTTGAAGATGTCCACCAAGGCAAGGGAGGTCAGCGGGGTCAGTTCGGCGGGCTTGAAGACCATGGTGCAGCCGGCGGCGACGGCGGGGGCGATCTTGCGGGTGCCCATGGCCAGCGGGAAGTTCCACGGGGTGACCAGCACGCAGGGGCCGACGGGCTCCTTGGTGATCATGATCCGGGTGTTCCCGTCATTGGACGTGGCGCTGTCTCCGCCGATGCGGACGGCTTCTTCGGAGAACCAGCGGAGCATTTCGGCGCCGTAGGCCACTTCGCCCTTGGCCTCGGCCAGGGGCTTGCCCATCTCGGCGGTCATGATCGCGGCCAGCCGATCGGTGTTGGCGATGACCAGGTCAAAGGCCCGGCGCAGGATGTCGGCCCGTGCACGGGGGGTGGACTTGCCCCACTCTGCCTGCGCCCGTCCGGCGGCCTCGATGGCCCGGGCTGCATCTTCGGGCCCGCCGTCGGCGACCTGGGCAATGACCTCATGGGTTGCCGGATTTTCCACCGGGAACGTTGCGCCGCTGGCGGACTTCTGCCAGGCACCATCGATGAACAGGTCCCTGTGAAGACCGGAGGGGTCGAATGATGTGCTCATATCACGCTTTCAAGAATCGAAGGAAGGACTAGGAGGTGGCTGTTTTCAGTGCCTGGGTGAACCTGGTGAGGCCGCTCTGGATTTCGTCGCTGCTGACGTTGAGGGGCGGGATGATGCGGATGACGTTGCCGTAGGGGCCGCAGGTGAGGAGGAGGAGTTCTTCCTTGATGGCTGCCTGCTGGACAGCCAGCGCAGTGGCGGCGTCCGGTGCCCCGTCCGCGGCGGTGAATTCGACGGACTGCATCAGTCCCCGGCCCCGGACGTCCCCGATGGCCGTGAACTCGGGTGCGAGGCTTTCGAGCCCGGAGCGCAGCTCGTCGCCGCGGACCAGGGCGTTGGTCACCAGGTTCTCGCGTTCGATGACACCCAGGGTTGCGACTCCGGCCGCGGCCGCGACAGCGTTTCCGCCGTAGGTGCCTCCCTGGGATCCGGGCCAGGCCTTGCCCATCAGCTCCGCCGAGGCTGCGACCGCGGAGATGGGGAATCCGCTGGCAAGGCCCTTGGCGGTGATGATTACGTCCGGCCGGATGCCCGCCCAGTCGTGTCCCCAGAACTTACCGGTGCGGCCCACCCCTGCCTGGACCTCGTCGAGGATGAGGACGATCCCGTGCCGGTCGGCCCTTTCCCGCAGGCCCTGCAGGAACGCAACAGGCGTCGGGATGTAGCCGCCGTCGCCCAGGACGGGCTCGATGATGAAACCTGCGGTGTCGCTGGGGCTGCTGATGCTGACCAGGAGGTGGTCCAGTTCCTTCAAGGCGAAGGCAACTGCTGTTTCCTCGTCCCAGCCGTACCGGTAGGCGTGTGGGAAGGGGGCGATGTGCACCCCGCCCATCATGGGGGAGAAGCCGGAACGGAATTTGGTGCCGGCGGTGGTGAGCGAGGCAGCTCCCACCGTGCGGCCGTGGAAGCCTCCCTGGAAGGAGATGATGTTCGGCCGGCCGGTGGCCATGCGGGCCAAACGGACGGAGGCTTCCACGGCTTCGGAGCCGGAGGTGGCGTAGAAGACGCTGTCCAGCCCGGAGGGCAGGAATTCTCCCAGCTTTTGCGTGAGCTCGAGCAGGGGCTTGTGCATCACGGTGGTGTACTGGGCATGGACAATCCTGCCCACCTGGTCGCGGGCTGCGGCGACGACGTCGGGGTGGCAGTGCCCTGTGCTGGTGACGCCGATCCCGGTGGTGAAATCGAGGTACTTCTTGCCGTCGGTGGCGTGGATCCAGGAGCCGGCTGCGTGGTCAACGACGACCGGCGTTGCCTGCTTGAGGATGGGACTAAGAGTTGCCATGGCTTCATACTTTCTCAGGAGATGTAGATTGTCAACAATTGGCGATCGAGATGAGTGCCTTTGCCGACCTGATAGGGCTAGTCAGGAGGTGAACCGCTGGGGACGTACGAAGTCCAAGCCGTCGAAGGAGCGTTTGCCCAAGGCCTCGTGGGCGGCGATTTCACCGAAGCCGGTGGCGTTTTTGAAGCCTGCGCCGGAGAAGCCCGTAGCGGTGTAGATCTTGCTGTCTTCGCTGATCCTGCCGAGGAGGGGGTGGCCGTCCTTGGTGAAGAGGTCGGGGAAGGCGTCCGAGCGCACGATGTTCGGGTAGAGGCCGGGGAAGAACTCGGTGACGGTTTCCGTGGTTTCGGTAATCTCTGCCGGGGTGAGTTCCCTTGGGACCGTGTCCGCGGATGGTGTGGGTGCGCCGCGGCCGTCCAGGGTTGCTTTGACGGTGACGCCGTCGACGGCGGGTGCGCCGTACATGGAGCGGTCCCCGGAGATGCGGATGAAGACGGGAAATTTCTCCGGCGAGAATTCCGCTGCGTCGCGGGCGACGAACCAGGTCAGGAAGATCCGCCGGGTTTCTGTGGCGTCCTTGAGATAGTCGGGCATGAGCCGTTGGGACCAGCCGCCGGAGGCGACGATGACGTTTTCGAAGGTCCAGGATTTCTCGCCGGAGGTGACGATGACGCCGTCATGGGTTTCGGTGATGCTGTGGATCGGGGTGTTCGTGTGGATGGTGGCGCCGTTGGCCTGGGCAGCTGCGACCGCGGCGGTGACGGCCCGGTCGGTGCGCAGGGCCCCGGCGTGGGGATCGTAGACGGCAACGTCGTCGTCGCGGAGGTTGTGCTGGGGGTAGCGTTGGGCCATGTCCTGGCGGGTGAGGATGTGGTGCTCGGCCCCGTTGGTCCTGCTGGTTTCGAGCAGGGCCGTGATGTAGGGGCCGTCGGCGGTTCCGATGGAGAGGCCGCCGCAGCGGGTGAGGATGTTCCGGCCGGTTTCGGCTTCGAGTTCTGCCCAGAGGGCCCGGGAGCGTTTCAGGATGGGGTAGTAGTCGGGGGTCCCGCGGTAGAGCATGCGGAACAGGCGGGTGTCCCCGCCGACGGCGCTGCGGGCGTGGGCAGGTGCGGCGGCTTCGAATCCGGTGACGGAGCCGGTCAGGCGGGATGCCTGCCACAGGGCCATGCTTCCGATGCTCCCGAGGCCGATGACGGCGAGTTTTCCATCGGTCATTTAAATCACCTTGTCCAGGAAGGCCTGGGTGCGGGGTTCTTTGGGGTTGCGCAGGACTTCGCGGGCGTCGCCGCGTTCGATGATGCAGCCGTCGTCCATGAAGATCAGGGAGTCTGCGACTTCGCGGGCGAAGCCCATTTCGTGGGTGACCACCACCATGGTCATGCCTTTCTTGGCCAGGTCCTGCATGACCATGAGGACTTCGCCGACTTTTTCGGGGTCCAGGGCGGAGGTGGGTTCATCGAAGAGCATGATCTCCGGGTCCATCGCCAGGGACCGGGCGATGGCGACGCGCTGCTGCTGCCCGCCGGAGAGCTGGGCGGGGTAGTGGTCGCCGAAACCGGCCAGGCCGACGCTGGCGAGCAGCTCTTCTGCCCGCGCCGCGGCCTGTTTCTTGTCGCCGCGCTTGACCAGCACGGGGCCGGCCATGATGTTTTCCTGGGCGGTCATGTTGGGGAAGAGGTTGAACTGCTGGAAGACCATGCCGACCCGGGTGCGCTGGCGGGCGAGTTCCTTCGGGTGCAGGGCGTGGTAGGCGGTGTCGGTTTCGTAGTAGCCGAAGTTTTCGCCGTTGACCTTCAGGACACCGGTGTCCACGGTCTCGAGGCCGTTGATGCAGCGCAGGACGGTGGACTTTCCGGAGCCGGACGGGCCGATGATGCAGCAGATTTCGCCGCTGGCGATGTCCAGGTCGATGTTTTTCAGGACTGTTTTGGTTCCGAAGGACTTTCGGATTCCGCGGGCGTGGATGGTGCCGTCGGTACTCATCGGGCAATACCTTCCGGTTCGGTCAGGGCAACCTTTTTCGCCTTCCGGGGAAGCCTCGAGGTTGAACGGGAGTATTTTTGCTCGAGCTTGGATTGCGGATAGCTCAGCAGCAGGGTCATCACGAGGTACCAGAGGCTGGCGACGATCAGCAGCGGGATGGTCTCGTAAGTGCGGGCATAGATCAGCTGTGCGCTCTGGAGCAGTTCGGCGACGCCGAGCACGCTGACGAGCGAGGTTTCCTTGAACATGCCGATGAACTGGTTTCCGGTCGCCGGGATGATCGAGGGCATGGCCTGGGGAATGATGACCTTGCGCATCTTCATCCCGGCGCTCATGCCCAGGGAGTCGGCGGCCTCGATCTGGCCCTTGCCGACGGCGGAGAATCCGCCGCGGATGATTTCGGCCATGTAGGCGGCCTGGTTGAGGGTCAGGCCGATCAGGGCCGCTGTGATGGGTGCCATCAGGGCGTTCACATCGATCGCGGTGCCGATATTCGTGAACGGGATCCCGATCGTGAGGTTGGGGTAGAGCGCGGCGATGTTGAACCAGAAAATCAGCTGCACCAGGACCGGGGTGCCGCGGAACAGTGTGATGTAGACACCGGCGGTCGCGGCGATCGGCCTGAGCTTCGAGGACCTCATGACCGCCAGGCCCAGCCCCAGGAGCGTTCCCAGAGTCATGCTGGCAAGCGTCAGAAAGATCGTCAGCATCAACCCGCGCAGGATCGTCTCATACGTGAAGTACTTGGCGACCACGCCCCACTTGAAGTTGGGATTCGTGGACACCGAGATCAGGATGCCCAGCCCGATGAGGCTGCACACAACCCAGGTGACGTACTCGAAAAAGCTTCGCCGCTTCAGCCTTGGCTTCAGGGCCGAATCCATCCCACTCATTGTGGTTTCACTTCTTTCGATCATTACTGGCTGCACGGAAGGCACCCCGCTAGTTCAGTTTGGCGTCGGTGATGGCCCCGGACTCCAGGCCCCAGGTCTGCAGGGACTCCTTGTACTGCGGGGTCTCGAGGACGGACTGGACAGCCTTCTGCAGGGCCGGGGTCAGCGGGGAGCCCTTCTTCAGGCCGACGGCGGTCAGGTCGTTCGAGCCGACGTTGACCCGGCCGAGGAGGGTGAAGGAGCCTGGCTGCTGCTTCTCTGCCCATGCGAGCGAGGTCGTATCGTAGAAGACGCCGTCGATCCGCTTGGAGTGCAGCTGTGTCAGGGCCTCCTGGACGTTGGGCAGCGTCACGGCGTTGATCGCCGGCTGTCCCTTGGAGGTGCAGGTCTGCTCGTTCAGGGCTGGGAGGCGCTTGAGCTGCCCGGTCGAGCCCTGGGTGACGGCAATGCTCTTACCGCACAGGGTCTGGACGGTGAGTTTGAGCGGATTCCCAGCGGCAACGGCCACGGAGTTGCCGGCCCGGAAATAATCGATCATGTCCAAAACCTTGAGCCGCTCGTCCGTCTTGGACATCGTGGTGGCGGTGAAATCGAAGCGGCCGCCGTCGATACCGGGGACGATCGAGTCGAAAGCAGTGTTCTCGAACTTCAGCTTCAGGCCCAGCTTCTTCGCCACCAACCGGGCAACGTCCGGGTTCAAACCGATCGGGGTCGTATTGTCATCGGCGAGAAAGGTCGTCGGCGGGTAATGCAGGTCCATCGCCACCGTCAGCTCGCCCTTGTCCTTGTATGACTGCGGCAACAAGGCAACCGCCGCAGGATCAGGCTGGACGCCCTCCGAGATATCGGCGGTGTGGGAGGTCTTCGCGTCTGCCGGAGCCTGATCTCCAGCGGCGGCGCCACCACAGGCGCTCAAGGACAACAGAACGGCAAGCCCCGCCGCTGCGGTCTGGACTTTATTAATGGTCTTCATGGTGCTTCCCTTCGAATGGTTCCAGCTGATTGGTCCGCTGGAACGGGGTCGGTATTTTCAAGACCTTCCGCTCGTCTTGTCCGCTTAGGCAGAGGCGAGGGCGGTGCTGGCGGTTGGTGCTTCATGCGGGCTGTGATCCGGATCTCGTTCCGCATCCATTAGCAATGGAACCGCGCGGATCGCTGATTGTCAACAATTGACGATGAGATTAATCGTCCTGGAATCTGCAGCGCGTTTTTTGAGAAAGAATCTCATTAGAAACTGTTGACAATTGACAATTTCCGGGCCTACAGTCGAGAACAACGGGCTGAAGGGACTTCCAGTTCGGAAAAATTCCTGCAGTTCCGACAGGCATAGCTGATGGCTAACGATCCAGGCCCGGCACTAACATTTCAATGAACGGACGAATCATGGCAGACACGAAATCCCGGCCGAAGTACATCTCTTTTGATGTCTACGGCACGCTTATCAACTTCGACATTGATCCCACGACCCGTCGCCTGCTCGAGGGCCGTATCTCTGAGGAGCAGTGGCCTACCTTCAAGAAGCAGTTCCGCGGGTACCGGTTCGACGAGGTCCTTGGCGACTACAAGCCGTACGAGGCGATCCTTCAGGATTCCTTTGACCGCGTGTGCAAGCGCTGGGGCATCGGGCCGACCCCTGGTGCCGGCGCGCAGTTCGCTGAGGCGGTCCGCGGCTGGGTTGCCCACGACGACGTGCCGGCTCCGCTGAAGCTGATGGGCGACAACTTCAAGCTGGTGGCCCTGTCCAACGCGGACACCAGCTTCCTGGACATCAGCATCCCGAAGCTCGGCGCAGACTTCCACGCCGTGTTGACGGCTGAGCAGGCCCGGGCCTACAAGCCGCGGTACCAGGCCTTCGAGTACATGCTCGACACCCTGAACGCCAAGCCGGAGGACTTCCTGCACATCTCCTCACACACACGCTACGACATGCATCCGATGCACGACATGGGCTTCCGGAACCTCTGGGTGCTGGACCGTGGCTATGACCCCATTACTGAGGGCTATGACTACAACTCTGTTAAGTCTCTGGACGAGATCAACAAGTACCTCGGTCTCTAAACCGATTTCGAGGCGAAAGGTCAAACCGTGAAACTCATTCCTTACTGGCTGGACACCGCCGAGCCTTCCGGCGATTACCGGCAGACACCGGTACCCGAAAATGTCGATGTGGCAATCATCGGCGCCGGATTTACCGGGTTGTCCGCAGCCCTGGAATTTGCCAAGCAAGGCGCGAGCGTTGCGGTCTTCGAACGGCACACCGTCGGGTGGGGCGCGTCCGGCCGCAACGGCGGCATGGCCACCACCGGGCTGGCCATCGGCTTCAGCACTGCGGTGAAGCGGTACGGGGAGAGCCGTGCCGTGGAGATGTTCCGCGAGTACAACGACGCCATCGACACGATCGAGAAGCTCGTCCACGATTACGCGATCGATTGCGACTTCAACCGCTTCGGCAAGCTCTCACTGGCGTTCCACGAGTCGCACAACGAGGGCTTCCGGAAGTCCCAAGAGTTGCTGGCCAGGCTGGTGGACCACCACGTCAAGTTGATCCCGAAGTCCGAGATCCACAGCGAGATCGGCACCGACTTCTACAAGGGCGCCATGATGGACCCCTTGGGAGCCGGACTCCACGTGGGCAAGTTCGCCCACGGCCTTGCAGGGGCGGCCGTCCTGGCCGGGGCGCAGATCTGCGAGAGCGCAGGCGTGACCGAGCTCAAGCGAATCAACGGCACGGTGCACGATGTGCACACCAGCCGCGGCATCACCCGGGCTAAGCAGGTCCTGGTTGCCACGAGCGGCTACACCGGCAGCGTCACTCCATGGCTGCAGCGCCGGGTGATCCCGGTCGGCAGCTTCATCATCGTGACCGAGCCGCTGCCCGAGGACGTCGTGAACCGCATCCTGCCCAACCGGCGCCAGGCCTCGGACAGCAAGATGCTCACCTACTACTTCCGCATCACGCCTGACAACCGGCTTCTGTTCGGCGGCCGTGCCCGCTTCGCACTGTCGAGCCCGGACTCCGACGTCAAGAGCGGCGAGATCCTGCGTAAGGCCATGCTCGAGCTCTTCCCCTACCTGTCTAACGCCCGAGTGGACTACACGTGGGGCGGACTCGTGGACCTGTCGATGGACCAAATGGTTCACGCCGGCGTCCACGACGGGCTCTTCTACTCGCTCAACTACAGCGGCCACGGCGTGCAGATGGCTGCCCACATGGGCAAGCGCATGGCCCACTACATGGGCGGCGACAAGTCCGCCAACGTGTGGGAAGACCTGAAGAACCCGCCCGTGCCGGGCCACTTCGGCCCGCCGTGGTTCCTGCCGTTCATCGGCGCCGCCGCCAAGATCATTGACCGAGTCAAGTAGGCGAGGGATCCATGACAGCATCGGAAACCCTGGCTGAAGCGCGCCCGGAAACAGGGTACAGCCGGGCAGAAATCGCCAACCTTCCCGGCGGAGCCTTCTTCGAAGGCCAATGGCAGACCGCTGACATGATTTTGGAGATACGCGACCCGGAAGACGGCATTCTTCTAGGCCGGGTCTGCTCCTCCTCCCCGCAGGACGTCCGCCGGGCGGTCGCCCATATCCACCGCCATCTCCAGGGTGCAGAGTGGCCCTTGCGCTCCCGCAGACAGACGTTGGAGACCGCAGGGCAGCTTCTCGCCGACCAGTCTGATCGATTCGCCCGGATCATCGCCGCGGAGAGCAGCAAAACCATCACCGAGGCGGAGCGTGAGGTAGGCCGCTGCATCGAGACCCTGCGGCTTTCTGCTGCTGCCTCCGGAGAACTAACGGGGGAGACGCTGGGCTTCGAGGACAGCGTTTCCGGCGCGGGCAAGATCGGTTGGTACAGCCGGAAGCCGGTGGGGATAATTGCGGCGATCACTCCGTTCAATGATCCGCTCAACCTGGTGGCACACAAGCTGGGCCCTGCCCTCATCGGGGGGAACGGCGTCGTACTTAAACCGTCCGGCCGGACCCCGCTGACCGGGCTGGCCTTTGTCCAGCTGCTGCTCGAAGCCGGCGTCCCGTCCGGACGCATCGCCGTGATCGTCTCCGGCCCCGGCGTCTCCGAAGCACTGGTGGGCGATGAGCAGGTCGATCTGATTTCCTTCACGGGCGGTCCCCGCACTGCGGACCGCATTGCGGCCACCGCCGGGGCCAAGAAGATCCTCTCCGAGCTCGGCGGGAACAACCCAACGATTGTCTGCGCAGATGCGGACGCCGTCCAGGCGTCTGATGCCATCGTGGCCGGAGCCTTTGGTGTGGCCGGACAAAACTGCCTCTCGGTCCAGCGTGTCTACGTGCACATCTCCCTGTTCGAGGAAGTGCTCGAGCGGGTAACCCGCGGTGCAGCGGCGCTCAAAACAGGGCCCAAACTGGACCGCAGTACCGACGTCGGCCCGCTCATCTCCGAGGCGGAGGCCACGAGGGTCGAGGAATGGGTGGAAGAGGCCAAGGCCGCCGGAGCGCGCGTCCAGGCCGGGGGGAAGCGGCGGGGCGCCTATTACGAGCCGACGGTTCTGACCGACGTGCCGCCGGAGTGCCGGGTGATCCGCGACGAAGTGTTCGGTCCGGTGGTCAGCCTCATGCCCTTCATCGGGATCGCAGACGCGGTCCAAGCGGCCAACAGCTCCGACTACGGCCTTCAGGCAGGCGTGTTCACCCGATCCATTGACCGAGCGCTGGCCATCGCCGAGAGGCTGCACGTGGGCGCCGTGGTGATCAACGAGACCAGCGACGTCCGCATCGACTCCATGCCCTTCGGCGGTTTCAAAAAATCCGGCGTCGGCCGGGAAGGCGTCAGGTATGCCGTGCATGAGATGACGGAACCCAAAAGCACCATTGTCAACCTTGGAGGACCGGGTGCCCGCTGGCAACAGCTGCCGGGCGGCCTGCCGGAACGGAAAATGCCATGAGTACCCACAAGATCGCCGTTATTCCCGGCGACGGCATCGGGAACGAAGTTGTCCCCGCGGCCGTCGAATGCCTTGAACGCATCGCGGAACTTCACTCCCTCAGCCTGGAGTTCACGTACTTCGACTGGGGATCCGAATACTATGCGAAGCACGGCCGGATGATGGCCGTTGACGGGCTGGACCAGCTCGCCAAACACCACGCCATTTTCCTCGGCGCGGTGGGATCCCCGGAGGTCCCGGACACCGAATCGCTGTGGGGGCTGCTGATCCCGATCCGCCGGGAATTTCAGCAGTACATCAACCTCCGCCCGGTCAAAACGCTCGACGGCGTTGCGTCACCGCTCGCGGCCAAGCATCCGATCGACCTCCTCATTGTCCGGGAAAACAACGAAGGGGAATACTCGGAGGTCGGCGGGCGCATCTACCGGGGGCAGCCTGAGGAAAGTGCCATGCAGACCAGCGTCTTCACACGTCTGGGTGTCTTGCGGGCGGCGCACTATGCTGCTCGGTTGGCCGCATCAAGGCGCGGGCAACTTACCTCGGCCACCAAGAGCAACGGCATCGTGCACACCATGCCCTTTTGGGACGAGGTGGTTGCCGAAGCGGTCCGCGAGTACCCCGAGGTCACCCTCACCAGCGAACTGGTGGATGCACTCGCCGCGCACCTGGTCCTGAAGCCCTGGGCCCTGGATGTCATTGTGGCTTCCAACCTGTTCGGTGACATCCTTTCGGACCTGGGAAGTGCAGCGACCGGTTCCATCGGCCTGGCGCCCAGCGCAAACCTGAACCCCGAGGGCGATTACCCGTCCCTGTTCGAGCCGGTCCATGGTTCGGCCCCGGATATCGCCGGGAAGGGTCTGGCAAACCCTGTGGGGCAGATCTGGTCTGGGGCGATGATGCTTGAACACCTCGGGCACCCCGAGGCCGCTGCCCACCTGCAAGCCGCGTTCGAATCCGCCCTTCGGGACGGCTCCGGCACCCGCGACGTCGGCGGAACCTCGTCCACTTCGGAATTCACCGCCGCTGTGCTGTCCGCCATCAGTGCCCTCGCCGGGGACTACGCGGACGGCACCGCCGCAACGTCAGTGCGATGACCCGCGCGGAACGCAAGCGTCCCATCGTCGCTGCCCTTTACCGCGAGGCGCTGCCGCCCCGCCTGGCGGAGGTCGAGGAGCTCGCGGAGGTCCGGCTGACCAAGGCCGAGGGCTTGGCGGAGGCTTTGGACGGCGCAGATGTGCTGTACCAGTGGCACTCGTTCTCGCCGGCCTTGCGGGAGAACTGGGGCGCCGCCTCGTCCCTGCGATGGGTCCACGCCACGGCGGCGGGAGTCAGCCAGCTGATGTTTGACGAGCTGGTCGCCAGCGACGTTACCTACACAAACTCCCGCGGCGTGCTGAGCCGGGCCATCGCGGAGTTTGCGCTGGGTTTTGTGCTGGATATGGCCAAGGACGCACAGGGCTCGTTCAGGCTGCAGCAGCAACAGCGCTGGCAGCACCGGGTCACTCGCAAGATCCACGGTCAGAGCGCTCTGGTGGTGGGAACCGGATCCATTGGCCGGGAGACCGCGCGACTCTTCCGCGCGGTCGGCATGAACGTCGACGGCGCCGGCCGGACCGGCCGGACCGGGGATTCCGACTTCGGCCGGATCCACTCGTCGGTTGACCTGGCCGCCGTCGTCCACGGCTACGACTACCTGGTCCTCGCCGCACCCCTGACCAACGGCACCAGGGGATTGGTCAACGCCGAGGTCCTGGCGGCGATGAAGCCCTCCGCGCACCTGATCAATGTTGGCCGGGGAGAGCTCGTCGACACCGGCGCCCTTACCGACGCCCTGGTAGCTGGCTCCATCGCCGGGGCCGCGCTTGATGTCGTGAATCCCGAGCCTCTGCCCGAAGGCCACGCTCTGTGGGGCATGGAGAACGTCATCATCACACCCCACATGAGCGGTGACACCGAGGAGTATCTCGACGACCTTGGCCGGCTGTTCGTGGACAACCTGAAACGGTATAGCAGCGGTGAGCCATTGGAAAACGTGGTGGACAAGGCCCTTGGGTTCGTCACGATTCCCGCGTCATCCCTGGCCAACTAACCCACGATTGCTCCGTAGGTGCCGTTTTGAGCGTCCAAAAGGGCACTTGCGGAGCAATCGACACAAGGACGCCCCGAGCCCGTCCCTACGAGCAGTCAAGGAGACACCATGCCCACCCTTGCCAAAGCCTATGTCGCAACTTCGCCGACGGCACCCTTGGAAGCTGGCACAGTTGAACGCCGCGAGCCCGGTGAGTTCGAGGTACAAATCGCCATCAAGTTCACTGGAATCTGCCACTCCGACATCCACACTGCCCGTGGCGATTGGGCCAGCGTGAAATACCCGGTGGTCGTGGGGCACGAGATCGCCGGCGTCGTCGAGGCTGTTGGAAGCAAGGTGACGCGCTATGCACTCGGGGACCGTGTGGGCGTGGGCTGCTTCGTGGACTCCTGTCGTGATTGCGTCAACTGTCGGGCTGGCGAGGAACAGCACTGTCTCGTGGGATCTGTCAGTACCTACAACTCGGTGGGCCGGGACGGCCTGCCCACCGCAGGCGGCTACAGCACCAGCATCGTCGTCGACGAGAACTATGTCCTGCGGATTCCTGACGGCATTTCACTTGCTGCCGCTGCTCCTCTGCTGTGCGCCGGGATCACCATGTACTCGCCTTTGCGGAACTGGAATGCCGGCCCCGGTCGGCGTGTGGCGATCATCGGCATGGGCGGGCTGGGCCATATGGGCGTCAAGATCGCGGCTGCCATGGGTGCAGATGTCACGGTGCTCAGCCAGTCGCTCAAGAAACAGGAGGACGCGCTCCGCCTGGGGGCGCAACACTACTACGCTACGTCGGACCCCGGAACGTTCGAAGTTCTGGCTGGGTACTTTGATCTGATCATCAACACCGTCTCCGCAGATATCGACGTCGACCAGTACCTTTCGCTTCTGGCTTTGGACGGCACCATGGTTCTCGTGGGGCTGCCCGCCAAGCCGCTGAACCAGCGCGCCTGGTCTCTTGTGGCTTTCCGGCGGAACCTGGCCGGATCAAAAATGGGCGGCATCCGCCAGACGCAGGACATGCTGAACTTCTGCGCAGCCCGCGGCCTCGAGGCGGAGGTCGAGGTCATTCCGGCCAACAAGATCAACGAGGCCTATGAACGGGTCCTGGCCAGCGATGTGCGGTACCGCTTTGTCATTGATGCCGGCACTTTCTGAGACATCCCTGGAACTTGGAACAAGCCACACCGGAGAAAAGTGCGGGACAGTGTTTGGCAAAGTGCGAGGCGGGCCACTGAAAATCTGAAGCAGGATGCCGAGGCATTATCCGCATCCCTGGCTGTAGTAGACCGTGGCCTAGTTGTACCAAGTTGGGCGTCCCCATTTTGCTTTCGGTTCCTTTAGTCTTTGTGAGCGCCACCGGCCGATCCGTCAACGTGGAGGCTCAGGGCCCTGCCGAAAAATACCGCGGTAATCCAACGAGCGGAGGAGCCTGGCGGGAGGCTAGCCTAATGCAGCGGGAACAGATGACGCGCTCCACACAGATTCGGGACAGCGGGTGGTTCCTCAGCGACCCGGGGTATAGGCATTGGAGCAGATCGATGCAATGCAGATTCAACATAAACAATGTGCTCGTGGCGAAGGCGGCGGTGAGGATCCCGGCCGTCCAGTCGGGCCGTGCGGACAGGCATGACCGAGCCTGCGGCGCCCCTATCTGGCCTTGGGGTCCCCAAGAGCAGACCGTCAGTCCATGCGAGGCGCCACGTGCCATTTGGGGAAGTCCGAGTTGTCAGAGGACGACCGTGATCCAGTCCCCGTCGATGGCGGCGGTTAGAGGCGTGAGAGGGCGGCGCGCCGGCCCGGTGACGACGCTGCCGTCCGATCCGTTGAACGTGGAGCCGTGACAGGGACATTCGAAGTTCGTACCGGCAGGCGCCACCGGGCAGCCGGCGTGCGTGCACGTTGCGTCGTAGGCCACGACCTTGCGGTCTTCGGGTCTGAAAACAACGACGGTCCTTCCATTGGCTTTCCCGGTGGCGGTGCCGCCGACGTTAATCTCGCTGAGCTTCCCGATCCGGAAAGGGTGTCCTGGCGGCGCTGAAGCGCCGGGAGCCGGAGGGACAGTGGTACTGCCTGAGGGGGAGACGGAGCAAGCGGACAGGGCCAGCGCGCCGCCCGTCGCGGTGGCAGCCGTACCCAGCAGCAGGAAGCGTCGAGGCAGGGGATTTCCGGAATTCATGGAGCTATCGTGTCAGCTCCGCCTGAAAGTATCCTGCGCTCCCTACAAACACCGCACGCCACGGGCGCGCCGGCCACCTCTAGACACGCCCTGTGGCGAACCTAGGGCCTTGGTCCTGTTTGCTGTCCCTGTTCGATGCTGTTTATGACGCCCACGGCTTCTCAGGAAGAGCCGCACCGCCGGGGCCGATGAGGGTCCCTGCCTTTACCAGGTGGCGGGCTGCCTCTGCGATGTGTTGGGCGTCAATGCCCGCCCAGGCGAGGAGCTCCTGCCCGGTTCCGGACCCGGGCATGCCACGGACGGCCAGGTGGGCAATGGACAAATCACTTGGTGGTGCCACGAGAAGGGCATCCTTGGCTGCTGATCCCATGCCGCCTTCAGGGTGGTGGTCTTCAGCTATGACGATCCGGCCCTGCGTCTCGCCTGCTGCGGTGAGCAGCGTCTCTGTGTCTATGGGCTTGATGGAGTAGCAGTCGACGACGCGGGCCTGGATTCCTTCAGCGGCCAGGATTTCTGCCGCCTTGAGTGCTTCATGAAGGGTGACGCCCGCGCCGATGAGGGTGACGTCATCGTTGCCGGAGGAACGGAGGAGCTTGGAACCGCCCACGGGGAACTGCTCTGCAGGGCCGTACAGGACGGGGTAGGCACCGCGCGTGGTCCGGAGATAGCTGATGCCTGGGGTTTCCGCCATGCTCTGCACCAGTGCGGCTGTGCTGGTGGCGTCGGCAGGGTAGAGGACAGTGGAGCCATGCACGGCCCGCATCATCGCGAGGTCTTCCAGGGCCATCTGGGAGGGGCCGTCGGCGCCAATCTCAACGCCGGAGTGGGAGCCGCAAAGGCGAAGATCGACCCCGGATATGGAACCCATGCGGATGAAGTCAGAGGCGCGGGTGAGAAACGCGGCAAAGGTGGAGGCGAAGGCTTTATATCCCCGGGTGCTGAGGCCGGCTGCGGCCGCGATGAGTTGCTGCTCTGCGATGTACATCTCAAAGAACCGGTCAGGGAACGCCTTGGCGAATTCATCGGAATGGGTGGAATTGCCGACCTCACCGTCGAGGGCCACAACGGTGGCGTCGTTGCCACCAAGCGCCGCCAGCGCGTCGCCGTAAGCCTTTCGTGTTGCGATCTTCTCGCCCATTTTGTAGCTGGGAAGTGCTGTGCCGGGAGCGTTGATGGCTGTTTTTGACCCGCCCTCCGGCAGAGGCCCGCGCAGGGTCAGTGTCCTTTCGCCGCCGAGTTCGGCGATCGCCCTCTCAGCCATTTCGGGCGGGAAGGGTTTTCCATGCCAGTCCGGGCTGTCTTCGACCTCGGCGAAGCCCTTTCCCTTGACGGTTTTGGCGAGGATGACAACGGGCTTGTCCTTGGGCGATTCTGCCGCAGCCGAAAAGGCCTCGTCTATCACGTCGAGTTCGTGACCGTCGATGATGATGGCCTGCGCGCCGAAAGCCTCGACCCGCCGGGCGTAGGTCTCCATGTCCCAGCCGAGTTCGGTCTCGCCCCGTTGCCCCAGCCGGTTCACGTCGACGATGGTGATCAGGTTGGTGAGGCCATAGTGGGAGGCCTTATCCAGGGCTTCCCAGATGGAGCCTTCCGCGAATTCGCTGTCGCCGCACAGCACCCAGACCCGGTAGGGCAGCCGGTCAAGGTATTTCCCGGCAAGGGCGATGCCAACGCCGTCGGGTAGTCCCTGCCCCAGCGAGCCCGTCGCGACGTCTACCCACGGCAGTGCCGGTGTCGGATGTCCCTGCAGGCGCTGGCCGAAGCGGCGGTAGCCGGTGATGAGCTCCTCGTCAGAGACGACGCCGACCGCCTTGAAGACCGAGTAGAGCAGGGGAGAGGCGTGGCCTTTGGAGAAGATCAGGTGATCGTTGGCATCCAGGCCCGGGGCGTCCCAGTCATAGCGCAAATGACGGCTCACAAGGACAGCCAGCAAGTCTGCGGCGGACATGCTCGACGTTGGATGGCCCGACCCTGCGGAGGTGCTCGACCGGATGGAGTCCACCCGAAGCTGCGCAGCGAGTTCAGCGATCCGTGAGAGGTCGGGGCCGAGGTTTTCGTGATTTGCCGTGGGCATGGTGATGTCCTTCATCGAGGAAACTTTCCGGACCCCTGCAGCGTGCCCCGGGAGCGGGAGCGAGTCAAGGGGTCTGGCAGTTGTCCCGGACTGCGGCCAGGGAAAGGAGTGTTCTCCGTACTTGTCGTAGGGCAGGTCGACGGTGGCGGCCCTGGTGAGGTTGAGGCGAACTGCACGCTGGATGAAAGTCGATGGTTTGAAACGGGCTACTAAGCATGCTTAGCTTATGTTTAGGCCGTTTGAAACGGCTGCCAACCAGAGGAGGAAGCATCATGGGACTGGGCGACAAGATCGAGAACGCCGCTGAGAAGGCCGGTGGCAAGGGCAAGGAAGCTGCAGGCGCCGCAACAGGAGATGAGGGCCTGCGCGCCGAAGGCCAGGCCGATCAGGCCAAGGGTGATTTGAAGCAGGCTGGTGAGAAGGTCAAGGACGCCTTCAAAAAGGACTGAGCGGAACGCCGGTGAAAGGGGTGCACCAAATTGCGGTGCACCCCTTTCGCGTGTCGGCGTGATGGCCTGTCCATCGGCTGGCTGGGTTCACCGTGCCGCAGCTTCGGCCCCTGGAGACGAAGACTCCAGGGAGAAGGGCCGCGGTTCAGGTCACGAGCAGGAGCGGGCCGATTCTGGCACCCGGGCGATCTTTACGTCCAGGTCCAGGGCGGCGCCGTCTCCGGCGAGCCGCTGGAGCAGATACGCCCGGAGTGCAGCGCTGCTGGTGGTGTGCGGGGCAGGGAGGGCTTCGCCGCTGAACAGAGCGTAGGAGTCGCTGACATGAAACATCGACAGGATGCAGTCCTGGACGTCATCAGTCCGCAGACTCAAGACGGTGTCGCGGAAGCAGCCCTGTGCACCGGTTTTGGGCATGGCTGTCATGGAAAATGTAACTGCCTTCGCCATAAATCCGGCCCTCCGCACGGGTTCCTGCCCATGATCGTTGCCGCGGGCCACCACCGAAAGGCTAGCCCCTGCATCCGGCGAACGTAACCCTTACCCGCCAGTAAGTTCCCGGATTACGCGTGATACAGCGCAGCATAAAGTCCCGCGGGCAGGCCCGCCGCCACCTTATAGATCCAGCTTTCGGTGCTCAGGGTCAGCGCCACTTATGCCCGCGGCGCTGCCGGCCCGGGGAGGAGGGCGGCCAATCTGGCCCCGAGTGGTGACCAGGGGAGGTCAGCCTTTCAGCGTCGCGTCGAGCAGAGCCTGCAACTCCTGGAAGTGCCGCTCGGTGGCTTCCGGGTTGTAGGCGGAGGTGTCGGCCATGGTGTAGCCGTGGGACGCACCGGCATAGATTTCGTTGGACGCTGTAAGCCCTGCGGCTTGGAGGGCTGCACCGAGCCGGGCGACGGCGTCCGGTGCCATGCTGCGGTCATGATCCGCGTGGCCGAAAACGAACCGGGCCCGTGCGTTGCCCAGTTTGAGGTGGGGGCTGTCCGGCTCGTCGGTTGCCAGGCCGCCGCCGTGGAAGCAGCCGCACGCTGCGAGCACGTCCGGGAGTGACGTTGCGGTGCGGACAGCGAGCCGGGCGCCCATGCAGTAACCGGTGGTCCGGATGGGGCCTGAAGCCACGCCGTCGAGCCCGGCCAGCGCGGACGCCCACGCATCGATGTCCGGCAGCGCCTTGTCCGGCGTCAGGCGGCCAACCCGGGGGAAGGCAGCCTTGCCTGCAGCCTCCCTGCCTTCCTGGGTGGACATGTCCCCGGCCGGGGCGAGCTCGGCGATGGACCCTTCACGGTAGAAAACGTTCGGCGCCAACACCACATAACCCCAGTCGGCGATACGCTGGGCCATCTCCTGGATTCGAGGACGCAGGCCGAAGGCGTCCATGTAGAGGATGACGCCGGGAACAGGGCCGGTTGTGGTGGACGGGCGGGCCACAAGGGCCTCGGCGATGCCTTCCGCGGCAGGGATTTCGATGCGCATGGACCCACACTATAGGCCGCGGCGCCGTGGACTGTTACCCGGGGTTTCGGGGCGACGTAGCCGCTGCCTCGCCGGTTTTCATTTGCGTTTATTGTCAGCCCGGTGGGCCGGCTGCACAGATCCGGCGCAGCTGTTCTGATTCCATCCGGCAGCGAGATTCATGGCTCGTATCGATAGCCGACGACGGCGGCGGCAGGTACCGCCGTCGTCGGCTGTTCTGTCAGACGGTGGTTGAATACGCCTTGACGCGCTGCTCAACGACGAGGTGGATGAGGGCGAAGACGCCGTCTTCATCGATGGCGGCGAGGGCCGCGGCGAGGGCGGCGGGAACGTCCTTGTCCTCGGTGACTGTGACGCCAAAACCGCCGAACGCCCTGGCCATCAAGCCGAAGTCGGGGTTCTTCAGTTGCGTGCCGGACACCCGGTCCGGGTAGTGGCGCTCCTGATGGGTGCGGATGGTGCCATACTCCTGGTTGTCCATGACGATGACCAGCGGTGTGGCGCCGTACTGGGCTGCCGTGGCCAATTCCTGCCCATTCATGAGGAATTCCCCGTCGCCGGCGATGGTCACCACCCGGCGCTGCGGTTCTGCCAGGGACGCCGCGATGGCCGACGGGATGGAGTAGCCCATGGAGCCGTTGCGGGCACTGATCATGGAGGCGTAGCGGCGGGTGGGGAAGTACCGGTGCGCCCAGTTGGTGTGTTCGCCAGCGCCGAACGTCACCAGCGCGTCCTCCGGCAGTCCGGGGACCAGGTTTGCCATCAATGTGTCCATCCTTGCCCGGCCTGCAGACGGAGCCGACGGCGGGAGCGCGGCAAAGGACTCCTGCTCGGCCCTCATCCGGCCCGTCCACGCCTTCCACTCCTCCTTTACCGGTAGGTCGATCAGCGCCAGGTCGCGGACAAACGCGTCCGGTTTCGCGAGGATCTGCCGGGAGACCGGACCCGAACGGCCCCGCAGTGCAGGGTCGCTTGTGACCAGGAAGTTCTGCTTGCTCCAGTCCTGCCGGCAGACGAATCCGTCCGTAATCACGTCTCCTGGCACCGTGCCGACAAATACCAGGAGGTCGGTTTCGTCAAGCAGGTCATAGGTGGGGCGCGGACGGCCGTACCCGATGGGCCCGACATAGGACGGGGAATCAAAGGAAACGGTTCCCTGGGTCCGCCACTCCGCTGCAGCGGGTATCTGGTGCCGTTCGAGCCAAGCCGTCAGCTGGTCCGCCGCCGACTGCGTCCAGTCGTTGCCGCCAGTCACAAAAAGGGGCTTGGTGGACTCGGCAAGAGCAGCCTTGAGAGCCTCCGCATCCCGGCTGCTCATTCCGCCGGCTGCGACGGGGATGGGCGGGTGCAGTTCCGGTTTAATCATTTGGCGGAGGATGTCCTCGGGCAGGCCCACAACTACCGGCCCGGGACGTCCGCTCATGGCGGCGAACATCGCCTCGGCGACAATCTCGGAGGCCCGGTCCGCGTGGTCAAGGACCATGACCCTTTTGGCGCCGGTGTCGAACCAGGCTTTGATGTCGAACTCCTGGAACGCTTCTCGGTCCCGGTGTGCGAATGGGATCAGGCCGACGAACAGGAGCACCGGCGTCGAATCCTGCCATGCCGTGTGTAGCCCCACGTGCGCGTTCGCGGCGCCGGGCCCGCGGGTGACCATGGCGATTCCCGGCAGCTGGTTCATCTTGCCGTCTGCCTCGGCCATGTAGGCCGCCCCGCCCTCGTGGCGGCACACGATGGTCTCGATGTCGGAATTGTGCAGCCCGTCCAGCACGTCGAGGAAGCTTTCACCGGGAACGACATAGGTGCGGGCCACGCCATGGGCGGCCAGCGAGTCGACGATCACGTGGCCGGCAGATTTCAGGGCCGGGCGGTGTGATTCGGCTTCGCCATCGGACTGGACCTGTTGGGGCTTTGGTTCTTGGGGCCGACCATCGTGCGAACGGTTGTCGGATGCGGTCAAGGTGGATTGGGACTCTGTTGTCATGTGCTTTCTTTGTCTGGCTGGCGGTCTGGGTTTTGTGCTGAATCGGGTCTTATGTGATGGGTGTCGGGTTGGCGATGACGGGGGACATGCCGGTGAAGCCTTCGCGGGCTTCGGCGATTTCGTGGATGCGTTTGCGGCAGGCGTACCAGCCGGCGATCATGAGGGCGATGGCGATGAGTGTGACGAGGAGGGTCAGGGGTGAGTCGATGAAGACCATGACGAGGACGCCGGTGAGGAACAGCAGGGAGAGGTAGCCGGTGTAGGGGGCGCCGAACATCCGGAAGGAGGGGCGTTTGAGCCAGCCTTTGTCTGCCCAGCGTTTGAGTTGGATCTGGCACAGGACGATGGTGGCCCAGGTGACGATGATGCCTACGGAGGCGATGTTCAGGACGATTTCGAAGGCCTGTGACGGGACGAGGTAGTTCAGGGGGACGCCGAGCAGGGAGACGCCGGCGGTGATGGCGATGCCGCCGTAGGGGACGCCGGCTTTGTTCATGCGCTGGGCGAATTTGGGGGCGGAGCCGGCCACGGACATGGAGCGCAGGATCCGGCCGGTGGAGTAGAGGCCGGCGTTCAGGGAGGA